>DATAXV010000126.1:0-47253 GCA_036272915.1 Candidatus Dormiibacterota bacterium
TCGGCCCCAACCACTTCGACGAGAGGCGACAACGCCAGTCTGCCCTCAACGCGGTGCGCCACCTCCAGCGGCTCGGCTACGACCTCACCATGGGCGAACTCGAACTGCGCCGCGCTACCGCGTAGGGGATTTTCTATGGAGCCGGCGAGGGAGGAGCGGATGGACCAGTTTTCGGACACGCCGAGGCCGATCCGGCTGGGGCTGATCGGTACCGGGCTCGCGGTCGAGAAGCTGCACTGGCCGGTGCTGTCGCGGACGCCGCGGCGGTACTCGGTGGTCGCCTTCGCCGACCGCTCGCGCGAGCAGGCGGAGCGCTTCTCGTCGTACAGCGGGATCGGGATGGAGGCGTATCACGCCGACTACCAGGACCTGCTCGGCCGCGAGGACGTGGAGGCGGTCCTCATCTGCCTCCCCATCGCCCTTCTCTACACCGCCTGCCGGGAGTCGCTGGAGGCGGGCAAGGACGTCGTCTGCGAGAAGCCGGTCGGGCGCGACGAGGCGGAGGGCCGTGCCTTCCTGGAGCTGCCCGCACGGTTCCCCGAGCGGACCGTCCTGATCGGCGAGAACTTCTTCTACCGGGACGCCGCCCGCCTCGCCCGCTGGCTGCTCGACGAGGGTGCCGTCGGCCGCCTGCATCTGATGGCCTGGCGCGCGGTCAGCCGCAACGTGCCCCGGCCCGGGCAGTTCTCGAGCACGCCCTGGCGCCAGCACCCCGAGTACCGCGGCGGCGCCCACCTCGACGCCGGCGTCCACGACGTGGCCGAGATCCGCCTCTGCTGCGGCGACGTCGCCTCCCTGCACGGGTTGACCCAGGGCGCCAACAGCACCATCGACGGCGCCCCCGCCGACCTGATCCTGAACCTTCAGTTCGTGAGCGGCGCCATCGGCAGCTACACCGCCGCCTACCCGGACATCGCCGTCCCTCGCGAGCCCCGCGAGATGCGGCTCTACGGCACCGAGGGGACGATGATCGTGTCCGGCGGTCGCGAGCATCGCCGGGTCACCGTTCAGCGTGGCGACGAGGTCGAGGTGCACAGCCTCAAGGGCGTCGACGACGGCTACCTGGGCGAGCTCTGCAACTTCTACGACGCCGTCATCCACGGCGATCCGGTCGTCGGCACGATCGGGCAGAGCTTCGAGAACCAGCTCATCGTCCAGCGCGCCCTCGACTCCGCCGAGTCCGGGCACGTGGTCCCGGTCGGCGGCGGTGACGCGTCCGGCCAGGCCGGCGTCCCGCTCTGGCGTCCACGAGGGGCGGAGGGCCTCTTCGACGGGCTGCCGGGCACCCACTCGATCGAGCGTGCGGACGCCCGCTCGCTGGGCCTGGCTACGCGCTGATCGCCCTCACGCGGGCTCGACGACGAGGTCGACGGTGCGCATGCCGGTGAACTCCTCGTTGGCGTTGACCACCGGCGGCCGCTCCGGTCGAGCCGCAGCGAGGCGTAGCGGCGGAGCAGCGTCCGGAGCGCGACGCGAGCCTCGAGGCGGGCGAGCGGCGCGCCCAGGCAGAAGTGGACGCCCCGGCCGAAGGCGAGGTGCCGGTTGGGCTCGCGGTCGAAGCGGAACTGGTCCGGGCTCTCGAACTCGCGCTCGTCGTGGTTGGCCGAGAGCAGCCAGATCTTGACCGTCTGGCGGGCGGGGACGAGGGTGTCCCCGATCCGCGCCTCGCGGGTGGTGTAGCGCTCGTCCTGAGCGATCGGGCTGCGGTAGCGGAGCATCTCCTCGACCGCGGTCGGGATCAGCGCGGGTTTCCGGCGCAGCGCCTCCTGGGCCTCGGGATGCTCGTCCAGGCAGACGGCGGCGTTGCCGATCAGGTCGGTGGTGGTGATGTTGCCGGCGACCAGGAGCAGCGTCGCGAAGCCACAGATCTCGGCGTCGGAGAGATGCCGCCCGTCGACCTCGGCCGCGATCAGCCTGCCGATCAGGTCGGGGGCAGGGTCGGCCCGGTGCCGGGCGACGTGGCCGGGGAGGTAGTCGAGGAAGGGCTGCAGCGGGTTGCCCCCGGTGCCGCCCGCAGGCACCTGGTTGATGCCGGCGTCGACCCAGGCGTGAAACTGTTCGCGGTCCTCGCTGGGGACGCCGAGCAGCTCGGCGATCACGGTCACCGGCAGGGGGCTGCCCACGGTCGAGATCAGCTCGAAGCGGTCCTCGCCCCGGACGCCGTCGAGCAGGCGCTCGGTGATCTGCTCGACCCAGCCCTCGAGCAGGGCGATCGACTGCGGCGTGAAGGCCTGGCTGACCAGCCGCCGGACGTGGTGGTGCTGGGGCGGGTCCATGGCCACGATGTTGCCGGCGCGGGTGCGCGACATCCCCGGGTCGACGGTGGCGAAGTCCGAGGAGTAGGTCTCGTGATCGGCCAGGACGGCGGCGGCGTCGGCGTAGCGGTAGACGTGCCAGTCGCCGGTCCCCGGCTCGTGCCAGACCGGTTCGCTCTCGCGCATGGCCCGGAAGTGCCCGAGGTTCCGCAACCCGGGGAGCGCGCCGCCCGATCCCAACTCCGCGTCCGATCCCATGTCGACCCTCCCGCCGGATGCCATCGGCATCCCGGCAATTAGGAAACGATCCGTATCCAACAGGTCAACTGTAACAGACAGGGAACGGTGTGTTCTCAATCCGTCCGCGCCGGCGATGGTGGAGATGGATCACGCCCCGCCCCGCATCGATCCGGCCACAATGGCAGCGTGGTCGCGACCAACCGAGAGCCCGTCGCCCCCCGGCCGCGTCCGACGCGCCGCCAGGTGCCGCCGCATCCAGGCATCGCCCGCTCGTGACCGTCGCCGGATCAGCTCCACGTCGACGGGTCAAGGTGCGGGGCGGACCGCTCTCCTGGTACCTCTGCTGGGCCGTCGTCTTCGCCGACATCGGGACCTCCGTCTATTACGTCCCGGGCATCCTCTACGGCCAGTTCGGAACTCGGTCCGCGCTGTTCGTGGCGATGACCCTGGTCGCCTTCGTGCTGCTCACCATCAAGTACGCGGAGGTCGCCTGGCGTTATCCCGAGGGCGGGGGCGTGGTCAACGTCGCGTCACGCGCCATCCACCCCTTCGCCGGGCTCCTCGGGGGATCGTTCATCCTCGTCGACTACTACCTGACGGTGGCGCTCAGCGCCCTCTCCGGCGTCTACTACCTGACCGTGGTGGCGCCTGCCATGGACGGCATCGTGGTGCCGGTCACGGTCGCCGCCCTGGTCCTGCTCGCCCTGCTCAACGCCTTCGGCATCAAGGAGAGCGCGGGCACCACCGCCGTCATCGCCGTCGTCGCCGGCATCGGCCAGCTGGCCGTGGTCCTGGCCGTGGCCGTGTCCCTGGGCCCGGTCGGCATCGTGCACAGCTTCGCCGCCATCTTCCACGGCCGGCCGCTGACCCCGATCACGCTGGTGACCGGATTCGGCGCCGCCTTCCTCGCCTTCTCCGGCCTGGAGACGATCGCCCAGCTGGCGCCCTCCATGCGCGAGCCGCGCCGCCGCATCGCCGCCCAGGCGATGATCGCCGTGGTGGTGACGATGTGCGTCACCAGCCCCCTCCTGACCCTCTGGTCGACGACGCTGCTGCCCTCCGGTCAGAACCCCAACCAGTTCATCTCCCTGCTCGGCTTCCACGTCGCCGGTCCAGCCCTCGCCGACTACGTCGCGGTGACCGGCGCGCTGCTCCTGATCTTCGCCAGCAACACCGGCATGATCGGCGCCTACCACGTCTTCATCGCCCTCGCCCGGATGGGCTTCCTCCCCCGCGTCCTCGAGCAGCGCAACCCCTGGCGTGGGACCCCGCACTGGGCGATCCTGCTCGCCGTCTCGGTGCCGGTCGCGCTGGTCGTGGTCAGCCGGGGCGACGCCGGCACGCTCGGCGACCTCTACGCCTTCGGCCTGCTCGGCGCCTTCATCCTCACCTGCCTCGCCCTGGACATCGTCCGCTGGCGGGACCACTCCTACCGTCGCTCCCGAAAGGGCCAGGCGCTCTTCGCGCTCGGCATCGTGACCACGGTGCTGGTCACGATCGCCTGGCTGACCAACCTCGTCGCCAAGCCGGAGGCGACGCTCTTCGGTGGCGGGTTGACCATCCTCGGCCTGCTGGTGGGCATCACCACCTACTACGTCTCACGCTCCCGGGAGCCGATCGTCTTCCCCTTCATGCACCGTCCCGACCTCCGCGTGGTCCCGATCGGCACGGGCCGGCGTCACCTTCCCGAGGCCGACGTGCTCGCCATCCTGCCCCACGACACCTCGGCGGCGGAGGCGGTGGTGGCGGCGGCGGCCCGGGCCTCGGACGGCGACCAGCGCCTGGTCTTCCTCTACCGCGGCGAATCCGCCGACGCCCGTGAGGCCGAGTTGCTCGAGGTCACCGACCCCTACCTCGTCGACCGCGCCGCCCAGGTCGCGTTCGGCCGGGCCGAGCGGGCCGCCCGCAAGGCGACCCGCCATCGCCGCTACGTCTACGTCCCCGGCAACCTGCGTCCGGACGTCATCGGCGAGGTCTGGAAGTCGGTGTTCCCGCGGGAGACGGTGGTCGTCGACGGGGACCAGGGGCAGCTGCCCCCGATCGCGGTGGATCGGGTCCGGCGCCGCTACATCGACGGCTACCCGATCCTGCAGCTGGTCACCCGGCGCCTGCGCCACGCCGCGGGTTCCGACTGACCCCACGCCGAACGGGGCCGGAGGCCGGCGTGGTCGTCCGCTCCCACCGAAGAGCGCCCCCTTCCGTCGTGTCCCCCGCACGTCCACGGGGATGGGGTCCGCCAGCCATGCTGGAGACATGGCCCCGAGGTCACGGGACGCGGGTCCCGGCGGGGCCGACATCCAGTTGATACTCCTCCTTCCCTTCCGGTTGGGGAGCGGCACGGTACTCCGACGGGGGACCGTGCCCTCCTCCCTCCTTCACGTGCTCGGGCCGGAGACCTCCTGCGGGCAGCGGCCGTCGTAGGCGGCGCGGGCGGCGTCGATCTCGTCGACATGGCCGTCGGCCCAGGCGAGGAGCGCACCCAGGGTCTCGAGCAGCGTGCAGCCCATCGGGGTCAGCGTGTATTCGACCCGGGGAGGGATCACAGGGTGGAAGGTCCGCACCAGGATCCCATCCCGCTCCAGGCCGCGCAGCGTCACCGTCAGCATCCGCTGGCTGATGCCGTCGATGCCGCGGCGCAGATCGGAGAACCGCCTGGTCCCCTGCCTCAGCTCGAGGATCACGTACACCGACCACTTGTCGCCGATCCGGCTCAGGACCTCACGGGCGCGGCAGCAGGAGGGCGCCGTCGGTTCGTCCATGGTTACCTCAGTGTAACCGAGGAACGGAACATTACCCACTGCAATGTAGTTCCCATTTAGCACATACTACGTAAGTTCCCTTTAGGAACCTAGTTGCGAACAATCCGCAGAAGCCCGATGAGAAGGAGGTAACCCATGTCCGAGGTCGTGTCCACCATTCCCAACTACGTGGCCGGAACCTGGCAGATCGACGCCGTGCACTCCGAGGTGGCGTTCGTGGTTCGCCACATGATGGTGAGCAAGGTGAGGGGACGGTTCGACTCCTTCGAGGGCCAGATCGTCACCGCCGAGAACCCGCTCGAGTCGTCCGCCACCGCCACCATCCAGGCGGGATCGGTCAACACCGGCGCCCCCCAGCGTGACGACCACATCCGCTCCGGCGACTTCTTCGAGGCGGAGAAGTTTCCCACGATCACGTTCCGCACCACCACGATCCGGTCCGACGGTGAGGACTTCGCCGTCGACGGCGAGCTGACCATCCGCGGCGCCACCCACCCGATCACCCTCGCGGTCGAGTTCAACGGCATCGGCCCCGACGCCTATGGCGGCACCCGGATCGGCCTCTCCGCCACCACCGAGATCAACCGCAACGACTTCGGCGTCAGCTACAACGGCCCCATCCCCGGCGGTGGGATGGCGGTCAGCGAGAAGGTCACCCTCAGCATCGAGGCCGAGGGCGTTCTCCAGCAAGGCTGAATCCCTCCTACCCCCCAGACCCGGGCCGCTCCGGCCGCCCGGGTCGTCCCGGCTCAGCTCGACGGGCCGGTCCGCTCCAGGGTCATGACGAACCCGAGCAGACTCTCCTCGACCCCACGCTCCTCCAGGCCGGCGGCGGCGCCCAGGCTCCGCACCACCTCCCTACCCTGCCGGTGGGGATCCATCAGCGACTCGGCCACGACGAGCCGTCCTCCCGGCCGGAGCGCGGCCGCGATGTCGGCCACGGCCGCCCCCCGGCGTCCGGCGGGGACCTCCCCGAGCACGTAGGCGAGGAGGGCCCGGTCGAAGGCGCCGGCGGGAAGCCCTCCGTCGCCGGCTCCGGCGACCAGGGTCCGGATGTTGGCCAGGCCCGCCCGCCCGGCGCGCCGCTCGAGGCGATCCACCATCTCCGGCTGCAGGTCGACGGCCAGGACCTCGCCGGCCTCCCCCACAACCGCGGCGCAGGCCAGGCTGAGCCGGCCCGGACCGCAGCCGACATCGACGACGCGCATCCCCGGACGCAGGCCGAGACGGGCGACGAAGCGGCGCGCCCCCGCCCGCCGCAGGGGGTTGTCGATCAGCCAGCTGAGGGCGGCCGGGAACGGGCTGGGATCGCTCATGGAGCGCCCGCCGGCCGCTCGATGGCCTGGCGCAGCGCCGCGAGCACGCCGGCGGCTCGCTCCAGGTCGGCGGCCGGGATCTCGAGGTCGAGGGTCTCCACCAGCCGCATCTCCCTGGCCCACATGTCGCGGACGGCGGCGCGCCCGGTCGGGGTCAGGCCGACGAGGCGGGAGGTGGCGTGGTCGGGGTTCTCGGTAAGCTCGGCCATCCCCGCCTCGACCAGGCGGTTGACCTGGGCCTGGACCGTCTGCCGGGAGACCGGCCGCCGCCGGGCGAGCTGAGGCACGGTTCGCTGGCCCAGTCGCTCGAGGTCCCGGAGCACGCCCCGGCAGGCTCGGGTCAGCTCGGTCGAGCCGTGGATCCGCTCGACCATGGCCTCCAGGCGGAGGTGGAGCAGGGCAGCCTCGTCGAAGACCGCCATCACGGCGTCGACGCCAGGCATGACAGCAAAATTACCATGATGACGATTTTTTGTCATTCAGAAGGAACGACGAGACCGCTCGGCGGAAGCGGTCGCCCGGAGGCTCAGGAGGGTTCGACGCCCTCGCGGAGCAGGCCCTCGACGTCGGGCTTCGCCCCTCCGAAGGCGAGATGGCCCTCGGCGTCCACCGGCCACTCCTCCTCGGGCCGGTCCCAGCAGAGCTCGAGGCCGTTGCCCTCGGAGTCGCGCAGGTAGATCGCCTCGTGGGTGCCGTGGTCGTTGGCGCCGTCGATCGGCCAGTCGGCCTCGACCAGCCGGCGCAGGGCGTCGCCGAGGTCGGCCCGGGTCGGGTAGCGGATGGCGATGTGGTAGAGGCCGGTGGTGCCCGGCGGGGCCTGCGCACCGCCCTTCGTCTCCCAGGTGTTGAAGCCCAGCGTGTGGTGATAGCCGCCGGCCGACACGAAGAGCGCGGCGGGCATGTCGACGATCACGTCGAAGCCCAGGAGGTCGACGTAGAAGGCCCGGATCCGGGACAGGTCGGCGGCACGGAGGTGCACGTGCCCGATGTCGACGCCCGCCGCCAGCGGCCGCGGGTTGCGGTACCTCGGCTTCACCTGGCGGGTCCTAGGTTGCGAGCTCATGCCGACCTCCTGCCGCCTTCCGGGCTGCCTCCACGCCGGAGGCGGCGGCGGCGGCCACTACCGGTTCTCCTCTCGTCCGGGCTACAATGAGCGGCCCATGTCGAGTTGCTTGAAATTCTCAGTACTTCCATCTTATTCTCGAGACGGAACGGGGATGCCGCGTTGATCACACCTCTCAGCGATGAGGAGATGGCGGCGTGGGTGCCCTTCGTCATCACCGCCACCCGGGTGGTGGCCGCGCTCGACGCAGAGATGAAGGAGGCATTCGACGTCACCCATCTCGACCACGCCCTGCTGGTCCTGCTCGCGGGCCAGCCCGACCGCCGTGCCCGGATGGGAGAGATCGCGGTGACCATGGGCGTCGACCCGAGCGTGATCACCTACCGGGTCCGCCGCCTCGAGAAGCGCGGCCTGGTCGAGCGCAGCGGCAGCGACACCGACCGCCGGGTCGTGTACGCACACCTCACCGACGGCGGCTCCAGGCTGATCCACGAGGCCTGGCCGATGCACGCGGCCGGGGTCAGACGGCACTTCCTCGACCACGTCGGCCCTGATCAGCTGGCGGTGCTGGCCGAGGCCTTCGGCCGGATTCAGCTCGCCCTGGAGCGCAACCGCCCCGGCTCCATGCAGAGCCTGCTCGCCTCGAGGTACTGAGGCCCGGCGCCGGGCGCCGACATCACCAGCGCGGCCAGGCCGGTCGCGTCCAGTCGGGATGGACCGCCCGCATCGCGCCGACGTCGTCGCGGTCGCGGATGTCGCTCTCCAGCCAGCGGCGATGCAGCCGCTCCAGCGCCTCCCGGTCCAGCTCGACGCCGAGGCCGGGCGCGTCGGATACGTCCAGGCAGCCCTCGCGGAAGACAGGCCGGCCGGTGACCACGTCCTCGGACTGCCAGGGCCGGTGCGTGTCGCAGGCGTAGGCGAGGTCGGGAACGGCGGCGCCGAGATGGGTCATCGCCGCCAGGCTGATCCCGAGGTGGGTGTTGGAGTGCATGGAGAGGGCGACACCGAAGGTCCGGCAGATGGCGGCCAGCTCCATGGTGGCGACCAGCCCACCCCAGTAGTGATGGTCGGTGAGGACCACCTGCACGGCGTCGGTCTTGAACGCCTCGGGGATCTCGGAGAAGGTGGTGACGCACATGTTGGTGGCCAGGGGGAGCGTGGTGCCCCTGGAGACCTCGGCCATCCGCGGCGTCCCCGTGGTCGGGTCCTCCAGGTACTCGAGCACGTCCTCGAGCGCGTGGGCGACCTCGAGGCTGGTCGACACCGACCAGGCGGCGTTGGGGTCGAGGCGCAGGGGATGGCCGGGGAAGGCCTCGGCCAGGGCGCGGATGGCGGCGATCTCCTCGGCCGGCGGGAAGACGCCGCCCTTCAGCTTGAAGGAGCGGAAGCCGTAGACCTCCGACATGCGCCGGGCCTGGGCGACGACCCCGGCCGGGTCCAGCGCCTCGCCCCAGTCGTCGGCGGCGTCCTCGGGCCGGGGATGCCGCGCCCACCGGTAGAAGAGGTAGGCGCTGAACTCGACGCGATCCCGCACCCTTCCGCCGAGCAGGGCGTGCACGGGCACGCCCAGGGTCCTACCCCAGGCGTCGAGACAGGCGACCTCGAAGAGGGCGACGATCGCCGCCACCGGCTTCTCCGAGCTCGACCCGCCGCGCAGACCGCCGGCCTCGTCGGAGCCGCCGTCGGCGCCACCCGCGCAGACCTCGCCGACCAGCCGCCGGAGCCCGTGGATGTCGTGGATCCGGTGGCCGGGCAGCGCCCGGACGACGGCCTCGGCCAGGCGCAGGTAGCGGGTGTCGCCATAGGTCTCGCCCAGGCCCCTCACCCCGTTGGAGGCCTCGATCTCGAGGATCAGGCGGGGTGCGTAGGGCTGGTGCACGCCGGTGCTGTTGAGCAGCGGCGGATCGGCGACCAGCACCGGCGTCAGGTGCGCCTCGACGACCGTCAGCTCGGCCGGAGTCTCGCTCATGGTCCCGTCCCTCCCTTTGTCCATCCCCTCAATTCTGCCAGCGCGCGCCGAGGCATGACCGAGCCGAAGACATGCACCTTTCCGGCCCATGGCCAAGAACCGCGTCACCAGGGGCCATGTAGCAATCTAACTGGGCAGATCATCGTCACCATCATTGGCGTGGCGGGTGTCGGCCTGACCGTGCGGGCTTGTCCCAAGGGTGCCGGCGGAGCGGAAGGGTGAGAAGAGCACGATCGCCGCCGCGACGATGAAGATGGCGACACAGGCCCAGAGCCCGACAACGATTCCGGCGATGGTGGCGAGCGCGCCGCCCGCGAGCGATCCGACCAAGGCGCCTGTGCGATTCGCCGAGCGCAGGGTTGTGTTTGTGCGGCCCTGAAGTTCGTCTGGTGTCACCGCCTGACGGAATCCCATCTCGTTCGCGTTCTCGACACCCATGGCGAGCCCGTAGAGCGCCATGCCCGCGAACAGCGGCAGCGCGGCGAAGTGACCGGCCAGCGGGGCGACCGTGATGATGGCCCAGAGCAGGGGGTACGCCAGGCGCGTGGCTACGACGACCGCGCCCTCGCCAAAGCGCCGACCCAAACGGGGGGCGGCGAAGGCGCCCGCCAGCGTGGTCGCACCGGTGGCGGCGAGGAGCAACCCGTAGATCGGTGCGGTGAAGTCGAGGGTCCGCAGGACGAACGGAATGAGGATGGTGAAGGCAGCGCTGTTGGCAACGAACCAGGCGTGTGTCGACCAGGCCAGAGGGCCGAGCTCTCGGTGCGAGTAGGCCCAGCGGAATCCCTCCCGGATCTCCTTGCCGACGCGGCCCGTGGGCTGGGCCTCCGGCCTCGGCTCGTCGATCCGGATCGTGGCGAGGACGGCCGCGTCGACGACATAACTCAGCGCGTCGAGCGCGATCGACAGCGGTCCGCCGAGAAGGCCCACGAGCCCTCCTCCCAACGCCGGGCCGAGCGTCGACGCGGCGGCGTCACTCTGATCGAGCCGGGCATTGGCGGAGACGAGCTGCGATCGCGGCACGATGGAGCTGAGAAACGACTGGCGAGCGCCTATGCCGAATACCGACGCACCGCTGAAGACGAACAGTGTGGCGACGATGGCCCCGATCGACAAGGCGTGGGCGAGCCAGAGCAGCGGAATCACGGCCAGGACCACTGCGCGGACGGCGCTGGACCAGACGAGGACCGGCTTTCGGCGCCAGCGGTCGATGAGCGCGCCGGCGAAGAACCCGAGCACGGTGTAGGCGGCGACCCCAGCCGCGTTGACGTACCCGACCTCAAGTGGTGACGCGTGGAGGAGGGTTACCACGATGACCGGCAGGGCGACCGAGGTGACCGACGTCCCGGCCGAGCTGAGTGTCGACGCCGTCCAGAAGCGTGCGAAGCTGGGGGCTCGTAGCACCTCGGTGGGCCGGGGCACCGGCTCTCCGGAGTCCTGCTGCTTGCTCGTGATGGCTCCATGCAAGCAGACCCGCGCCGGTCGTCGGGCATCTGGAGGTGCTCGGATCACGTCGCCTCTACGACGGCCCCGGTCTGAGGGTCGGCAGGCTTCAGCTGGACGTCCGCGATGCCGCACCTGCAGGGTACGAGGCGGCATACGACCGCAAGCTGGCTGAGTGCCGCGTGACCAGGTGGAGGCGGGACACGGTGCCGGCACCCGCGAGGGCCGCTGGGTGTAGCGTGGCCGGAATGAGCGAAAGCGGCCCCGTCCAGCGCCTCTCCACAGAGGACAAGGTCCGGCTCCTCACCGGGGCCGACGCGTGGTCCCTGCCCGCCGCACCCGAGCTGGGGCTGCCCCGGATCGTCATGTCCGACGGCCCCGCCGGCGTGCGCGGCCAGACCTGGGACGAGCGCGACCTCTCGGCCAGCCTGCCCTGCCCGTCGGCGCTCGCCGCGACCTGGGACGAGGACCTGGCCCGGGCCTACGGCGGACTGCTCGCCGCCGAGGCCCGGCGCCGCGGGGTGCAGATGGTGCTCGCCCCGACCGTCAACCTGCATCGCTCCCCGCTCAACGGCCGTCACTTCGAATGCTTCTCCGAGGATCCGCTCCTCACCGCCCGGATCGCCGCCGGCTGCGTGCGTGGCCTCCAGGAGCGCGGCATCGCCGCCACCGTCAAGCACTTCGTCTGCAACGACTCCGAGACGCAGCGGATGACCTACAGCGTCGAGGTCGGCGAGCGCGCCCTGCGCGAGCTCTACCTGGCCCCCTTCGAGGCCTGCGTCACCGAGGCCGGCGCCTGGGCGGTGATGGCCGCCTACAACGGCGTCGGCGGCGAGACCATGACCGAGAACCGCCCGCTCCTGGTCGACGTGCTGAAGCGGGAGTGGGGCTTCGACGGCGTCGTCGTCTCCGACTGGTTCGCGGCCAGGAGCACCGAGGCCACGGCCATGGGCGGGCTCGACCTGGTCATGCCCGGTCCCGACGGGCCCTGGGGCGAACGGCTCGCCGAGGCCGTGCGCGAGGGCCGGGTCCCCGAGTCGGAGATCGACGACAAGCTGGACCGGCTGCTCCGCCTCGCCGGGCGGGTCAACACCGGACCGCCGGAGGGTGTCGGCGCCACCGCGGCGACGATGCGCCTGATCGCCGCCGCCTCGATGGTGCTGCTCCAGAACCGGGCTCAGACGCTCCCCCTCGATCCCGAGCCGCTCCACCGCGTCGCCCTGATCGGGCCTTTCGCCGACGGGCTCTGCGTGCAGGGCGGGGGCAGCGCTCACGTCAGCCCGCGCCGCCGAGCCTCGCTGCTGGAGGCGCTCACCGCCACGCTCCCCGGGCACGTCGAGATCGTGCACCGGCGCGGCGTTCGGGCCGGGAGGCTGCTCGCCCCCCTCTCCCCCGACCGCACCGCCGACCCGGACAGCGGCGAGGCCGGCCTGCGCCTCGAGGTCCTGGACGAGGGCGGCGCCGTCGTTCACTCCGAGCTGCGCGCGACCTCCCGGTTCACCTGGATCGGCGAGACCCCGCTGACGCTCCCGGGCGCCGCCACGCTGCGGCTTCGGGGCCGCCTCTCCACAGGCGTCGGCGGCCGCCACCGCTTCGGCGTGGCCGGGGTCGGACGCTTCCGGCTGCGGGCCGGCGAGGCCGGGCCCGTCGACGTCGAGATACCGTTGCCCGAGGACCCGGTCGAGGGCTTCCTGCGGCCGCCCCAGCACGTCTTCGAGATCGAACTGGCCGAAACGCCCACGGTCGACGTCACCCTGGAGTGCGTCCTCGTCCCCGGCGCCCTGCCCGTGCTGGTCGCCGCGCTCGGCCACGAGCCCCCCTCCCCGCCCGCCGAGGCCGAGCTCGAGGAGGCGGTCGCCGCGGCCCGCGAGGCCGAGGTGGCGATCGTCGTCGTCGGCACCGGCGACGAGATCGAGTCGGAGGCCTTCGACCGCTCCACCCTGGCCCTTCCCTGGAACCAGGACGAGCTGGTGCGGAGGGTGGCCGAGGCCAACGCCAACACCGTCGTCGTGGTCAACGCCGGGGCGCCGGTGCTGATGCCCTGGCAGGATCGGGTGGCGGCGATCGTCCAGGCCTGGTTCGGCGGCGAGGAGATGGACTTCGCCCTGGCCGACGTCCTGCTCGGCGGGGCCGAGCCGGGCGGCCGGATGCCGACCACGCTGCCCCGGACCGAGGCCGACTGCCCGGTGCTCTCGACCCAGCCCGACGAGGGCGTGATCAGCTACGACGAATCCCTCCTCATCGGCTATCGCGGCTACGACGCCGGCGACATCGAGCCCGCGTTCCCCTTCGGCCACGGGCTCGGCTACACGACGTGGTCCCTCGAGCTGGTGGAGGCGGCGGACGCCGCGCTCCTCCCCGGGCGTGACGTGCGCGTCCGGGTCCGCCTGCACAACACCGGATCGAGGGCCGGTCGGACCGTGGTCCAGGTCTACGCGTCGACCCCGGGACGGGCACGGCCGCCGCGGGCACTGGTCGCTTTCGCCGGTGTCGCCGCCGAGCCCGGGGAGGTCCGCGACGTCGACCTGGTCGTGCCCGCCCAGGCCCTCGCCGGATGGGACGCCGACGCCGGACGGTGGACCTGGGAGCGGGGCGCCTACTCGCTGCTGGCGGGCTTCTCCTCCCGCGATCTCCCGCTGCGGACCGAGCTCGCGCTGGACTGAAGGGCGCGCATGCGGGCGACGGTGTGGGCGGGCGCGTCGGCGGCGATCGCACCGGCCAGGCCGGCCGCCGCTACCTGCGCCGCCTCGATCGAGCGGGGGAGCATGGCGCCCTCGTAGGCGCGCACGGCGGCGTCGAGATCCGGCCCGGCGGCGACGGCGAGGGCGAGCTCGGCGCCGTCGAGCATGGCCAGGTTGGCGCCCTTGCCGGAGAAGGGCGACATCAGGTGGGCGGCGTCGCCGAGCAGGGTGGACACCCCGATGGTGCTGCCAGATGTGCGGCACCGGCAGCGCCTGGAGGGGGCGGTTGACGAAGCCGCCGTCGTTCTCCCTGATCATCGCCAGCAGCGACGGTGCCCAGCCCTCGAACTCGGCCAGCAGCGCCCGGCGCACGCTCGCGGCGTCGTCGAGGTCGAGGCTCAGCCGACGGTGCCATTCTTCCTCGATCCGCATCGCCGCGTAGACGCGGATGGTGCCGTTGCCGTTGCGCTGGGCGATCAGGCCCCGGTTGGCGCGCAGGGCGAAGAGGCTGCCCTCGCCGACCAGGGCCGCCAGTTCCGGGTGGCGGGGATCGACGTCGTCGAGCCGTGCCTCGACGAAGGTGACGCCGGTGTAGCCGGGGACGGCGCCGGAGAGCAGGGGGCGGACGCGCGACCAGGCTCCGTCGGCGCCGACGACGAGCTCGAAGCGGCCCTCGGCGCCGTCCGAGAGGCGCAGGTGGTGGCCTCCCGCAGGCTCCGGCTCGATGGCGGTGACCGCCCGCCCCCAGCGAACGGTGCCCGGCTCGAGCGAATCCAGGAGCAGGTCGCGGAGGCTGGCCCGGTCGATCTCGGGGCGGCCTGGTCCCCCCCGCGGCGGGGGCGGCGACTCGAGGAGCAGGGTGCCGTCGGAGTCGACCAGGCGGCCCTGCTCTCCCTCCGGCCGGGAGCGGGCCATGAAGTCCTCGAGCAGCCCCGCCGCGTGAAGCGCGACCTGGCCGTCCTCGGGATGCATGTCCAGCGTCCCGCCCTGCGAGCGGGCGCGGCGCGAGGCGTCTCGCTCGAAGACGGCCACCGGGATCCCCCGGCGCTGCAGGACACGGGCGCAGATCAGGCCGCCGGGGCCGCCTCCGACGACGGCGATTCGCGGTTGAGTGGTCATGAGTCGATTCAAGCAGAGTCGATACGTAAATGCAATGACTACATCTTTAAATCGACTCAACCATCTCGACGCGGTCGCGAGCGGGAGGATAGCGTAGGAGGGGATGGAGAGCCTTTCCCGCGTCAGGATCGAGCGTATCGAGGTGGCCCGGCTGGAGGGCGAGCGGCCGCGGGCCGCGGGCTCCAACGCCCGCCTCGGCGACCATGGCCGCACCGTTCGGCCCCAGGTGGCCCGCGTCCTCGCCAGCGACGGCTCGAGCGGATTCGGGCTCACCCGGATCGACGAGGAGACGGCCCGCGACCTCGTCGGCGCCACGCTCGCCTTCGCCTTCGATCCGCTCCTGTCCGCGGCCACCGGGAGCGGCGGCGACGGCCGGCGGCTCTCGCTCGAGTACGCCCTCTGGGACCTGATCGCCCGCCGGCGCGGCCAGCCCGTCTACCTGACCGCCTGCGAGGTGCTCGGCCTCCCCGCACCGCGCACGCCGCCCAGCATCCCCTGCTACGACACCACCCTCTACTTCGACGATCTCGACCTCGAGAGCGACGCCGCCGGCGCGGAGCTGATCGCCGCCGAGGCCAGGGCCGGGTACGAGCGCGGCCACCGCGCCTTCAAGATCAAGGTCGGCCGCGGTGCGCGGCACATGGAGCCGGAGAGAGGCACGTCGCGCGACGTCGCCGTGGTCCGCGCCGTCCGTGAGGCGGTCGGCCCGGGTCCCGAGATCATGATCGACGCCAACAACGGCTACACCCTGAACCTGACCCGCCGCGTCCTCGACCAGCTGGCCGACTGCCGCCTGCACTGGATCGAGGAGCCCTTCCACGAGGATCCCGTCCTCTACGCCGACCTCCGCGAGTGGCTGGAGCGCCGCTCTCTGCGAATCCTGCTCGCCGACGGCGAGGGGTACGCGTCGCCCGCCCTCGAGGAATGCGCCGAGCGCGGCCTCATCGATGTCCTCCAGCGGGACATCGTCTCCCCCGGCTTCAGCCGCTGGCTCCACCTGGGCCGGCACACGCCAGCCATCCCCGCCCCCCATCACTACGGAACCGGGCTCGGCAACATGGTCTCCGGGCACCTCGCCGGCGCCGTGCCCCGCCTCGCCTTCCTCGAGTGGGACGAGGCCGCGTTCGCCGCCGTCGACGCCTCCGCCTACCGGGTCGAGGAAGGCCGCGTCACCCTCCCCCACGGCCCCGGCTTCGGCCTCGGTCTCGACGCCGAGCGCTTCGCCCGATCGGTCCGCGAGTCCGGCTTCTCCGTCTCCGCCTGAGTCGCGCACGGTGCCGCGCCGTCGAGCCCGGATCGCCGCCGGCGTTACGATCGGGTTCGACGTCGGTCGTGGAGTGGAGAGGAGGAGAGGCGATGGCTGAGCCCCAACTGCAGTACCTGTTCCCGCGAGGACGCATCCGGCTGCGGCTGCGGCCACCCGGAGAGTGGCGGCCCTACCCGGCGGCCGACGAGCGCGATGGCTGGCGGGATCTCGATCCGGACCGCGGCCGGGCCCAGCTGGAGCGCGCCGAGGCCCACCTGGGCCGCTCCTGGCCGGAGCTCCCGGCGACCCTCTACGCCGAGTACCGGCGGAACGGGAACCGCACCCGCTACCAGGCGCGGTACTACGAGCGCCGGACGGCTCTGGCCGACCTCACCCTGGCCGAGTGCGTCGAGGGCGAGGGCCGCTTCCTCGACGACGCCGTCAACGGCATCTGGGCGATCTGCGAGGAGAGCACCTGGTGCGTCCCCGCGCACGAGCGCTCGGCGGGGATGCTCTCCGATCCGCGCCGCCCCTGGATCGACCTCTTCGGCGCCGAGACCGGGGCCCTCCTGGCCTGGGTCGGCTACCTCCTCGGCCCGGTGCTCGACCGCGACTTCCCCGAGGTCTCGGAGCGGATCCGCCATGAGGTCAGGCGGCGCCTCCTCCAGCCCTACCAGTACGACGACGACTGGCACTGGCTGCGCGGCCGGGAGGAGGGCCGCGGGCCCAACAACTGGAACCCCTGGATCCATTCCAACCTGCTCGTCGCCGCCCTCCTGGTCGAGGACGACGTCGAGCTCAGAGCCTCGCTGGTGGCGCGGATGGTGAGGGGCCTCGACGCCTTCTGGGAGGGCTATTCGGACGACGGCGGCTGCGACGAGGGGGCGTCCTACTGGTGGCGCGCGGCGGGCAGCCTGCTCGACTGCATGGACGTCCTCCACTCGGCCAGCGGCGGCCACCTGGACGGCTTCGACCTTCCCCGGCTGCGGGAGATGACGCGCTTCTTCCACCACATGCACGTCCACGCCGACTGGTACGTCAACTTCGGCGACGCGCCCGCCCGGCTGCGTCATTCCGGCGAGCCCCTCTACCGCTTCGGCGCCCGGCTGCACGACGCCGAGGTCCAGCGGCACGCCCTCTCCATGCGCACCGTCGAGACCGGGGCCGAGCGCGAGCACGACCTCACCCGGCGCCTGGCCGCGCTCTTCGACGGCGAGTATTGGCAAGAGCCGGCGCCGAAGGCGGCGCCGCACGTTCAGGACAGCTGGTACGAGGGGATCCAGGTGCTGACCAGCCGGCAGCGCGGCAGCGAGTCGCGCGGCCTCTTCCTCGCTGCCAAGGGCGGCGACAACGGCGCCAGCCACAACCACAACGACGCCGGCGGCTTCATCGTCGCCGTCGACGGCTTCCCGGTCCTCATCGACGTCGGCCCCGAGACCTACACGGCGCGGACCTTCGGCCCCGACCGGTACCGGATCTGGCCGATGCGCAGCGCCTTCCACAGCGTCCCCCTGATCGACGGCCAGGAGCAGGCGGCGGGGAGCGAGCACGGTGCCCGCTCGGTGCGCTGCGAGATCGGCGACGGCGCCAGCCACCTGACCATGGACATCGCCGCCGCCTACCCCGATTCGGCCGGCGTGCGCCGCTGGGACCGCCGCCTCAGCCTGGAGCGCGCCGGCGAGGGCGCCGTGCTCGTCGAGGACGACTACGAGCTGGCCCGCCGCCCGCGGGAGCTCGCCCTCCACCTGATGTCCAGGCCGGCGCCCGAGCAGGTGGGGCCGGGCCGCCTCCGCTACCCCAGCCGGTGGCGGGCGCTTGACGTCGAGTACGATCCCTCGCTGCTCTCGGCGCGGACGGAGAGGATCGAGCTCCAGGATCCCCGGCTCACCTCGGTCTGGGGCGAGGCCGTCCACCGCACCGTCCTGCAGGTTCTGGAACCCGCCGCCACCGGGCGGCTGCGACTTCGGATGACCCCGGCCTGAGCCCACCGCGTCCACCCGGAGGAGAGCATGCGCATCACCGACGTCCGCTACACGGCCTACGACCTGGGGCGGCTCGACCGCCCCTACCGCAACTCGATCCTGACCACGTCCCGCAAGGGCCTGTCCCTGGTCCACGTCGACACCGACGAGGGGGTCACCGGCGTCTCCTTCGCCACCGGCGGACCGATGATCTCCGGCCCCATCCGCGAGCGGCTCATCGGCCAGGATCCGCTCGACTCCGCGCGGCTCTGGCACCGCATGTTCACCGGCTGGCGCAAGCCGGTGGCCAAGGGCGACGCGCTGAGCGCCATCGGCTCGGTCGACAACGCCCTCTGGGATCTCCGCGGCAAGATTCTGGGCCAGCCCGTGTACCGCCTCCTCGGCGGCTTCCGCGACCGGGTGCCCGCCTACGCCGCCGGCGGCTACTACGAGGAGGGCAAGGGGCCGGAGCAGCTGGCCGCCGAGCTCTGCGGCTTCGTCGAGGCCGGCTACCACTCGGTGAAGATGAAGATCGGCGGCGCCCCCTTCGCCGAGGACGTGGAGCGGGTCAGGGCCGCCCGGGAGGCGCTCGGGCCTGACATCCGGCTGATGATCGACGCCAACAACGCCTGGAACGCGGCCGAGTCGATCCGGTTCGGACGCGCCGTCGACGCCTACGACGTGGGCTGGTTCGAGGAGCCCTGCTGGCCGGACGACATGGAGGGGGCGGCCGAGGTCTGCCGAGCCCTCGACGTCCCCATCGCCTCAGGCGAGATCGAGTACACGCGCTGGGGCTTCCGCGACCTGATCGAGCGCCGCGCCGCCGACATCGTCCAGGCCGACCCCCTGACCTGCGGCGGGTTGACCGAGTGGATCAGGATCGCGACCCTCGCCTCCGCCCACCACCTGCCGGTGGCCCCGCACGGCAACCATTACCTCGGCGCCCACGCCGTGGCCGCCGTCGACAACGGCATGATCGTCGAGAGCTACGCCCGCCTCCAGGCCTGGCAGGACGACTTCTTCGAGCCGATGGAGCTGGTCGACGGGGAGCTGGTGCTGCCGCAGACGCCCGGTCTCGGCATCGTCGTCGACGAGAAGGCGGTGGCCCGGGCCACCGCGAGCTGAGCCGGAGGGGGCCCGGCCGGCGCGCCGCGGGGCCCCGCTCCGCCTCGTTCAGGCCTCGATCCGCACCTCGTCGCTGGAGACGACCGGGCAGAGGAAGCGGGCCACGTAGCCCCTCATCAGCCGGTTCCCCTCCTCGTGGCTCACGTAGGGCGAATCGGCCGGGTCGTACATGGCGTCGGTCAAATCCTGGACCAGCGCCGCCTCGAAGCCGTTGCGGACCAGCTCGATCAGCGCGAAGGGGCGCTTGAGCACGCACATGTTGAGGTGGACGCCGGCCATCAGGACCAGCCCGACCTCCCGCGCCGCCAGGTAGCCGAACACCTCCTCGGCGACGTCGGAGAGGCCGTCTCGGTCGTCGTCGATGAACAGAGCCGGATGCTGCGCCCGCCACGCCTGGGTGTGGACCGGCTGGTCGCCCCGGGTGTCGGAGCCGCCGTCGGTGACGCCGACCGGGTGCGGCGGGAGTTCCAGCGCCGGCGCCGAGGAGAGCTCCCAGCGCGGCGCCTCCTGGCAGCGGCGCCGCGCCCCCGTGCCCTCGTAGGCGCCGGTCACGTCGGAGGGACAGAAGACGATGTGGCAGCCGGCCGCGCGCATCCCGCGCAGCCAGCGGTCCATGGTCGGAGCCAGGGCGTCCACCCGCTGGGCGGCCCCGCGCGACCAGTGGTGGTCCCACATGTCGCAGACCAGGATCCCCGTGCGCGAGGCCGGGATCGAGGTGCGCCGCGACGCCCAGTGCCAGCGGCGCCTGCCACCCGCGTCCTCCCTGAGCTCGCAGTGATGCAATCGGAGGGAGAGGGTCTCCCCCGCCGCGGGTTCAGCCGGCACGGCCGGAACCCTCAGCGAGCAGCAGGCCCCTGGCGTAGGTCAGGTCCTTGACCACCAGCCTGGCCTCCTCGCCGGCGGGGTCGTACTCGGCGGTGAGGCAGACCGTGCCCTGGTAGCCGCGCCGGATCAGCTCGGCGGCGACGCGGGGCCAGGAGGCCAGCCCGTGCTGGCCGGTGGTGAAGTGCGGGCGCCACTCGGCGGCGTCTGCCTCGGGCCCGTTGACGCGCTCGTAGTAGGCGTTCTTGAGGTTGACCATGAGCAGCTGGTCCCAGACGATGTCCAGGCCTGTCTCCGGAGCCACGCCGGCGAGGGCGTCGTGGGCGGCGTCCCAGATCACGCCGACGTGGGCGGCGTCGAACCCCTTCAGCGCGTGGTGCATGGTCACCCCGCTGTTGATGAAGTCGCCCTGGTGGGGCTGGACACCGATGCGGACGCCGTACTTCTCGGCGAGGGGCAGCGCCTCCGCGACCAGGTGCCGGAAGTCCTCCTCGGAGGCCGCGTAGGCGCCGCGGCGGACCGGCGCCATGATCCGGATGATCGGCACCCCGGTCTCGGCGCAGGCGGCGAAGACCGGCTCGTCGAGACCGCTGGCCACGCTGCAGACCTTGACCCCCGCGTCACCCAGGGTCTTGACCAGGCGGGGCAGGTCGGCCGCCACGCGCTCCGGCTCGACCTGGAAGCCCGGCCGGACCGGGACCTCGGCGGCGTCGAAGCCCATCCCGTGGACCATCGCCGCCAGCTCACCCATGGCCAGGCCGGGCCAGGGCTTGGTGAAGACGGCCATCTCGACGGCGATCGTGTTCTCTGCGCTCATGTCACCTCGTCCAGTTGCTGGGTCGCGGATCGGACGGCTCGGTTCACCCTGCCGATCCCTCCTCGCCGGCGGAGAGGAGGTCCTGGGCCAGGATCCGCTCCGCCACCTCCATGGTTCGGACCGCGTCGGCGAAGCTGGAGCCAGGCTGGCTTCGCTCCCGGACGCAGCGCACGAACTCCCGGCTCTTCGCCCGGAAGCCGCCGAAGACGTACAGCTCGTCGCTCCCCGCCGCCCGCCTGGCGTCGTGGCGGACGCCCTCGGTGTCGCCATCGGCGTAGAGCACGCCGCCGACCTCGGGCTCGATCTCGGCGCACACACCGGGGGCGTGCATCTCGACCGAGAAGACCCGCCGCCCGCTGGCCCAGCTGTTGAGGAGGACGCCGGTGGCGCCGTTGTCGAAGCTGAGCAGGGCGGCGATGAAGTTGAGGTCGGGGACGTGCAGCCGGCGGGTCACGCTCTGGATCCGGACGACCTCTCCGTCGCACATCCAGCGCAGCGTGTCGACGGCGTGCACGCCATCGTCGAGCATGTGGTCCCGGGCTCCGAGGAAGGGGTCGATGGCGTTCTTGTAGAAGCGGCAGACGGCATGCTCGATGGGACCTCTCCTGAGGCACTCGTCGCGGAGCGTCACCGCCAGCGGGCTGGACCGCCGCTGGAAACCGACCTGGGTGACGCAGCCGTGCCGCTGTGCCAGGTGGGCCAGCGACCTCGCCTGGTGCAGGGTGATGCCCATCGGCTTCTCGATGAAGAGGTCGAGCCCCTGCTCGAGGCACCAGGTCCAGATGTCGTACATGACATGCGGCTGCCCGATCGCGTACACCGCGTCCGGTGCGGACCGATCGACCATCTCCCGGTAGTCGGTGAACCGGCCTTCGATCCCCCATCGCCCGGCGGTCCTCTCCAGACGCTCCCGATCGAGGTCGCAGGCGGCCACCAGATCCACCTCCTCCAGCGAGGCCAGGGACGGGTAGTGGACGCGGTTCGCCATCTGGCCGGCGCCGATGACGGCGACGCGGACCTTCTCGCTCACGGCCGGCTCGGTCGCAGCAGGAGCTCCGGCACGTGCGCCCGGGCGGGCAGGCCGATCAGGAAGACGCAGGCGGCGGCCACGTCATCGGGCTGCAGCGCCCTGGCCAGGACCTCGGCCGGTGGCGGGGTCGGCCGCTGGTCGACCAGCGGCGTGTCGGTCAGGCCCGGATAGATCACCGAGGTGCGGATGCCGGCCGCGCGCTCCTCCTCCATGGTCGCGTGGGCCAGGGCGGCGACGCCCGACTTGACCGCCTGGTAGGAGGGCCCGGAGGCGTCCGCCATCTTGGCCGCCATCGAGGAGACATAGATGAGAAGCCCGCCGCCCTGGCCCCGGAGGACGGGCACGGCCGCCTGGGTGAGGTGGAAGGCGGTGGTGAGGTTCACCTCCAGCATCCACGCCCACGACTCCGCGGTCAGCTCGAGCAGTGTCCGCCGGGGCATGTTGGCGCCGACGCAGTCGACCAGCACGTCCATCCGGCCGTACCGCTCCACGGTCAGGGCGACGGCGCGGTCGACGGCGGCGCGGTCGGTGGCGTCCATCTCGACCGCGGTCCCCTCGCCGCCGGCGGAGACGATCTCGTCCCTGGCCCCGGCCAGCGCGGCCCCGTTCCGGGCGGCCAGCACGACCGACGCGCCCCCCGCTCCGGCGGCCATCGCCGTCGATCTCCCCATCCCGGTGCTGGCGCCCGCAACCAGCACCACCTTGCCCTCGAGCCCGGACGTCCGCTCAATCACGCTCGCTGACCTCCATGTACCTCCTCCTGGTTGCGGATCCCGGCGCGCCGGACGTCGTCGGCCGCGCCATCACCCGGGCGAGGCCGCCACGCCGGCGGGCGGCGCCGTCGACTCCCTGACCACCAGCCGCGGCGCCATGACCACGGACACGGCCTGGCCCCCGCCCTCGAGGCGCGACCTCAGGCCCTCGACCACGTCGATCGCGTAGCGGGCCATGTCCTGCAGCGGCTGGCGGACCGTGCTCAGGGGCGGATTGAAGAGCGGGGCCAGGACGATGTCGTCGAAGCCGATGACGGAGATGTCCTCGGGCACCCGGATCCCGGCCGCCCGGGCCGCCGCGCAGGCGCCGATGGCGTACATGTCGTTGATGGTCACGACCGCGGTCGGCGGCGATATCAGGCGGAGCAGACCGACCATGCCCTTCTCGCCGCGCCCGGTGCTGTCGACGTCGCCGAACCCGCCCTCGTCGTCGCTCACCCAGACCAGCTCCGGGTCGTAGGCGATGCCGGACGCCTCCAGCGCGTCGTGATACCCGGCCAGCCGCTGCCGGCGGCTCACCGTCGCGATCGGGCCCGAGATGAAGCCGACGCGTCGGTGCCCGATCGAGAGCAGGTGGCGGGTGGCGAGGTTGGACCCGAGCCGGTTGTCGACGCTCACCGAGATCAGGCCGGGCGGATCGCCGGGCTGGGTCTCCCGGTCGAAGGCGATCAGGCAGAGGCCCCGCTCCATCGCCGGCAGCAGGTGCTCGAGGGAGGGCAGCGAGCTGCCGATGATCACCGCCCGCACTCCGCTGGCGAAGAGCTCCTGCACGTAGGCGCGCTCCCGCCCGGGATCGCGCTCGCTGTTGCAGAGCAGGATCTGCCGGTCGTGGCGGAGCGCCTCGCCCTCGACCGCCCGGGCCAGGCCGCCCCAGAATGGGTTGGCCACCGACGGCACGACCAGCCCCACGCTCCGGACCTGGCCGGTGCGGAGCTGGCGGGCGACCAGGTTCGGCTGATAGCCGAGGGTGGCGATCGCCTGGACCACCCGCTGCCTCGTGCGCGGCTGCATCCGCCCGTCCCTGCCGTTGAGCAGGTTGGAGACGGTGCTGGGCGAGACCCCGGCCCGTTCCGCCACCTGGCGGATCGTCACGCGCCCATCGTCCTGGCCTTTGTGCATCGATTTATCGGTAGATCGTTGCACGGCACCCGACCGCCAGTCAATCGGCGACATGTCCCGATCCATCACGAGGTGGCCGGGCGCCGGTCCCCGTCACCCCAGCGCCCTCACCTGGCCAGAGCGCGGAGCCCCGGCTGAGGCGGGGCTCCTGAGCGCTCGGTCAGCACGGCTCGCCGAGGAGTTCGACCATCCGCCGGCGGAAGACCCAGTCCTCACCGTCGGGCCGCAGGTCCATGCCCGTATCGCAGCCCCGATCGGCGATGAAGCGACGCACGGCGGCGATGCGGTCGGCCGGGAACTCCCGCGAGTTGGTCCACGACGACACCCGCTCGTCATGCTCCACGCGGCGCTCGTCGACGACGCTGAGCCCCGCCGCCTCCAGCAGGCGCCGCTGTTCGGAGACCGGCCGCGAGACGGCGTGGCTGGGATCGCGGAGGCGCTCCAGCTCGGTCATCGCCGCCGCCTCCTGGGGATCCTCGCTCGCGAACTGGTCGACGATCATGACGCGTCCGCGGCTGGCCCTCGCCATCTCGGCCAGGATCGGCAGCGGGTCTGGGAAATGGTGGACGGCGCTGGCGCAGGCGACCAGGTCGAAGGACCCGGAGGCGAAGGGCAGCCCCGCGCCGTCGCCGAGCACGCAGCTGATCCTGGGATGGTCGCGCCGGGCGACGTCGAGCATGGCCCGGGTCAGGTCGAGCGCCACCGCCAGCGAGGCGGCGGGATCGAAGGCGGCGAGGAAGGTGCCAGCACCCGCCGCCACCTCGAGGACGCGCTGGCCCGGCTCGAGCCGGGAGAAGACGACCGGATCGAGGACCGCGTAGCGCCGGCGCTGGCGGTCGGCGAAGGCCTCGGCGGTGCGCGAGAACTCCTCCTGGATGGCCTGCTGGTGGGTCTTCGAAGGCTGCTCCATCGCCCTTGATCATGGCATCGGTCCAGCGGCGCCTCCGCCGGTCAGCGCTGCTGCCTGCTGAAGTCGGCGGTGAGCCACCGCTCCGGCCGCATGCGGATCGTGACCGACTCCCTGACCTCGTCCGGGGGCGTGGATGCGAAGTAACGGCCGCCCTCCTCCCGGCCCAGGTAGCGGTCGGCCATCGCGCGGCGATCCGCGTCGGAGGTGTCCTCGACCACGGTCAGCGAGCCCTCGACGGTGACGTACCGGTAGGGCTGAACCTCGGTCTGGACGCAGACCGTGAAGCCTCCCGCGCTCCGGATCAGCGGCACCTTGCGGCTGCCTCGCCCGGTGATGAAGGAGAGCCCTCCGCCGGGCTCGTACATGTACCAGATGGGCACCGACAGCGGCGGCCGGCCGCCCTGGTCGGCGACGCTGAGGATGCCCACGTGCAGGTCGGCCAGGAACGCCTCGCGCTCGGTCGGGGTCATGGTCAGGGACATGCGCGCCTCCTCGTGTTTCTTCGGTGCCGCCCGCAACCGGACAGCCTCCTGGAAACGGTACGGACCGCGATCAGCGGCCGTCCACACGAGCCTGGGGGCCCGCAGAGGTGTGGAGGCACGACCGCGCCCGGGAGGGTGAGCACGATCGACGTCCGGCCCGAGCGAGGCTAAGGTCGAGTGTGATGAGAAGGACCGCGCCGGCGTCGCGCATCCTCTCCTGGGGCGGATCGATCGCCGCCCTGTCGCTGGCCGCGGCGCTGCTCGCCGTCGACGCGGTGGATGTCGGCGCCAGGGTCGGCGGCGTCAACTCGAACTGGGCCTGGGCGGCCTTCCCCATCTTCTACGGCGTGATCGGCGGCCTCATCGCCGGAAGGCACCCGGGGAACCCGGTCGGCTGGATCCTTCTCTTCATCGGGATCGCCATCGGCGCGGCCGGAGTGACGGCCGAATTGGGCGCGCTGCCGCAGGCGGGCCGGGCCGGGCCGGGGGCGATCCTGATCGCCAACGAGGCCCTCGCCCTGGTCTATCCCTGCGGCGGGATCGCCGCGTGCCTGCTCCTGCTCCCCGACGGGCGGCTTCCCTCTCCGCGCTGGAGGCCGCTGCTGATGACCGTCATCGTCGTCACCGCCGTGTGGCTGGTGCTCCAGGCCCTGGTCCCAGGCCCGCTGACGGGGCTCAGCGGCGAGGGGCCGGCGTTCGCGAACCCGACCGCACTGCCCGCGCTCGGCTGGGTGGCCAGGACCGCGCGGTGGATCCCGAACGTCGTCTACGTGATCGGCGGGGCGGTACTGCTGATCTCCGCGACGGCGCCGCTGGTGCGCGCCTTCCGGGCCCGGGGCGAGGAGCGCGAGCAGGTTCGCTGGATCGCCTACGTGGTGACGCTGACCGCGGCCGCCAACGGCGTGACCGCCGCCCTCTTCATCGTCGTCCCCGTCCTCAGCGACGTCCTGAACAACCTGATCCTCGCCGTCAATCTGCTCGGGTTCGGCGTGGCCCTCCCCCTCGCCACCGCGGTCGCGATCTTCCGGTACCGGCTCTACGACATCGACCTGATCATCAGCCGGACCCTTGTCTACGGGTCGCTGGCCGTCTTCATCACCGCCATCTACATCGGCTTCGCCGTCGGCATCGGCGACCTGGTCGGCTCCGGCGGCCAGCCCAACCTCGCCCTCAGCGTCGTCGCCACCGCCATCGTGGCGCTCGGCTTCGAACCCGTCCGCGAGCGCCTCCAGCGCCTGGCCAACCGCCTCGTCTACGGGCCTCGGGCGACGCCCTACGAGGTGCTCAGCGAGTTCTCCGAGCGCGTGGCCGGCTCCTATGCCGCCGAGGACGTCGTACCCCGTATGGCCAGG
This sequence comes from Candidatus Dormiibacterota bacterium, assembly GCA_036272915.1. Lineage (GTDB taxonomy): Bacteria > Chloroflexota > Dormibacteria > Dormibacterales > Dormibacteraceae > DATAXV01. The sequence continues at coordinate 26,483 of DATAXV010000126.1, forward strand.
ACGCTTGCCGAGGGCACCGGCGCCGACCAGGCCGTGGTCTGGCTGCGCTCCGAGGCCCGGCTCCGACCCGCGGCGGGCTGGCCCGCGGTCCTCGCCAACCTGGCCCCGCTGACGGTCACCGGCCAGCTCATGCCGGTCATACCGGGATCGGACCGCGCGGTGCCAGTGCGTGATCACGGCGAGCTGCTCGGCGCCCTGTCCGTGTCCAAGCGCGCCGGCGAGTCGCTGAGCGCGATCGAGAACAACCTCCTCCAAGACCTCGCCAACCAGGCCGGGCTGGTCCTCCGCAACGTCGGCCTGACCGCCGAGCTGGTGCGTCGCATGGAGGACCTGGAGGGGTCCCGCCGCCGCCTCCTCGCCGCTCAGGACGCCGAGCGGCAGCGGATCGAGCGAGACCTGCAGCAGGGAGCGCAGCGGAACCTGCTCGCGCTCAGGGCCCGCCTCGGCGAGACCCGCGCCGCCGCCGACGGGGACCCGGCTCGGGTCAGGGAAATGGTCAGGGGCCTGATGATAGAGGCCGACGAGGCGCTGCAGACGCTCCGCGAGCTGGCCAGGGGGATCTACCCACCGCTGCTCGCCGACCGGGGCCTGGAGGCGGCGATCGACGCTCAGCTGCGCCGCATGTCGGTGCCGGTCTCGGTCGAGTCCGCCGGCGTCCACCGTTACCCGCGTGAGATCGAGGCCGGGGTCTACTTCTGCCTGCTCGAGGCTCTGGCCAACGTGCAACGGCACGCGCACGCCGACCGGGCATGGGTGCGGCTGGCGGACGCCGGGGGGAGACTCACCTTCGAGGTCGCCGACGACGGGGCTGGCTTCGATTCGGTGAGCGCGCTCCGGAGTGGCCTGACCAACATCACCGACCGACTCGACGCCCTCGGCGGCGAGCTCCACATCGACTCCGGGCCGGGCCGGGGCACGACCCTGACCGGATCGCTGCCGGCGCCCGCCCTCGTTCCGGTGACCGTCTGATGCGCGGACGTGAGCGGATGATCGACGCGAGCCGGGACCGCAGCCGCGGAAGCGTGGCCCTGGCATGGGGCCTCGCGATCGTCGCCGTTGCCCTGGGCGTCACCGCCCTGGCCCTCGGCGTCGTCAACCTCCATTCGGACGTGGACCCCGGCAACGCCCTTCCCCTCGACGCCCCCTTCCCGTTCGGCCTGGGCCTGATCGGCGGTTTCATCGCGTGGCAGCGACGGCGCAACCCAATTGGCTGGATACTCCTCTTCGCCGCCCTGGGAATGGGGCTGACCGCGGCCTCCTCCGGCTATGGGGTGTACGCCGGTCTGGCCCGGCACGGCACCCTGCCCGGCGCGGCGTGGGCTCTCTGGCTGTACAGCCTCGCCACCATCCCCGTCTATCCCTGCGGCGCGGTCGCCCTCCTCCTGCTGCTCCTTCCCCGGGGGCGCCTCCTGTCGGCGCGGTGGCGACCGGTGGCCTGGGCAGGAGTGGCGCTGTCACTCTTCTTCCTCCTGCTCACAGCCCTCGGCCCGCCATACGTGACCGGGCCCGACAGCCGGACACCCCGGCTCCCCAACCCGGTCGCGGTCCTTCCTCTCTTCGAGTCCGGGCAGCACCTCTTCGACTACCTCGTCAGCGTGCTCTATGTCCTCGCCGTCCTGATCCTGGTGGCGTCCGCCGCCTCCCTCCTCCTGCGCGTCTTCCGAGCCACCGGCGACGAGCGCGAGCAGGTCCGCTGGATCGCCTACGTCGTCGGACTGACTGCCATCGGCGACACGGCGTTGTCGCTGGTGTCGGTGGTCTCGCCCGGCCAGCAGGAGATCTGGAACGTCCTCACCGACCTGGTCAGCGTCCTCGGCTTCGGCCTCGGCCTTCCCGTGGCGACGGCGGTGGCGATCTTCAAGTACCGCCTATACGACATCGACCTGATCATCAGCAGGACCCTGGTCTTCGGCGCGCTGGCGGTGTTCATCACCGCCGTCTACGTCGGCATCGCCGTCGGCATCGGTGATCTGGTCGGCTCCAACGGTCAGCCCAACCTGGGTCTCAGCATCCTCGCCACCGCCATCGTCGCGGTCGGTTTCGAACCGCTCCGAGGGCGCCTCCAGCGGTTGGCCAACCATCTGGTCTACGGGCCGCGGGCGAACCCCTATGAGATCCTCAGCGAATTCTCGGAACGGGTCGCCGCCTCGTACGCCGCGGAGGACGTCGTGCCTCGGATGGCGAGGGTGCTGGCTGACGGCACCGGCGCCGAGCGAGCCGCGGTGTGGCTCCGGTCGGGCGCCCAGCTGCGACCGGCCGCGGTGTGGCCGACGGAGTGGGGCGCCGGCCTCGCCCCACTGCCGGTCACCGGTCAGCTGATGCCGGCGATCCCGGAGGCCGACCGGACGGTGGCGGTGCGGCACCAGGGCGAACTGCTCGGCGCTCTGTCTGTCCGCAAGCGGGCCGGCGAGTCCCTGAGCACGATCGAGGTCGACCTCCTCGACGACCTCGCCAACCAGGCCGGCCTGGTGCTGCGCAACGTCGGTCTGACCACGGAGCTGGTTCGCCGGCTGCGGGAGCTCGAGGGCTCGCGGCGCCGGCTCCTCGCCGCCCAGGATGCGGAGCGGCGGCGCATCGAACGAGATCTACAGGAGGGCGCGCAGCGGAACGTGATCGCGCTGCGCGAGCGGCTGGGCGAGACGCGAGCCCTGGCCGGGACCGATCCGGCTCGCACCGGGGAGATGATCGCCGGACTGATGGCCGAGGCCGACGAGGCTCTGCAGACGCTCCGCGAGCTGGCCAGGGGCATCTATCCCCCGCTCCTGGCCGACCGCGGTCTGGAACCGGCGATCGAGGCCCATCTGCGACGGGTGCCGGCGGCGGCGACGGCATCGATCGAGGCGACGGCGATCGGCCGGTATCCGCGGGAGATCGAGGCCGGCGTCTACTTCTGTGTGCTCGAGGCGCTCGCCAACGTCCGGCACCACGCGCATGCGACGTGCGTTCACGTGCGGCTGCTGACGGAATCCAACGGGCTTCGGTTCGAGGTTCGGGACGACGGCTGCGGCTTCGATCCGGAGACGGCCACAAGGGGCGGCCTCACCAACATCGCCGACCGCCTCGACGCGCTCGAGGGCCGGCTCCAAATCGACTCGGCGCTCGGCAGCGGCACCCGGCTGATCGGGACGGTGCCGATCCCTGGGCCGGCGACGGTGCCGGCATGAGCGAGGGGAGTCCGACCATGGACGGCACCCCGCGCCCGGCGACCACCGCACTGGCCTGGTCCCTCACCGCGCTCTCGGTAGGCCTGGGCGTCAGCGTGCTCGCGCTCGGAATCTCCGGCCTGCACCGTGGGCTGGGCTGGGCTGTGATAGGTCCGATCTGGGCGCCCTTCCCGGTGACCGTCGGGCTGATAGCCTGGCAGCGCCCCCGCAACTCGGTCGGCTGGGTCCTCCTCTTCACCGCGATCGGGATCGGCCTCTTCGCCGCGGCGTCCACCTACGGCACCTACGCCGCCACCGTCGGACGCGGACTGCCCGGCGCCGTCTGGGCACTATGGCTGCAGAACCAGGCTGTGGTCCTGGTCTACCCCGGCGGGTCCGCCCTGCTGCTCATGATGCTGCTGCCGAACGGGCGCCTGCCGTCGCGGCGCTGGCGGGCGCTGCTGTTCGCGGCGGCCGTGTTCACCGTCGCCATCTTCCTGATCACCGCCATGGCTCCTGCGCCGGTTGCCGGAGAGAACGGCAGCTACCCGACGCTGCCCAATCCGCTCCGGCAGTCCTTCCTCAAGGTCTTCGTGGCCAACGGCGAGCTGCTCGAGAACCTGGTCTGGGCCATCGGCTGCGTGCTCCTCCTGATCGCCGGATCGGCGCCCTTCCAACGAGCGCGGAAGGCGCGCGGGGATGAGCGGGAACAGGTTCGCTGGATCGCGTACGTGGTCCTGATGACGGTGGTCGCCAACCTCATCTCGGCTTCGCTCCTCGTGATCGCTCCGACCCAGCAGAGCACCTGGTCGACTCTGAACACCCTGGTCAACCTGATCGGATTCGGCGTCGGCCTGCCGGTGTCAGCCGCGGTCGCGATCTTCAAGTACCGTCTCTACGACATCGACCTGATCATCAGCCGCACGCTGGTCTTCGGTGCCCTGGCCGTGTTCATCACCGCCGTCTACGTCGGCCTCGCCGTCGGTGTCGGCAGCCTGATCGGATCTGGGGGGCAGCCGAACCTCGCACTCTCCATCGTCGCCACCGCCATCGTCGCGGTCGGTTTCGAGCCTTTGCGCGAGCGCCTCCAGCGTCTCGCCAACCGCCTCGTCTACGGGAGCCGGGCGACACCCTACGAGATCCTCAGCCAGTTCTCCGATCGGGTCGCCGGGTCCTACTCGGCCGCTGACGTGCTGCCCCGCATGGCCAGGGTGCTGGCCGAGGGCACCGCCGCCCAGCGCGGCACCGTCTGGCTCCGCTCCGGCCGGACCCTGGTGCCGGCGGCGAGCTGGCCGGAGGCCGGGGCCACCGGCGAGGCGATCGCGGTGACCGGTCAGCTGATGCCGCCGCTTCCCGACGCGAACCGCACCGTCGCCGTGAGGCATGAGGGGGAGCTGCTGGGCGCGCTCTCCGTGCGCAAGCGCCCCGGGGAACCCCTGAGCTCGACCGAGACGGCGCTGCTCCAAGACCTCGCCAACCAGGCCGGGCTGGTTCTCCGCAACGTCGGCCTGACCGCCGACCTCGTCCGCCACCTGGAGGACCTGGAGTCGTCCCGGCGGCGGCTGCTCGCGGCCCAGGGCTCCGAGCGAGCGCGCATCGAGCGCGACCTCCAGCACGGCGCTCAGCGCACGCTCGCCGAGCTCCGCCGCCGCCTGGCCGGGGCCGGGTCGCGGGCCTCCGCCGATCCGGCCGGGACCAGGCAGCTCACCTCGGAGCTGATGGAGGAGGCCGACGAAGCCCTCCAGGCGCTCCGCGAGCTGGCTCGGGGCATCTACCCGCCGCTCCTCGCCGACCGTGGTCTGGGCGCCGCCATCGAGGCCCACGCGCGCCGGATGCCGATCGCGGTGACCGTCGACGCCGACGTCGGGCGCTACCCTCGCGAGGTCGAGTCGAGCGTGTATTTCTGCATCCTGGAGGCGCTCCGAAACGTCGAGGCTCATGCCCATGCCCGCTTGGCGGCGGTGTGCGTCCGCCGGGAGGAGGGAGGCCTCACCTTCGAGGTCACCGACGACGGCGACGGCTTCGATGCCGACGCACCGGCGAGGGAGGGCGGCCTGACCACCATCCGGGACCGCCTCGACGCCGCCGGGGGCAGGCTGGAGATCGGGTCGGTCCCAGGGAAGGGGACCAGCCTCCGGGCCTGGTTACCCGCCCCAGCGCAGGTGCCGGCCCCGGCCTGAGCCCGCGCCGTTACCGGCTGGCGACGCTCTTCGACCAGGCCTCCTCGAGGCGATCGGGGAGGAAGTCCGACTTGGGGATGTAGGCCGCCGCACCGCACTCGGCCGCCTTGGAGTCGTAGTCACCCGCCTCGTAGGTGGAGAGCAGCAGGACGACCACCGGGCTGGAGTGACCCAGGATCCGGCGGGTCGCCTCCAACCCGTCGATGCCGGGCAGGTTGACGTCCATCAGGACCAGGTCCGGATGCAGCTCGCCGGCCATCTCGACCGAGGCCTCGCCGGTCTCGGCCTCGCCCACCACCTCGAAGCCGTCGCTCATCTCTACCACCGCTCTCGCCGCCATCCGGAACGGCGCCTGATCGTCGACAAGGAGAACCCGCACTGTCATGTCCTACCGACGATAGGGCAAGGGCGGGATTGATGCCCATGGTGCCAGCACCACCGTCCCGGGGGACGCCCACCTCCACGCTGGCCGGTGCGCGCCGCAGCCAGTATGCTGCGGACTGTGGCCGTCCGCGTCGTTCTGGCAGAGGACAACTACCTTGTTCGCGAGGGGGTGCGGCAGCTGATCGAGACCCAGCCCGAGCTGGAGCTGGTCGCCGTCTGCGCCGATCGCGACTCCCTGCTCAGGGCGGTCGACGAGTACCGGCCCGACGTGGTCCTCACCGACATCCGGATGCCGCCCGGCAACGCCGACGAGGGGCTCCAGGTGGCGGCCAGCCTCCGCACCTCGAGCCCGGGGACCGGGGTCGTCGTGCTCAGCCAGTTCGTCGAGCCCGAGTACGCGCTGACCCTGCTCGAGAAGGGGGCGGCGGGCCGGGCCTATCTCCTCAAGGAGCGGGTCGCCGACGTCGCCCAGCTGGTCAACGCGGTCAAGGAGGTGGCCCGCGGCGGCTCGGTGATCGACCCCCTGGTGGTCGAGGCGCTGGTGGCGGCACGGACCAGTGAGAGCTCGCCGCTTCGCACCCTCACCCCGCGCGAGCGGGAGGTCCTGGCGGAGATGGCCCAGGGCAAGAACAACGGCGCCATCGCCAGGGCGCTCTTCCTCACCGAGCGCGCGGTTGAGAAGCACATCAACTCGATCTTCTCCAAGCTCGGCCTCACCGAGGAGGTCGACGTGCACCGGCGCGTGATGGCGACCCTGATGTACCTCGGAACCCCAGATCGCAAGGTCTGAGCGGGCCGTCTCGGGCGACGCGCCGACCGGGGGGCGGGGAACCCGGTGACCGATCAGGATTCGAGAAGCGGCGCGGCTGAACCCTCGTTTAGCCTGGCCGACATGGACGGCTCCCTCAGTCACGGCGGCGTCACCGCGTCCCGGGAGAAGCCTGCGTCCGGACGGCCTGCTGGCCGGCTCACCGACACCACGAGGTCGTGGCGGTGACCGAGAGAGCCCGATCCGTGGGCGGGCGGCTTGTCGGGCGGCTGCAGGCGTCGCCCTACTGGCCGGCCTTCACCCATCCGGTGCTCCGGCGCGTCCTTCCCGGCGTCGCGCTGTCGTCGCTCGGCGACGGCATGAGCGTGGTGGCGGTCGCCTGGTTGGCCCTGCGGCTGGCTCCGGCGGGCAGCAGGGGGCTGTGGGTCGGTGTCGCCGTCGCCGCCTACTCTCTGCCCGGGGCCGCCGGAGCGGTGGCGCTCCGACGCTGGCTGGGCGGTCGCGGCGGGGCCCGGCTGGCATCCGTGAACGCCGCCCTGCGCGCCGTCGCGCTCGGCCTCGCCGGGCTCCTGGCGCTGGCTGGTGTGCTCGGACCGATCCCCTATGTGTGCCTGCTCGGCGCTTCCTCGCTGCTGAACGCGTGGGGTATGGCCGGTCAGTACACGCTGATCGCGGAGACACTCCCGACCAAGGACCGCGTGGCCGGCAACACGGTGTTCGGGCTGGCCGGCCAGCTGAGCCTGGTCGCCGGGCCGGCGATGGCCGGCGTGCTCGCCGCGCTCACGGGACCGGCCGTCGTCATCGTGGTCGACGCGGCGACCTGGGCCGTCCTCGCCGTCAGCTACGCGCGCATCGTGCCGCTGGCGCCGTCACGCGTCGCGCGGGCGGCCGGAACCCGGGCACCGGCCGGCAACGCGTGGCGCGTACTTCGCGACAACCGGACGCTCCTCGGCCTGATCACGCTCTCGTTCTTCTTCTATCTGCTCTACGGGCCGGTCGAGGTGGCGCTGCCCGTCCACGTCGCCTCCGACCTGCACGGCTCGGCGGCGCTGCTCGGCACCTTCTGGGCCGTCTTCGGGGTCGGTGCGGTCGCGGGCGAGCTCGCCGCGCCGTTCCTGCGGCGGCTGCCGGTGTGGCCGACGATGATCGGGATCGTCCTCGGCTGGGGAGCGGCGTTGGTGCCGCTCGGCCTGGGCACGCCGCTGTGGCTGATGCTCGTCGCCTTCTGCACGGGCGCGGTGATATGGGGGCCGTGGGCCTCGCTGTCGATGGCGCTTTTCCAGGAGGCCAGCCCGCCCGCCGAGCTGGCGCAGGTGCTCGCATTCCGGGGCTCGTTCCTGATCATGGCGTCACCGCTGGGTACCGCGCTCGGCGGGCCGTTGGTGTCCGCGCTCGGTGCTCGCGCCACGCTGCTCTGGTCGGCGATCACGACAATCGGCCTCGGCGCGGTGGCCGCCGGCACCGTGGCCGCCACCGCCAGGCGGCGCCGGCCGCACCAGGCGGTGTCGGAGAGGTGAGAAGCGGCCTCGTAGCGGACGGTGAGCTTGTCGTATTTGGTGGCGGCAGCACGCCAACCCTCCGTGTCGAAGGCGTACGGGCGGCCGCCTGAGCTGCTCTTCCTCTTCAGACTGAAAGGCGGGGCCGGGAGTCCAGCTCGGCCGCGCGCGTCTGCAGCTCGTTCAAGGCCGCTGCCGCATGGAGCGCGAACGGCTCGTCATTCTCCGCCTCCATCCAGCGCTCGACGGCGATCGTGAAGGCGAGCATCCCCATCTCCGCCCCCAGCCGGGCGGTCAGCTCGTCCGAGCCCCGTGCGCGCAGGGCGGTGCTGATCGACCTGGCGATCCTGGCGTGCTTGAGCAGCCCCCGCTCCTGCACCTCGGTGTTCGCCGCGGCCACGAGCACGCGCTGGGCGGCCTTGGCCCGCTGCTGCGGGGTCATCACGGCGCCGACGGCCGCGAACGCGGCCTGCAGGCACTCGGTGAGCGTCGCATCCGGCGAGGCACCCCGGATGGCGTCGCCGAACAGCCCTGCCAGCACGTCTTCACCGCCGAACAGCACCTCCCGTTTGTCGGCGAAGTGCCGGAAGAACGTGGCGCGGTTCAGACCGGCGCGATCCGCGATCTGCGCGACGGTCGTGTCCTCGTATCCGTTCTCCACGAACAGGTCCAGCGCGGCTGTCTCCAGGCGCTCACGCGCGTCCGGTGCCCATCTGCTCACCGTCTCAGCATAGGCGATGCGACTGCATCGCATCGGCGCGCTAGCATTTGATGCGACCGGATCGCATCAATGCTCCGGCCGCGGCGCGCGCGCCGCGCATCCTCATCGCGCAAGCACGACCAAGGAGCATCTCCATGCGCATCTTCGTCACCGGTGCCTCCGGCTGGATCGGCTCGGCCGTCGTCCCCGAACTCATCAGCGCCGGCCACAAGGTCGTCGGGCTGGCCCGCTCGGAAGCCTCCGCCAAAGCCGTCGCCGACATGGGCGCCGAGGCGTTGCGCGGCGAGTTGAACGACATCGACGTGCTGCGCGCCGGTGCCCTCGACAGCGACGGCGTCATCCACCTGGCCTTCGTCGTGCCCAGCGTGACCGAGGCCGCGACGCGGACCGACGCCATGGCCATCGAGACGTTCGCCACCAGCCTTGCCGGCACCGGCAAGCCCCTGGTGATCTCAGGCGCAACGCTGATCAGGCCCGGACGACCCGCGACCGAACGTGACGAAATCATCGCCGCCGGTCCGATCGCGGCCCGCATCACCAACATGCAGGCCGCGCTGGCCACCGCCGGCAGGGGCGTTCGCTCCTGCCTGGTCATGCTGCCCCGCTCGGTGCATGGCGAGGGCGACCGTCGCGGATTCATCCCCCAGCTCATCACCATGGCCCGGACCAAGGGCGTCTCCGGCTACATCGGCGATGGGACCAGCCGCTGGCCCGCGGTCCACGTGAAGGACGCCGCGAGTCTCTACCGGCTGGCCGTCGAGCAGGCGCCCGCCGGTGCGGTGCTCAACGCCGTCGGCGATGAGGGCGTCCCCGTCCGCGAGATCGCCGAGGCCATCGGCAGGCACTTGAACCTGCAGGCCAGGTCGCTGCCCGCCGCGGAGTACGGGGGCATGCTCGTGTACCTGCTCAGCACCGACATGCCCGCCTCCAGCACCATCACCCAGGAGCTCATGGGCTGGAGGCCCACCCACCCCGGCCTCCTCGAGGACATCGAACAGGGCCACTACTTCATCTGACCGGCCGGCCGGTCACCCGGGCGTACGAGCGGCGCCAACCTCGGCCACCCCGCCGGAGCCGATGAGAAGAGGCCAGCCGGCGTCAGCCGTCCTCGGCAGCGATCCGGCAGGCGAGGACCGGCGCCTCCCTCCCCTTCACCTGCTGCGGCGCCAGGGTCTCGATCTCGGGGGGCTGCGAGAGCGCTCGAAAGGCGGTCTCGGTGAGCACGGTCTGCCCCGGCTCCGCCCACTGCTGGATGCGCTGGGTGAGGTTCACGGTGTCGCCGACCACCGAATATTCGAGCCGGTCCTCGGAGCCGAGCAGGGCCGCCGCCACCGGCCCCGTGGAGACGCCGATGCCGAGGCCGAAGGCCGGCTCGTCCCGCTCGCTCCAGACCCGGTTCAGCTCGCGCTGGGCCCGGTGCATGCCAAGGGCGGCGGCCACCGCCCGGTCGGCGTGGTCGGGGCGCGGCAGCGGCGCGCCGAAGACGGCCATGACGGCGTCGCCGACGTATTGCATGATCGTTCCGCCCTCGGCGTCGATGACGCGGTTCATGGCGCGCCGGTGCTGGTTGAGCTGGCCGGCGAGGGCGCTGGGGTCGGCGCGCTCGGCGATCGCCGAATAGCCGCGGACGTCGCTCATCACCACCGTCACCACCAGCTGCGCGGTCTCGCCGATCCGGAGGCCTCCGGTGCGCACCTGCTCCGCCACCTCCCGCGGCAGCAGCCGGCTCAGGCTCTCGCCCTGCTCCTTGCCCTCGACGATGGCCCGGTGGAGCATGCGCAGCCGGTCGAGGGCGCCGCGCGTGCCGGCGGTTGCCTCCTGGGCGAGGCGCAGGAAGAGAGCGTCGATCTCGTCGGCGACGGCAGCCGGTGTGGTCCGGCGCAGTAGGGCGATCGACTTCACCGTCCTCCCCTCGGCGACCAGGCGCAGGAGCTCCTCGTCGGCGCGGGCGAGCTCCCCCGAGGCGCTGACCGGCTGCATCATCGCCTCCACGATCCGGGGGTCGAGCATGGAGCCGCCGGTGCTGACCTCGCGGATCGCGCGGAAGAGCTGGTCGCCCTCGGCGACCCTGTCCTTGAGTAGGTAGGCGAAGCCGGCCGCCCCGTCCTTGAGGAGTGAGACGGCGTAGGCCGGCTCCTCGAACTGGGAGAGGATGACGATGCCGGTGCCGGGGTTCCGCCTCCGCACCTCCCGCGCCGCCTCGATGCCCTCGGCCTCGAAGCTGGGCGGCATCCGGATGTCGGTGACCACGACCTGCGGCGCGGCGTCGCTGGCGCCCCGCACCAGCTCGTCGTAGTCGCCGGCCACGCCGACCACGTCGATGTCGTCGGCAAGGGTGAGAAGCGCCCTCACACCCTCCCGCACGATCAGGTTGTCGTCCGCCAGGAAGACGCTGATGCGGCTCGCGGGCATGGCCCTACCCTCGCATCGCCGGGGCCGCCCGGCAAGGAGGGAGCCACCCATCGAACAGGGGTGCCTGCCCCACTCAGGGACACGGGCCGGCACCATGGCCGCCTCGCCGGCGGCCACCTAGGCTCAGGACAAACAGGAGGTGGACGCCATGAGAATCGAGTCGAAGGTGACCTCGGTCACCTGGATCCCGTCAGAGGCCATCCTCGGTATGTCCAAGCTGCCCTTCGAGATGGGTGTGGCCCACTACGACGAGCCGCCGCCGGAGGTCATCGCGAACATCGAGGGGCTGCGCGAGTCCGACCGCTTCCGCTTCGCCAACGTTCTCCGGGGCTGGATCGAGGTGGAGGACGGGCGCATCGTCGCCCACGGCCAGGACGGCGCCGGGCTGATCGGAGCCACCACCGTCAGGCTCGGCTCGAGGAGCATGTCGGTGGCGGCCGTCGCCCTGCCCGACCGGCGCCCGCAGCCGACGGTCGGCCCCAGCTCGGTGCGCTTCGTCCAGAACGCGGGCGGCCGGACCGGCCTGCCCATGCCGAGGGCCATCCGCTATCCGCCCTTCGTCCAGATCTCCTCGCCCTGGGCGTGGACCAGCCTCAGCCTCACCCTCAACACCGAAGGTTCGGCCGAGTACGAGCTGCTCGGCGCGAGCCCCTTCCCGCGGCACTGGATCTACGGCGCCGACGACCGTCTCGCCCAGAAGACCGGCCTGATCGACTTCAAGGACTGGGCCGCGCGCGCGGTCGGGATGCACACCCCCTGGGGCGACCAGGATTCCCCCGCCCTGGTCACCCAGATCGAGACCGCGCTGGAGCACGAGCTCTCGGCCCGGATCATGCGCGGCGGCCGCAAGCCGGAGATCCGCAAGCTCAAGTCGGAGCAGGTGCTGGTCCGCGAGGGCGAGCCCGGCGAGGAGATGTTCCTGCTCCTGGACGGCGTCCTCGCCGTCGACGTCGGCGGCCACCTCATCACCCACCTCGGGCCGGGCGTCATCGTCGGCGAGCGGGCGCTGCTCGAGCGCGGGCGGCGGACGGCCACGCTGAAGACGGTCACCCCGGTCAGGGTCGCCGTGGTGCGGGCCGACCAGGTCGAGCCGGAGGTGCTGACCGAGCTGGCGACGCACCATCGCCGTGAGGTCGGACCGGCATAGGATGCGCCGGTGAGGGTGAACCTCTGCGGGGTTCGGGGATCGACGCCGGTCTCCGGACCCGAGTTCGACCGCTACGGCGGGCACACCTCGTGCCTGGCCCTGCGCCGCGACGAGGGCGAGGCACCGGCGCTGATCCTGGACGCGGGCACGGGTCTCGCCCGGGCCGTCCGCCTGTTCGAGGACGGGCCCCTGCGCGGGACCATCCTGCTCGGGCACCTCCACTGGGACCACACCCAGGGCCTGCCCTTCTTCCCGCCCGCGGACCGCCCCGACGCCCGGGTCCGGCTCCTCGCCCCGGCGCAGGGCAACATCGAGGCGGTGCTGGACCGGATGATGTCGCCGCCGCACTTCCCCATCCACCCCTCCCAGCTGCGCGGCGACTGGAGCTTCGAGGGGATGGAGCCGGGGTGCCGCGAGATCGAGGGCTTCGAGGTCAGGGCGATCGAGCTCCCCCATCCGGGCGGCCGCATGCTCGGCTATCGCATCTCCGACGGAAGCGGGACCATGGCCTACGTCTCCGACCACGGCCCGATCGCGCTCGGCCCCGGCCCCGACGGCCTGGGCGAGTACCACCCGGCGATCATGGAGCTCGCCTCCGGCGTCGACCTGCTCATCCACGACGCCCAGTACACGATCGAGGAGTTCGGGGCGAGGGCGCACTTCGGCCACTCCGCGGCCGACTACGCGGTCCGCCTGGGGATCAGGGCGGGAGCTCGCCGGCTGCTGCTCTTCCACCACGACCCCTCCCACGACGACGCCGCCATCGACCGCATCCTGGAGCGGAGCCGGGCCCTGGCCGGGGATGCCGGGATCGAGATCGACGCCGCCGCCGAGGGCTCCACGCTCGAGGTCGGGTGATGCTCGACGCGGTCGTCGTCGGCGCCGGCCCCAACGGCCTCGCCGCCGCCATCACGCTGGCCGAGGCGGGTCGCAGCGTGCGGGTGCTGGAGGCGTGCGACCGCGTCGGCGGCGGCTGCCGGACGGCCGAGCTGACCCTGCCCGGGTTCCGCCACGACGTCTGCTCGGCGGTGCACGCGCTCGGCGCCGGCTCCCCGTTCCTGCGCCGGCTGCCCCTGGCCGAGCTGGGCGTGGAGCTGATCCACCCCGAGCTGCCCATGGCCCATCCCTTCGACGACGGCACCGCCGCCGTGCTCGCCCGCTCGGTCGAGGAGACGGCCCGGGGCCTGGGCCGCGACGAGCGCGCGTACCGGCGGTTGATGGCCCCGCTGGTCCGCGGCGCCGACCGGCTCCTCGAGGAGTTCCTCGGTCCCCTCCGCCCGCCCCGCTCGCCGCTGCTCGCCGCGCGGTTCGGCACCCGGGCGCTGCTGCCGGCGGCGACGCTGGCCCGGACCCACTTCCGCGATCCCGCCGCCCGCGCCCTCCTCACCGGAATGGCGGCGCACTCGATCCAGGACCTGAGCAGCCCGGGCACGGCCGCCTTCGGGCTGATGCTGGCCATGCTCGGCCACGCCTACGGGTGGCCGGTGGCGCGCGGCGGCTCGCAGGTGCTGGCCGACGCGCTCGCCGAGCACCTCCGGAGCCTGGGCGGCGAGATCTGCACCGGGCGGCCCGTCGCCATCCTCTCCGAGCTCCCCCCGGCGCGGGCGGTGCTTCTCGACGTGACGCCGCGACAGGTGCTGGCCATGGCCGGCGACGAGCTTCCCGACCGCTACCGGCGCCGCCTCGGGCGGTACCGCTACGGACCCGGCGTCTTCAAGCTCGACCTCGCCCTGGAGGGCCCGGTTCCCTGGCGGGCCGCGGCCTGCCGGCGGGCGGGCACCGTCCATCTGGGCGGCACCATGGAGGAGATCGTCGCCTCGGAGCGGGCCGCCGCCGGGGGCAGAATCTGCGACACCCCCTTCATCCTCGTCGTCCAGGCCAGCCTGGTCGACCCCGGCCGCGCGCCGGCGGGAAGGCACACGCTCTGGGCCTACTGCCACGTCCCGTCCGGCTGCGAGGTCGACATGACCAGCCGCATCGAGGCTCAGATCGAGCGATTCGCGCCCGGCTTCGGGAAGCTGGTCCTCGCCCGCCACGCGCTCCCGCCCGCAGCGCTGGAGGCCTACAACCCCAACTATGTCGGCGGCGACATCAACGGCGGCGTCCAGGATCTGCGCCAGCTCTTCACCCGGCCGACGGTGAGCGTGACCCCCTACGCGACGCCCAACCCGCGCCTCTTCATCTGCTCCTCGTCGACGCCGCCGGGCGGCGGCGTCCACGGCATGTGCGGCCACCACGCCGCCCGCGCCGCCCTCTCCCGCAGTCTTCGCTGAGCGCGCGGCCATCACCACCCCCGAGGTGGTGGTGCCACCCCGGAACGGTGGGCGGAACGCACCATCGACAGGACCGATCGCGACCGATAACGTCCAGTGCGAGATGACAACGGCGACGGCATCACGGCTGGCCTGGGCCTTCGGCATCCTCGGCGTGGTGCTCACCGTCGCCGCCCTGGTCCTGGTCGCCCTCGACTGGCGGGCGGGCCCCAACGCCGCCACCGGCCAGCTCGCCTGGTTCCTGGACACCGTCATCGCCGGGTCCCTGGGCCTGCTGATCGCGACCCGCCGGCCACGCAACCCGATCGGGTGGCTGCTCCTCGCCATCGGCCTCGGCAACGCCGTCTACCTGGTCGCCGACTTCGCCGCCATCCGCGGCCTCCTCAGCGGCGTCCCCGCCCGGAGCTGGCCGGCCTGGGGAGGCTGGGTCTTCAACTGGATCGGCGGCACCGGCGCCGCCCTGCTCGCCTTCCTGATCCTCTTCTTCCCCGACGGCAGGCTCCCCTCGCCACGCTGGCGCTGGGCGCTCTGGGTGGGGATACTGGTCGGAATCGGGATCACCGTTCTCTCGATGCTGGCCCCCGCCCCGGTCCAGCTGTCGGCGGGTCTCCCCGAGGTGCCCAATCCGATCGGTCTCCGCGCCAGCAACCAGCTCCTCAACGCGGGGTCCGACGCCATCATCCTCAGCCTGCTGATCCCGGCGGCGGCGGTCGTCACCCGTCTGCGCCGGGCGCGGGGCCTCGCCCGCCAGCAGCTCATCTGGTTCGCCCTGGTCGCCGCCGTGACCGTGGCGCTGGTCGTGATCAGCATCCCCCTCGGCGTGATCTCGCAGCCCGTCGGCTCCACCGTGTCCGCCCTCGCCTTCGATCTCGGCATCGGCGTGCTGCTGCCCGCCACCATCGGTATCGCCGTCATCAAGGACGGCCTCTACGACATCGACCTCTTCATCAGCCGGGCCGTCGTCTACGCCTCCCTCGCCGTCTTCATCACCGCCGTCTACATCGGCATCGCCGTCGGCATCGGCGACCTGATCGGCTCCGGGGGCAGGCCCAACCTCGCCCTCTCCATCCTCGCCACCGCCGTCGTCGCGGTCGGCTTCCAGCCCGTCCGCCACCGCGTGCAGCGGCTGGCCAATCGCCTCGTCTACGGCCAGCGGGCGACCCCCTACGAGGTGCTCAGCGAGTTCTCGGGAAGGGTCGCCGACGCCTATGCCGCCGAGGGCGTCCTGACCCGGATGGCCCGGGTGCTGCAGGAGGGCACCGGTGCCGAGCGGGCCGTGGTCTGGCTCCGCGACAGCGATCAGCTCCAGCCCGCCGCCGCCTACCCCGAGCTCGGCGACGCCCCCGCGCCGGTGACCATGGCCGACGGCGTCCTACCCCCGTTCCCCGGCGCCGAGCACACGGTCGAGGTGCGACACCAGGGCGAATTGCTCGGCGCGATCACAGTCAGCAGCCACCGCGGCGAGTCGCTGACCCCGATCGAGACCAAGCTGATCGACGACCTCGCCCGCCAGGCGGGTCTGGTCCTCAAGAACGTCGGCCTCACCGCCGAGCTCAGCCACCGGGTCGACGAGCTGCGCGTCTCCCGGCAGCGGCTGGTCAGGACCCAGGACGAGGAGCGGCGCCGGCTCGAGCGCAACCTCCACGACGGCGCCCAGCAGCACCTGGTCGCGCTCAAGGTCAAGCTCGGCCTGGTCCAGGCCCTGACCGACCGCAACCCGGAGCGGGCGACGGCGATGCTGGAGCAGCTGGAGGGCGACGCCGACCAGGCGCTGGACACCCTGCGCGACCTGGCCCGGGGCATCTACCCCGCCCAGCTCACCGAGGCGGGGCTGGCAGCCGCCCTTCGTGCCCAGGCCGCCAGGTCGACCGTCCCCGTCGGCGTCGGGGTCGACGGCGTCACCCGCCACCCCCTGGACATCGAGGCGACCGTCTACTTCTGCGTCCTGGAGGCGCTGCAGAACGTCCAGAAGTACGCCCGCGCCTCCCGCGCCGAGGTCCACCTCGAGGAGGTCGACGGCGAGCTCCGCTTCGCGGTCGAGGACGACGGCTGCGGGTTCGACGTGGCCGAGGTGGTGAGGGGGTCGGGGCTCACCAACATGACCGACCGCCTGGACGCGGTCGGCGGACGGCTCCGCCTCGACTCCAGCCCGGGCCACGGCTCGCGCGTCACCGGCCGGGTGCCACTGCGCCCCCGATCGGAGGCGGCCGCCGGGGGCTGACCGGCCGGCCGGCGCCACCAGTCCGCACGTGGCTCGGCCGTGAGGAACGGTCGATCGGAATCCGTCCCCATCAAGGAGGCCCCCCATGTCTGCCCGACCCGTCGCCGCCGACCCTCGCCCCGGATCCGCCGCGGACATTCGCGTCGCGGCCTGGGCCCGCGTCTACTCGGTCGTGTCGGTGGTGCTGACACTGCTGATCCTGGCCCAGTTCTTCGTCGCCGGGCTCGGCGTCTTCACGATCATGGACGCCAGCAACCCGACCACCGGCTCCAGCGCCTCGGACAGCTACTGGGGGCTGCACTTCTTCAACGCCTTCGCGATCCTGCTCGTGATGCTGGTCCTGGTCGGCGTGTCCTTCCTCGCCCGCAAGCCCCGGCGGACGCGGCTGCTGACGGCGCTGCTGGTGCTGCTGATCCTGCTCCAGGCGGTGCTCGCCTTCGTCTCGATCCCCCCGATCTCGGCCTTCCACATCCTCAACGCTCTGCTGATCCTGGGGGTGACCGCCTACCTGGTCATCCGCAACTGGGCGTTCGGCCGCGCCTGAGGTCCGGGTTCGCGCGGGGTCTCGGTGGGCGTCCCCTCCGGACCCCGCTCAGCGGGCGGCCTCGGGCTTTCGCCCGTGGACCAGGGCCAGCGTCCAGGTGACCTGGCGCCGCTCGTACTCCTCCTGCACGCGGCGGAGGAGGTCGGTCCGCTCCTGGCGACCGATCTCGGACCGGGCCTCCAGCATCCGGATGAAGCCGACGCGGAGGTCGGTCGCCAGCAGCGACCCGACCTGGCCGCCCCACTCCCCCACCGGCAGGCGCAGCTCCCGGCGCTCGACGTTGACCGCGCCGGCCAGGCGCAGGTAGCCGTCCAGCGACTGGTAGACCTTGCCCGAGGTGTCGAGGCCCCTGGCGTCGGCCGCCGCCACCGCCAGCTCGAGCAGGCGGTCGATCGCCGGGCCGGCGTTGTCGAGCCCGGCCACGGGTCCATCCATCAGCTCGATCCAGCCTCCGGGGCGGGTCACCCGGATCAGGTCGTGGGCGACCGCGTGCCAGGATCCGGCGGGGATGCCCAGGAAGAGCAGGCGCTGGTGGACCAGGTCGAAGCGGTCGGACAGGAAGGGCAGGCCGTGCAGAAGGTTGGCCCGGACCGGCTGGTAGCGCTCGGGCCAGCGGGGCTTGCCGGGCACCAGGTCGACGCCGACGACATGGGCGGCGGTGAACTCCTCGGTGATGTCCCAGCCCCACTGGCCGCTGCCGGCGCCGACGTCGAGGACCAGGGCCGGCGAGCGCACCGGGGCCCGGTGGGTGGCGCCGTCCATGGCCACCCTGATCGCGTAGTGCTGCAGATCGAGCCGGTCGATCTCGCCAGCGTGCCTGGGCAGCAGGTAGGGCGCGTCTTCGCTCACGGGCTCACTCTCCCTCCGACGTGTTGGCGGGCGGCCGGACGTTCTCCCCGGCCGGTCGACGGACGCGATCGCGCACCCAGGACGGCATCGCCGCGAAGCCTACGATGGGCGCGGTCGGGTGGATGCGGAGGCGTTCCGAACGCCGGACGGGCGCGGGACCGTCACCGGCCGGTTCGCCCGAGCGCCATGCTGAGGCATGCCCGTTCCCGCCATCCCCCCCGGCAAGCTGCCGACCTCGCTCCTTCGCCGCCTGCTGGCTGACGGCGGGCAGCCGCGGGAGGTCCGTCTCGGTCCCGCCGTCGGCGAGGACGCGTCCGCCATCGAGGTCCCGGCCGGCGTGCTCGTCGCCAGCACCGACCCGATCACGCTCGCCGGCCGCGGCGTCGGCCGCTTCGCCGCCATCATCAGCGCCAACGACGTCGCCGTCACCGGCGCCCGGCCGAGGTGGTTCCTGGCCACGGTGCTGATGCCCCCGGGGACTGTCGAGGCCGACCTCGAGGAGCTCTTCGCCGACATGCGATCCGCCCTCGACAGCGTCGGGGCCGCTCTGGTCGGAGGGCACACCGAGATCACGGCCGCGGTGAGCCAGCCGGTGGTGGTCGGCCAGATGCTGGGGATGGCCGAGCCTGGGCGCCTGATCTCCACCGGCGGCGTCGGCGTCGGCGACGCCATCGTCCAGATCGGCGCCGCCCCGATCGAGGGCGCCGCGGTGCTGGCGGCGGAGGCGGCGGATCGCCTCTCGGATCTGGACCCGGCCACCCTGCGCGCCGCGGTCGGGGCCACGCTGAAGCCGGGCATCTCCGTGGTCGAGCCGGCGCTCGAGGCGGCGCGGCTCGGGGCCACCGCCCTCCACGACCCGACCGAGGGCGGGATCGCCTCGGGTCTGCACGAGATCGCCGCCGCCGGCGGTGTCGGGCTCACCGTCGAGCCGGACCGTCTGCTCTGGTTCCAGCCCGGCCTCGCCGTCTGCTCGGCCCTCGGCGCCGACCCCTGGGCGACGCTGGCCTCGGGCGCGCTGCTCGCCGCCTTCCCCGCCCGCGCCGCGGGCTCCGCCCTCGCCGAGCTCACCCGCTGGGGCCACCCCGCGCGCCGGATCGGCACCGCCGGGGCGGGATCGGGCGTCAGGCTCGAGGACGGTCGGCCGCTGCCCTGGCCCGAACGCGACGAGGTGGCCCGCATCCTCGCCGGATGACCGGCGCCGCGTCCTGCCGTGGAGGATGATCGAGCGATGGGAGTGACCACCTACTCGTTCGAGGACGACGGCGCGATCCCCAACTCGCCGCTCCCGGTGCTGATCTACGGCGGCGTGGAGGAGGCGGGGGACGCGGGCAGCTGCGAGAGGATGTTCGCGAGGAACGGCTGGCTGAACTCCTGGCGCGACAGCATCTTCCGCTTCCACCACTTCCACTCGATCTCCCACGAGGTCCTCGGCATCGTCGGGGGCTCCGCCTCGGTCATCCTCGGCGGCCCATCCGGCCGGCGGTTGGAGATCGGCCGCGGCGACGTGATCGTGCTGCCGGCCGGCACCGGCCACTGCAACGTCGGATCCAGCTCCGACCTGCTCGTCGTCGGCGCCTATCCGGACGGGATGGCCTACGACCTACGCCGCGGCGATCGCTCCGAGTACGACGAGGTCGTCGCCAACATCCGCGCCGTGCCGTTGCCCCGGACCGACCCGGTCGAGGGCGCCGCCGGACCGCTCCGCCGGCGATGGACCGACACCGGCTGATCCTCGATCAGGCCCGGGCCGCCTCCAGCCGCCCGGTTCGCCGGCAGACGCCGAGATAGATCAGCACCGTCACCACGCGTCCGATCCGGCCGGGCCTGCCCCAATTCAGATCTCGAGCAGGATCCGGTCCCCATCGACATGCACCGGGTAGGTGCGCAGGTGCCGGCGGCGGTCGCTCAGACAGGCGCCGCCGCGCAGCTCGAACTCCCAGCCGTGCCAGGGGCAGGCCAGGATCTCCCCCTCCCTGCCCCAGCGGAACTCCCCCGGCGGCGAGGGCAGCGTGGTCCCGCCGACGCGGCCGAGGCAGACCGGGCCGAAGGCGTGCGGGCAGACGTTGCGGACGGCCACCACCGCACCGTCCACCTGGAAGAGCCCGATCGAGACGCCCTCGACGTCGACCAGCCGCCTGCCCTCCGGGCCCAGGTCGGCCGTCCTCGCCACCTCCACCCGCCGGCTCACAGGACGATCCCGTAGAGCTCGCAGGCGGTGCCGGCGAGGACGCGGGAGCGCATCTCGGCGGGCAGGGCGGAGCCGGCGAAGTCGGGCTCGTCACCGTCCCAGTGCGGGAAGTCGGAGGAGAACATCAGGATCCGCTCGGCGTCGAGCATGGCCAGCATCTGGTGGAGGTGCTGGCGGCGCTCGGGCTCCTCGAGCGGCTGGGTGGTGAGCAGGAGGTGCTCGGCGACGAGCTCGCTCGGCGGCTGTTCCAGCCAGGGGACGAGCTGGCGGAGCGCCTTCCAGTTCTTGTCGAAGCGCCAGAGCAGCGGCGGCAGCCAGCAGACCCCGGCCTCGATCATCACGAACCGCAGGGACGGGAACTTCTGGAAGGTCCCCTCGGTGACGAGGCTGAGGAGGTGGCCCCCGTAGCTCAGGACCAGGCCGGTGTGCCACTCCAGGTAGTTG
>DATAXV010000127.1:0-38608 GCA_036272915.1 Candidatus Dormiibacterota bacterium
GGTCTGGTGGGGGCACAGGTTGGGAAGGCCGTAGAAGCCGTCCTTGAGATGGAAGACGCCGATCTCGCGACGTCCGGCCCGGATCACCCGGTGGGTGCCGACCGGGAAGTCGTCGAGGTCCCCGACCACGAACTCCTCGACGGTCCGCTGGGCGCTCACGCCACCACCTCCGGGTCGAGGCGCCGGCCCTTGCTGTCGATCCGGAAGAGGCGGAGCGCGTTCTCGCCGAAGATCTTGCGCCTGACCTCCTCGGGGAAGGGCACCTGGAGGAGCTTGGTGGGATGGTCGAAGTCGTGGTGCGGCCAGTCCGAGGCGAACACCGTCTGGTCCTCGCCCTTGTACAGGTCCACGAGCGTCACCAGCTCCCGCAGGTTCTCCGGCTCCTCGATCGGCTGTGTGGCGTAGTAGAACCGCCGCAGGTAGTGGCTCGGCCGCTCGGTCAGGTAGGGCACCTCGCGCCGCTTCTCGAGATACTCCTTGTCCAGCCGGTTCATCACGAAGGGGACCCAGCTGATCCCGGACTCGGTGACCGCGACGCGCAGGTTCGGGAAGCGCACGGGGACACCGGTCGTGATCATGTCGATCACGTTGGCCATGATCGCGAAGGTGTGGGAGACGGTGTGGCGAGCGATGTCGGTGGCGAAGCCGTGGGTGTTGTGAGGGAAGACCGGGTGGACGACGGTGACGCTGTGGAGGAGGACGGGGAGCCCCGCCTCCTCGGCGGCGCCGTAGATGGGGTCGTAGCACTTGTGGCCCCAGAGCGGGTCGACCCCGGCGCAGGGCAGGTAGACGCCGACGATGCCGGGATGGCGGGCGTACTTGCGGATCTCGGCGGCCGCGTCCTCCGGCTCCTGGGGGCATGCGACCAGGCAGCCGAGCAGTCCCCGGCCGGGCCGGCACCACTGGTCGACGATCCAGGCGTTGTAGGCGCGGGCGATCGCCGCCGCGTATTCGGAGTGCGCCAGGACCGGGAGCTTGAGCAGGTTGTCGGGGAAGAGGACGGCGATGTCGACGAAGATCGCGTCCAGCTCCCGCCGCATCTGCTCGGCGCTGAGGACGGTCCGGCCCTTCTCGTGGCTCGTCGGCCAGGCCGGCTGGTAGGTGGTCCCGCCCGGCGAGAAGTTGGGGATGTCGAGGTAGTTCTCGTGAGCGTCCTTGATGTTCTCCAGCGACACCCGCCAGGGCATGTCGCAGTAAGGGATGAGATCCCTCGGCGTGTCGTGGACGTGGACGTCGGCGTCGACGATGAGGAGGTCCTCGAGCCGCGAGTTGCCGGTTCGCCGCCTGCTCTCGGTCTCGACGTCGGTCATCTGCTTCATTCCCCCTGGGAGATCACGCGGAAGGTGGTGGTGTACGTTCGCGACTGCCCGTGCTCGAGCCAGATCAGGCTCCCCTCGTCACGCGCCCGCCGCTCGCCCTCGACGTGGTTGGTGCAGGGCTCGAGGCCGACCGCGTAGGCGCCCTCCCGGAGGTGCATCCACTGGAAGAAGTAGGGGAACTGGCGCTGGTCGATCTCCAGCTCGAAGGCGAGGCCGAGGCCGTCGTTGACCAGCCGCGGCCGCACCTTGCCGTCGGGGTCCGCGCGGAGCTCGTGCTCGTAGACCTGCTCGTACATGGCCGCCTGCGGGCCGGGCAGGACCAGGTGCGACACGCCCTGATGGGCGACGCTGTCCGACTGCCACAACGTGCGCTCGATCGGCGCCTCGAAGCGGGTGCCCTTGTCCAGCAGCGGCCAGCCCACGTTGATGTGGTAGAGGAACATGTGCGGTGTCGGGTCGTGCCCGGCGTTGACCACGGTGTCGGTGATGCGGAACTCGCTGCCGGCGAGGTCGGCCTCGATGCGCCGGGTCATCCGCAGATGCTCGGCGAAGATCGCCGCCTGGCGGACCTCGCCCTCGGCCCAGAGCACGCAGCGCTGGCCATCCCAGCGCTCGCCGTAGCCGTGGAGGCGGGCGGGGATGTTGGCGACGCGGCCGTGCTGCCCCTGCCGGACCGTCGGCCGCTCGTAGTAGCGGTATTCGGAGGCGTCGACCTCGATCGGCTCCAGGGCGTGGTCCAGCCCCGCCGTCACCATCAGCCCGGAGAAGCTGCGCAGCCATGCCAGACCCTGCTCGTCGGCCTCCTCGTGGAATCCGGGATGCCGGTAGCCGGTCGCCGAGTGCCAGCCGATGCCGATGCCGCGGAACTCGGCGGCGCCGACGTCCATGGCCCGGTCGACCAGCACCTCGAAGCGGAGGCCGGCGGCGGTGTGGAACTCGAGCACGCGGATGCCGCGCTCGCTCCCGTCCTCTAGCACCACGCTGCGCACCCCGCCCGCCGCCGACAGGTCGCCGGCGACCCGGGACAGCGACCGGGAGTCGTGCTCCTTGCCGTGAATCCTCATGACATGTACCAGCCTCCGTTGACTTCGATGGTCTGACCGGTCACGAATGACGCGTCCTCGCCGAGCAGGAACGCCACCACGGCCGCCAGCTCCTCCACCCTCCCCCTCCGCTTGAGCGACTGGTGCTCGATGACGTAGGTGCCGTAGTCGGGGTCGGGATTGACCGACTCGGCCGCGGTCGGGAAGGCGCCCGGCGAGACCGAGTTGACGCGAATCTCGTACGGACCCAATTCACGGGCCAGGGCTCGCGTCATGCCCACGGCCGCGGCCTTGGTGGTGACGTAGGAGGCGAGGTTGGACCAGCCTCCGTGCTGCGTCATGGACGAGATGTTGACGATGGCGCCCGGTCGCCGTGACGCGACCCATCGCCGGGCCGCGCACTGGGCGGCGACGAAATAGGCGACCTGGTTTACGCGGACGACGTCCTCGAACTCCTCGGGCGGGATCTCGAGGAACGGCCGGCTGGGGTAGATGCCGGCGTTGTTGACCAGCGCGGTGAGGGGGCCCAGCAGCTGCTCGGCGGCCGCGAAGGATGCCTCGATCGCCTTCCGGTCGCGGAGATCGACGGTGAGCTCGACCGCCTCTCCCCCCTGCGCCGCGATCAGCCGGCCGGTCTCGGCCAGCGAGGAGGCGTCGACGTCCAGCAGGGCCACGCGGTCGCCCGCCGAGGCCAGGCGCAGCGCGATGGCCCTGCCCAGGCCTCCCCCGGCGCCGGTCACGATGGCAACGCCCATCAGCTCCTCCTCAACTCGTCTCAGGTCTCGGTCGGCACGGTCCGGTCGACGTGCTCGTTCATCAGTCTCACCGCCCGCTCACCCTCGCCCTGTTCCAGGGCGGCCAGGATCGCCTCGTGCTCGCGGTGGAACTCGCGCCGGTCGCCCGCGGCGAGGCCGGCCTCCGACCAGGCCTCCGCCCAGAGGCGGTGCACGGTCGCCTGGACCCGGATCAGGAGCGGGTTCCCGGCCACCCGGGCCAGCGCCGCCTCGAAGCGCATGTCCATGGTCGTGTCGGCGCGCCTGGAACCGGCCAGCTCCGCCCCCGTCTGCCCGAGCAGCTCGCGGAGAGGCTCGAGGTCGAGGTCGCCGCGCCGCGCCGCCAGCTCGACGGCCTTGGCGTCGAGGGCGGCGCGCAGCTCGCTCAGCCACTGCAGGAACTCGGCGTCGACGGCCATCCCCGCCCGCAGCCGGGTAGGCGACAGGGTGCCCTCCGGATCGACGACGAAGCAGCCCGCGTTGCGCCTGATCTCGACGCGCCCCATCGCCTCCAGGGTGCGCAGCGCCTCGCGGACCGACACCCGGCTGACCTGGAGCTGCTCGGCCAGCTCCCGCTCGGAGCCGATCCGGTCGCCCACGCGCAGGCTGCCGACCAGGCGCTCGAGCTGGCCCAGCACCTCTCGGTACACGTCCACCTGCCGGATCGGCCGGATGCGGAACGGTTCTCTGCCGCTCATCCCTCACGGACTAATGTAGGTGGACTGACCAATTCCGGCAATCCCGGAGGAGGCAGGTGAAGAAGAGGAGGAAGGCCGGCGCGCGGTGCGCCGGCCTCCCGAGGGGAGTCAGTCGGATCGCCGCCGAGGCGCCGGACCACTCGGGCGCCGGCCCGTAGGCGAAAAGGTTCAGGGGGTCACGGTCCAGACCCGGTTCGAGGTGCCGTCGTAGCTGGGGAAGACCAATGTCCCGCCGGCCCCCTCGGAGAGCACTCCGGCCCCGATCGCGGCCGCCGGAAGCGGGTAGGTCGTGATCTGGCCCGAGGCGTCGATCCGACCCAGGATCGATCCGGTCGACTTGAGGGGCAGGTCGGGGTTGTCGTGGGTGTTCGCCGTGAACCAGACCGCGCCGTCGGAACCGACGGTGAGGCCGTCCACGGTGACGGCGGCGCTCTGACCAGGGATCGAGTACTCCTGGATCGAGCCGGAAGGCGTGATCCGGCCGATCCCGTGCTGCTCCGAGAACCAGATCGACCCGTCGGCGGTGGCGGCGACGTAGTAGGGGTCGGCGTTCGTCGTCGGCAGCGGGAACTCGGTCAGGTCTCCACCCGGCGTCATGCGTCCGATGCGGTCGCCGCCGGCCGCCGAGGACTGGCTCTCCGCGAACCAGACGTCGCCCCCGGAGACGGTGATCCCGGCCGGGCAGACCTCACCGCACTGGACCCCGCCCCGGTCGGGCAGCGGAAACTCGGTGACCGCACCGGAGGTGGTGATCCGGCCGATCTTGTTGCCGCTCATCTCGGTGAACCAGAGGGCACCGTCAGGTCCGGTGACGATGTCGGTGGCGGACTCCTGCGGCGTGGGCAGCGGGAAGGAGGTGACCGACCCCTGGAGGGTCATACGCCCGATGGAGCCCTGGGGCCCGGTGAACCAGATGGCCCCGTCGGGCCCGAGCGTGATCCAGACCACGTCGGGAACGGTGTAGTAGGTGATCTGGCCGCCGGGCGCCATCCGGCCGATCCTGTCGCCGGCGCCGAACCAGACCGACCCGTCGGGCGCGACGACCATGTTCCCCGCGGCGCCGCCGGTCAGAACGACGCTCGAATACGTCGGCGCCGCCGCCCGGGGCGTCGGGGTGGCCGTCGGCACCGGCGTCGGGGTCGCGCTCGGCGCCGGCGTCGGCGTTGGCCGGGCGGTCGGCACCGGACGTGCCGGCGGCACCGGGTGGGGACGGTGGGCGGCGAGCAAGACGCCGCCGCCGACCCCGAGGAGGGCGATCGCCGCGGCGGCGACCAGGACGACCATCAGCCGGCGATGGGAACGCGGGCGGGCTACCCGCCGGGCGACGCGCTCGGGGAAGTCGGCGGCCATGGGCGCGCGGTCCAGCCGCTTCTGGAAGGCGGCGCGGATGTCGGTGCGTAGGTCAGACATCGGCGAACACCTCCTGCGGATCCAGCCCCGGGCGCAGCTTGTGGGTGGCGCGGACGATGCGAGAGCGAGCGGCCGTCATCGACACCCCCATCACCCGGCCCACCTCCTCGTAGGTCAGATCGCGGTAGAAGTGGAGATAGAGGGCGAGGCGGTCATCGGGGGCGAGACGGTCGAGCGCGCGCTGGAGATCGACGGCGGCCTCGATCCCGACCTCGCCGCGGGCCTCGCGGGAACTGAGGTCGGGGAAGCGGAGCACGGAGCGCCACCGGCCGCGCCGGAGGCTCCGGCACTGGTTGGCGACGATGGACAGGAACCAGCTCTCCAGCGCCGACCGGTCGCGGAGCGTGCCGAGCTTGCGCCAGGCCTTCACCGCGGCCTCCTGGACCGCGTCCTCGGCCAGGCCCTGATCGCCGACCATGGCGACGGCGAGGCGGTACGCGGGCCTCAGGAGAGGTTGCAGAACGGACTGGAACTCGTCCGCCTCGGTGGTCATTAATCGTTTAGACGCGGGCGCCGGCTTGCTCTGTCGCAACAGAAATCACCGAACGGCCGGAGAGGATCTCAGCGAGCCTGGCGGCGGCGACGGCGGCGCTCGCGCTCGGCGGCGGCGATGGCGTCCTGCCAGCTGCCGAAGCGACCGGAGTAGGTGCGCCGCGAGGCGTGCTCCTGGGTCGCCCGCTCCCACTCGCCGGAGCGGGGCCAGCGGCCCTGGCGGTCGTGGTGGGAGATCAGCGGCGAGAGCAGGTCCAGGTCACGCCGCTCGAAGTCGGGCTGCGCCTGGAGCGGCCGCTTCCGCTGAAGGTCGTCCAGGGTGAGCTGGGCGGCGGTGCCCCAGAGCTCCCACCAGCCCCATCGCCGGCGGATGTGGCGGGAGCAGGGCTGCAGACCGGTGGCATCCCACTCCTGCTGCGTCGGCAGCCTCCCGTGCTCGCGGTACCAGCCTCGGAGGATGGCGGCGGCCTCGGACCGGCTCATGTTCCACCGGCGCGGCCGCTTCACCGACGCACCCTCGTCCGTCATGGCATGCCTTAACGCTCACCATGCCACGTCGGAAGCCGAACGGACGACCCACTTTCACATAAGAGTGTCCCGACCGAGGATCTCCGCCTCCTCGACGTCGGTGATGAACATGTGTCCGGGGGCGTGCGTGATGGCCAGCGGAGGCCGCACGGTCATGATCACCGACTGCGGCGTGACGCCACAGGCCCAGAACACCGGGACCTCGTCGAGGCCGATCGTGATCGGGTCGCCGAAGTCCGGGTGGGCGATGTCGGTGATGCCGATCCGCTCCGGCTCGCCGATCTGGACCGGGGCGCCGTGGGCCAGGGGCAGCTCGGCGGTGACGCGCTCGGCCAGCTCGACCTGATCCCGGGGCATGGGGCGCATCGAGACCACCATCGGACCGTGGAACCGGCCCCGCTCGGCGCACGGCGTCGAGGTGATGTACATGGCGACGTTGCGCCCCTCCTCGATGTGCCGGAGGCGGACGCCGGCCTCGAGCAGCCGGCTCTCGGCGGTGAAGCTGCAGCCGAGGAGGAAGGCGACCATGTCGTCGGTCCAGAGATCGGAGATGTCGACCGCCTCGTCGGTCACCCGGCCCTCGCGGTAGACGCGGTAGCGGGGGACGTCGGTCCGGAGATCGGCGCCCGGTGCGGTCCGGTGCGGGACCGGATCCCCGGGCGCCGTCACCTCGACCAGCGGCAGGGGTCGGGGGTTGGCCAGGCAGAACTCCTTGAACTCCGCCGCCGCCTCGCCGGGAAGGATGGCCAGGTTGGCCTGGAGGTGACCCAGGCACAGCCCGCTGGTCGGCGCCTGCCACGACCCCTCCCGGATCAGCCGGCGGACCGTGGCGGGCGAGGCATGACGCAGGTCGCTGGTCGTGTCCATCTCCTCTGAGGCTACCGGGGCGTTCCCGTCCCCGCCTCGACAACGATGGACGTGTCAACCTTTGATCATGCTCGCTCCCACCTGGCCGGCTCCGACCGCCGCCGGCCCCGTGTCCGGCTCGGTGTCCCTACCCGGATCGAAGTCGATCACGAACCGCGCCCTGCTCATCGCCGCCCTCGCCTCCGAACCCAGCCTTCTTCGCCGGCCGCTGCGCAGCCGGGACACGCAGCTGATGAGCGAGGGTCTGCGCCGGCTGGGGGTGACCATCACCGACGAGGGCGACGACATCCGGGTCGTCCCGGTCCCCGAGCTCCGCGGCGAGTGCGCCATCGACGTCGGCAACGCGGGGACGGTGATGCGCTTCCTCCCCGCCGCCGCCGCGCTGGCCGAGGGCGACGTCGCCTTCGACGGGGACGAGGCGATGCGGCGCCGGCCGCTGGCCCCGCTGTTGGACGGTCTCCGGCAGCTCGGCGTCGAGATCGACGACGAGGGCAGGGGGGCGCCGCCGCTGACCGTGCGCGGCCGTGGTGGGGTCCCCGGCGGCGCCGTCACCATCGACGCCTCGGAGTCGTCGCAGCTGATCTCCGGGCTGCTGCTGGCCGCGCCGCGGTTCGCCCGAGGCCTGGATCTGCGCCACGTCGGCCGGCCGGTTCCCTCGGCCCCGCTCATCGCCACCACCGTGGCGATGCTCCGGGCCGCCGGCGCCCAGGTGTCCGAGCCCGAGCCCGACCACTGGGTGGTGGCGCCCGGGCGGCTGCGCGGCGGCGAGGTGGCGATCGAGCCCGACCTCTCCAACGCCGCGCCCTTCCTGGCCGCCGCCATGGTCACCGGCGGCAGGGTGACGGTCGAGGGATGGCCGCGCGAGACGACCCAGCCGGGCGACGCGCTGCGGACGATCCTCGCCGACCTCGGCGGCGTGTGCGAGCTCGATGGGGCCGGCCTCACCGTCCAGGGCGGCCGCGCCATCAGCGGCAGGGACCTCGACCTGCGGCCCTGCAGCGAGCTGGCGACCACCATCGCCGCGCTCGCCACCCTGGCCGACACGCCCTCGCGCCTGACCGGCATCGGCCACATCCGCGGGCACGAGACCGACCGCCTGGCCGCGCTGGTGCGCGAGATCAACGGCCTGGGCGGCGACGCCAGCGAGTTGGAGGACGGGATCGAGATCCGCCCCCGTCCGCTGCACGGCGGCGTGTTCCACACCTACGACGACCACCGTCTCGCCACCGCCGGCGCCGTCATCGGCCTGGCCGTGCCCGGGGTGGAGGTCGAGAACATCGCGACGACCGGCAAGACCTTGCCCAACTTCGTCGACCTGTGGACAATTCTGCGGTGACGTCGCGCGGGTCATCCGGGAGGACGGGCGGCCGGCCCCGGAATCGGGTCGCCGGCGGGATTTCAACCTGAGGCAGGAGAGAACCAGCACATGATCCTGTTGCACTACGTCTCCAACGGCAGCACTCGCCTGGCGGTCAAGACCGCGCAGGGCGTGTTCGACGCCGGCGGGACCACACTCGACGACATCTTCTCCGGCCAGGCGCCCAGCGTCACCGGCGACCCCCTCGACGAGGGGACGCTGGTCTACGCGCCCAGCGTCCCCCGGCCCGGGAAGATCGTCTGCGTCGGCCACAACTACCGCAAGCACGTCGAGGAGAGCGGGGCGGAGATGCCGGAGAACCCGGTGCTCTTCTCCAAGTACCTCAACGCGCTGACCGCCAGCGGCCAGGACGTGCCCATTCCCTCGGTGACCACGCAGTGCGACTACGAGGCGGAGCTGGTGATCGTCATCGGCCGCCACGCCGAGCGGGTCAGCGAGGCCAACGCCACCGACTACGTCTTCGGCTACAGCAACGGCAACGACATCAGCGCCCGCGACCTGCAGCGCCTGACCCCGCAGTGGATGCTGGGCAAGACCCTGACCAAGTTCGGCCCGGTCGGCCCCTACCTGTGCAGCCGGGAGGAGATGGGCTCGTTCGCGACCCAGCCGATCCGGTGCTCGGTGAACGGGGAGCTCCGGCAGGACTCCGTGCTCGGCGACATGATCTTCGGCGTCCCCGAGCTGGTCAGCTTCATCAGCCGGCACTTCCCGCTCGACCCGGGGGACATCATCTTCTCGGGCACGCCGAGCGGCGTCGCCATGGGCCGCGAGGACAAGCCCTGGCTCAAGCCCGGCGACGAGGTCGTGGTCGAGGTCGGTCCCCTGGGCCGGCTCGTCAGCCACATGGTCGAGGGCGACTGAACGTCAGCCTCCCTCCACTGGCTGGTCACGTACGGGGCCGGCGGGCTGGCCGCGGTGCTGATCATCGCGGCCGTACCGCTCCCCTACGTGCTCCGGCGACGGGGCTGGATGGGGCCCCACTACCTGGTCGCCTACGCCGCGGCCGCGGTCGCCCTGCTCCACAGCCTGCTCTCGATCACGCGAGCGCCGATGCCCATCCTCGCCGAGGCCGGGCTCTGGGCGGGGTCGCTGGCCGCCGCCGTCGTCGTCGCCCAGATCATCCTCGGCCGCGACCTCCGCGGCGAGCAGGGTGACCGGCGCCGGCGGGCGCGAACGATCCACTTCTGCGTCATGCTCACCCTGGTCGTCCTGGTCGCCGTCCACGTGCTGCTGGTGCTCGTCCACTGACCAGCCGCCGGCGCGGTCAGTCGGAGAGCGGCCGGACCTTGATCGCGGTCCCGCTCTCCGCCGAGCGGTAGGCGGCGTCGAGCAGCTCCACGACCCGCGCCCCGAGCTCGCCCGGTGCGCACGTCTCCTCGTCGCCGGCGAGGAGATCGACCAGGTTGCGCGAGGTGACGTGTGCGGGGTAGAGGTTCTCACCCGGCTCGGGCTCCACGCTCCGCGAGGGGAGCCCGGCGCGATGGATGGCGAGGACGCCCTGGGCGAGGTCGAGGTGGACCGAGCCGGCGCTGCCGTAGACCCGGATCTCGTTGCCGCTGGGCCGGTCCGGGCTGATGCTGCCGGTCGACGCCAGCGTGCCCAGCGAGTTCCCCTCGAAGCGGACGCTGATCGAGTCGAGCAGATCCACGGCCAGCCCCTTCTTCTCCATGAAGGCGAAGACCTCGGCCACGCGCAGGCCCGTGATCCAGAGCAGGATCCCGGCCGGGTGCGTCACCTGGAGGTGGCCCTGGCCGCCGCCGGCGACCTTGGGGTCGGAGTAGGTGCTGGCGCTGGGCGCCGTGACCGGGAAGTTGAACGAGGTGCGGTAGGCCTCCGGATTGCCGCGCAGGAACTCCAGGACCATGGATGCGTAGAGGCTGGTGGAGAGCTCGATGTCGCCGATCTCGCCACCGGTGATCGCCTCGCGGGCCGCCCTGGCCAGGCTCGTGTAATTGGATGGATAGCCCACCGTCAGCACCACGCCCTTCCGCCTGGCGAGTTCGACCAGCTCCCAGGCCTCGGCGGCGTGGAGGGTCATCGGCTTCTCCAGCATCACCGCCACGCCGGCCTCGAGCGCATCGCGGGCGACCTGGTAGTGGTACGCGTGCTGGACGGCGACGATCACGCCCTGGGGCCGGGCCCGCTCGATCAGGTCGGTGTGGCTCTCGAAGACGGCGTCGATGCCGTAGGAGCGGCGAACACCCTCGCGCTTGGCCGGATCGAGATCGGCGACGCCGACCAGCTCGGCCTTCGGGTACGCCAGCAGCGACGGAATGTGATACTGCGTCCCCCACCACCCGGCCCCGATCAAACCGATGCGGACCTGACCAGCCACGTCCTCT
This sequence comes from Candidatus Dormiibacterota bacterium, assembly GCA_036272915.1. Taxonomy (GTDB): domain Bacteria; phylum Chloroflexota; class Dormibacteria; order Dormibacterales; family Dormibacteraceae; genus DATAXV01. The sequence continues at coordinate 10,851 of DATAXV010000127.1, forward strand.
CTCCTTGACTTCCGGGATACGGTGTCCGGCGATCTGCGGCGATGCCTGCCGTGATCGTAGCGCGGCACCGTTGTCGCGAGGAGAGCGTCGCGGCCGGACCGGTGACGCGATCCGGCCGGGCACCGCCCGGCCGGTGGCGCGCGGCGAGGTCAGCTGGACACGGCTCCGGCGATTGTCCGCAGCCCGTCCTCGATCCAGCGGCGGACGCTGCCGGCTCCGGAGAAGCCCACGGTGCGGTCGACCGGCTCTCCGTCGACGAAGAGCATCAGGGTCGGCATGCTCAGGACGCCGTACCTGGTCCTGATGTCCGGGTTCTCGTCGACGTCCAGCTCGCGGACCGTCACCCGGTCCGCCATCTCGGCGGCGAGGCCGGTCAGCACCGGCTCCATCATCCGGCAGGGAGGGCACCAGGTCGCCGAGAAGTCGACCACCACCGGTCCGGCCGCCCGCAGGACCTCCGCGTCGAAGCTGCTCGTATCCACGTGGGGAAGCTTGGGTCTATCCATGGGACGGAGGCTAGGTCGCACACGGCCGTCAGGCGACCAACCGCAGTACTAGTACTACAGCCGCGAGCCGTGCTCCGTGATCTGGCCGGCCTGGTCGGCACCGGCGAGCGTGTCCCCTGGATCATGGGGCCCGCTCGAGGGCCAGCAGCAGGAGGCCGACGCCGACGGTCATTCTCACCAGGAACTCCTCGCGGCTGCTCACTTCGTGCTTGATGCCCATCGCCGTGCTGAGCAGCGTCTGGGCCACATCGCTCGCCACACCTCCGCGATTGACGGGTACGCCGGCGGTCAGGGCGTCGGTGACCAGTCCGGCGAACCGCGTGGCGTATTCCCCGGCCATCGGCTCGAGCAGGTCCGGGTTGCTCTCGATCACGAGGGCGATGTCCTGGGTCATCGGTCCGATGTAACGCCCGGTCCAATGGTCGAAGGCTTCGACGAGCCGGTCGCGGAGCGGGCGGCCCGTCTCGGAAAGAGCTCGTTCGGCGGCTGCGACGTCGCCGTCAAGCGCGCGGGTGACCGCGGCCCGGAACAGGTCCTGCTTGGAGGCGAAATGAAAGTAGAGGCCGGGCCGGGAGATGCCCGCAGCCCGGGCGATATCGTCCATCGAGGCCTTCCGGTAGCCGTAGCGGGCAAAGATCAGCAGAGCGGCGTCCAGCACGTGCTCACGCCGGCCGGCCTCGCTCTCCTTCCCCCTGGAGACGTCAGATCCGACGGGATTCACACACGAGAGTGTAGCCGACCAACCATCCTACTTAACAAGATATGCTTATTTTGTTTAGTAAGGTCATGGCTGAGTCGCGCCCTCGCATGACCCGGTGGGTCGACCTCAGCACCGCCGGCCATCCGGTGCCTTCAGGAGGCTTTTTGATGTCAACGTACGGTCCGCTGATCACGACGCGCTTCGACGCCATGAGCGCGGCTGATGATGTCGTCGCCGGCGTCGACCTCCGCGGCGTCCGCGCCGTCGTCACCGGGGGCTCATCCGGGATCGGGCTGGAGACCGCCCGCTCGCTCGCCCGCGCAGGCGCGGAGGTCACCCTGGCGGTCCGTGACACCGCCGCCGGGCTCGAGGCAGCCCGGGACATCGGGCAGTCGACCGGTGGTGTCGGTGCGCACGTCGCGGCCCTGGATCTTGCCGATCGCGCCGCGGTGGCCGGCTTCGTCCGAGGCTGGGTGGGCCCGCTGCACCTGCTGATCAACAATGCGGGAGTCATCACGCCCACCCTGGCCCGGACCGAGGAGGGGTGGGAAATGCAGTTCGCCACCAACTACCTCGGCCATTTCGCCCTGAGCCTCGGTCTGCGCGGCGCCCTCGCCTCAGGCGCCCGCGAACGCGACGAGGCGCGTGTCGTCCAGGTCAGCTCGACGGCGCACATGCGCTCACCGGTCTTGTTCGACGATATCCAGTTCGAGCGGCGCGAGTACGACCCGCAGGCGGCTTACGCGCAGTCCAAGACCGCGACGTCGCTATTCGCGGTCGAAGCCACGCGCCGCTGGGCGGCTGACGGCATCGTCGCCAACGCCGTCAACCCCGGCGGCGTCGCCACCCGGCTGCAAAGGCACTTCACGCAGAGGCAGAAGGATTACCTGGCCGACGCCGAAGCGGCGGGAGTCTTCGCCTACAAGACCGCCCAGCAGGGTGCCGCCACCACCCTCGTCGCAGCGGTCGCCCCGGAGTTCGCCCACACCGGCGGCCACTATCTCGACGACGGCCACGAGGCGCGTGCCGTGGTCAACGACGCTCAGCTGTTCGAGAACAGCCACGGCGTCAAGCAGTGGGCCATCGACCCCGATACCGCGCGGAGGCTGTGGACGGTCTCGCTCGACCTCATCGGTCAGGGCGTCCCGCGCAGCCAGGGCGCATCGTGAAGAACCCGAGGTACCGGGGAAGACTCCGTTTGCCCGGCAACGGCGACGATGCGATGTGATCTCAGCCAGGGCGACGGAGCGCTCCGCGAGCACCGCTGAGGCTCCAGACGCCACCGCCGGGGCCGGCGCAAGCAGGTCTCATGACGCCCCTGCAGTGAACGGCTCAAGACGCGATCGTCGTACTGATCCCGCTATCTCGGTCGCGGGTGGAAGACGCCGAGAAGCTCGGTACGGCTGTGCACGTCCAGCTTCTCGAACACACGGTGGACGTGGTTCTTGACCGTCTGCGGCCGAAGCCCCAGGCGCGCCGCGATCTCCCCGTTGCCGAGGCCCTCGGCGACCAGCCGGAGCACCTCCTCCTCGCGCTCGGTGAGTGACGGCGCGAGGACCGGGTGACCCTCGTCGCGAAGGCCGGCCACATAGCGGAAGAGCGAGGTGAAGATGCGGGCCGAGCTGGGCGCCCTGCCCGACGCCACCGCCGCGATCGCCGCCGCCAGCTCGTCGAGGTCGGCGTCCTGGAGCACGCAGCCGGAGGCGCCGAGCCGTACGCAGTCGATGATCGACCGGTCCTCGGCGGCGACGTTGAAGACGAGCAGCCGCGCCGGCTCGCTCACCTCCACACCGCCGGCTCTGGCCGCCTCGAGATCGCAGAGGACCACCTGGGCCTGATCGACGCCCCCGGCCGACAGCGCCTCCAGGCTCGCGTGCGTCCCGACCACCCGGAGGTCGCTGCGGCGGGCCAGGAGCTCGGCCAGGCCTTCGCGGATCGGCGGGCTGCCATGAACGACGGAGATGGCGATGGTGTGCACGGTCGAGGACGTTAACGGGCGCGCGGGCGAGCGTATTCGGCCAGGCACCGGATCAGCCTGCCGGCTCGACGACGCTCCGGCGCAGGTGCTCGTAGACCACGGACGTCCGCACGTCCGCGATCTCGGGCCGCTCCGTGAGGCGGTCGATGACGAACGCGTAGAGGGCGTCGGTGTCGGGGACGGCGACGTGGATCAGGAAGTCCTGCTCGCCGGTGACGACGAAGACGCTGATCGTCTCGGGCAGTTCCCGCACCCAGTTGCGGAAGGCCTCGATCGTGGGCCGCGACGGCGGACGGATCCGGACCGCAATGAGTGCCTGGACGGGGCGGCCCAGCGCGCGCAGGTCGACGTCGGCGTGGAAACCTCGGATCACCCCGCGCCGGCGCAGCGAGCGCACGCGCTCGAGCGTCGTCGACGGCGCCACACCCACCGCCTCGGCGATGTCCCGGTTGGTCTCCCGGGCGTTCCGCTGGAGCCGCTGAAGGATGGTCGAATCAAGTTCGTCGAAGGGGCCACGTTCGAGCATTGGATCGAATGATATTCGGCTACAAAAGGAGACATCCGAGGATGGACTACCGTGCGATCGATATGGCCGCACTTATCACGAAGAAGCCAAGGAGGATCGGCCGATGACCCGCACCGTGATCGTGGTCGATCGCGAGCTCCCGACCGGGCTCGCCGCCAACGCCGCCGCCGTCGTCGCCCTCAGCCTGGGGGCGGCCCTGCCCCACCTCCCCGGCGGTGACTTCACCGACGCCGCCGGGGAGACGCACAGGGGCCTGATCCCCTTCGGCCTCCCCGTGCTCGGCGCCAGGCCGTCGGAGATGGCCCGCCTGCGCCGTGAGGCCGGTGAGCATCGGGATGTGGTCGTGGTCGACTTCCCCGCTCTCGGCCACACCACCAACGACTACGAGGAGTTCCAGCAGCGCGTGGCCGGATCCCCGGCCGAGGAGCTCCTCTACGCCGGCATCGGCCTGCACGGACCCTTCCCGGTCGTTCGCGAGCTGACCCGCCGGCTCTCGCTCCTGCGGGACGGGGCGAGGCGGGATCCCGAGCCCGTCTGAGCCGGCGACGCAGGAGGACGCCGTCACGGGCGCCCGCTGACCCGGGGAGCGGCCAGAATGTGGGGCAGATGGCAAAGAAACAGGCCCGCAAGGCCCAGAAGGCCGGCGGCAAGCACGACCGCCTGAACCAGGACCTCCAGCGCTTTCAGATGGCCCGCGACTGCGTTCCCGGGCTGATCCAGTCGATCGACGTCTTCGTCGACCGCTTCCCCCGGACGGCGCGTCGGCGCTGGGTCGACCGGATCGACCTGACCATGGGCATGGCCGCCGACATCCTCGCCTGGAGCGGGCTGGGCACCGGCCGCGAGGAGACCTCGGACCTCCCCGAGCGGTCCCTCGCCGCGTCCAGCCTGATCTACGACCCCCACCGTCTGGCCTGGCAGGCGCTGGCCGGGAGCGGTCTCGGCCTGGAGGTGAACGCCTACATCGCCCGGGTCGCCGAGAGCGTCGACGAGCTGCCTCCGCTCGACCTCGGAGCGGAGCGGCTGCAGGAGGCCTCCGGCTCCTTCATGGGGGCGCTGGCCGCCTTCCGTGAGCGGCTGGTCGGGACCGAGGCGACCAGCGCCGAGGGGCGCGAGCTGGGCGAGCTCCTGCTCCTCGCGTCGATCGCGCAGGATCCCGAGGAGGCCCTCACCGACCTCCACCCGTCGCTGCGCCCGGCGGCGTCGCTGACGCTGCTCCTTGGCGGTGCACCGAGCTCCAACCCCGAGGTGCTGGTGACGATGGACGAGATCCTAGCCGAGCTGGCGGTGGACTTCTCCGAGCTCCTCTCCCACACCCTCTCCCATCTGGAGACCGAGGAGATCGAGGAGGCCGAGGCGGAGGCCGGCGTCGAGGCGGAGGCCGAGGCGGAGGCGGAAGACGATGGGGAGCTCGAGGAGGGCCCCTACGCCGAGGCCGAGGAGGAGGAGGAGGAGGACGAGGTCTCGCTCTACCCCGAGCTGGAGGCTATCGACGGCCTGCTCGGCATGACCGACGACCCCGCCGACGGCGCCCGCCTCGCCACCGCCACCGCGGCGGCGCTGCTCGCCCAGGCCCGGATCGCCCTCACCATCGCCGAGGAGCTCCCGGTCTGGGAGCGGGCGGCGGCGGCGGCGGGCGTGCTGATCGCCGGCGATCCCGAGGAGGAGCTCGACGACGAGGACCTCGCCGTGGCCGCCCCCTGGTATGAGCGGACGGCGGCGATGCTGGCCGCCGAGCTGCCCGAGACCGCCGCCGACGAGGAGTCCGACGACGACCACCTGACCCGGCTCGACGGGCTGCTCGCGGCGATGCAGGCGATGGGTTCCGAGGACGACGTCGAGGAGGAACCGGCGGGAGCGCTGGGCCTGCTCGGCGCCGCCTCCGAGGCGCTGCGCATCGGCGTCTCCCTGGCCGGGGAGACCGGTTCCCGGAACCGGCTCGCGGCCGCGCTGGCCGTGCTCGACCCGCTCGCCCTGGCCGATCGCGAGGCTGAGGTCAGGACCGGTGCTGCGGGCATCCTCCGGGACCTGGCCGCAGAGGCCCGAGAGGACTGACCACCGGCGGCGGGAACTCTCCCGCCGCGCCGGTCGGCCTCACTGGCCGCAGCGGCCGGGCCGTCTCCACCCGATCCTTAAACTTCTTCGTCGCGGGGTGGGCACCGGCGCGTCTTCGTTTCTATGATGTGGCGATGCCTCGCATCCCGGCCGATGAACTGCTCGCCATGGCCACCTCGGCACTGCATGGCGCGGGCCTCGCCGGGGCCGACGCCGCGCTCGTCGCCGAGTCCATGGTGGAGGCCGAGCTGGAGGGCCACATCGACCACGGTCTGCGCCGCCTCCCGGGCCTGATCGACGACCTCCGGGCCGGGCGCGTCAACTCCCAGCCGCACTTCGACGTGATCCGCCGCCGCGACGCGGTGGCCGTCCTCGACGCCGACAACGGCCCCGGGCAGATGGCCGCCGCGCGGGCCGCCAGCCTGGCCGTGGAGTACGCCCGCAACACCGGCATCGGCCTGGTCGGCGTGCGCCGCAGCAACCACCTCGGCTCCCCGTCCTTCCATCTGCGCCGGATCACCGCCAAGGGAATGATCGGTCTCCTCCTGAGCAGCTGCCGGCCGGCCGACGCCGAGGCCAGGGTGGACGCCAACCCGATCGCCGCGGCCTTTCCGACCTCGAATCAGCCGGTGCTGGTCGACCTGACCGTCAACCCGGTCGGCGGGATCCACGAGCGCCGGCGCCTGGAAACGCCGGTCCCCGAGGGCTGGGCGGTCGAGGGTGTCGGTCCGGGAGCGATCGGGCTGAGCGAGCGGAACCTGGCCCTGGCCCTCCTCGTCGACGTCCTGGCCGGGCTCGTGTCGAGCGACGCCGGCACCGGCGCCGGCCACTGCTTCATCGCCATCGATCCGGACGCGGGGACGCCAGGCTTCCTCGGCCGCATGGACCTGCTCGTCGGCGACCTCAGGCGGCTGGCGGGCAGGGCGCCCGGCGACCGCCGCCACGCCAAGCTCGCCACCCGGCGGGCGGAGGGCGTCGAGGTCTCCGAGGACATGATCGACAGGCTCCGAGCGCTGGACCGGGCTCCCCTCTGACCCACGTGTCGGGAACGTAGCATCGGGTCGTGGCCTCCGAGCCCGACGACGGCCCGCTCTTCCCCGTCGACAGCGTCACCCACCGGGTCAGCCGCGAGTCGGCGCTGGTCCTGGCCGGTGGACGCGCTCTGCTCATGCAGCTGGCCCACCCCGGCGTCGCGGCCGGGGTGGCCGAGCACAGCGACTACACCCGGCACCCGCTTCGCCGCCTGACCCGGACCCTGGACCTGACGCTGGGGATGATCTTCGCCGACCGCGAGGGCACGATGGCCTCGGCCCGGGAGGTCAACCGGACCCACCGCCGGATCCGGGGCGAGGGCTACAGCGCCGGCGACCCGGCCCTGCTCCTGTGGGTGCACGCGACCCTGATCGACACCACGCTGATGTCCTACCCCCTCTTCGTCGGTCCGCTGACCGAGGCCGAGCGCTCGGCCTACTACGAGGAGGCGAAGCGCCTCGGCGGCCTGCTCGGCCTGCCCGCCGACCGCTACCCAGAGGGCATCGGTGGCTTCGACGCCTACATGCGGGAGATGCTGGCGGGTGACGAGCTCCGCATCGACGACCGGGCCCGGGGCCTGGCCAGGGACGTGCTCTGGCCGTCGATCGGCGTGCTTCCCCGCCGCGTCTGGCATCCGATGGCGGCGCTCACCGCGGGGCTGCTGCCGGCGACGCTGCGCGAGGCCTACGGGCTCCCCTGGGGCCGGACCGAGCGGGGCCTCCACGCCGCCGCCGTGAGGGCGACCCGGGCCACGGTCCCCCACCTCCCCGGCCGGCTTCGCCACCTGGCCGCGAGCAGGGCCCGGCGCGCCGCTCAGAGGGCGATCGCGTCACCCTCGCCGGCGCGCTCCGCCGAGACATCCCCGAGGTGAGTCAGTAGCCGCGACGCGGCGCCCCGCCAGGTGAAGGCCTGGATCTCGACCAGCGCCCGCTCACCGAGCCTCTCGACCAGGCCCTCCTCCTCGACCAGACGCCGCATCGCCGGGGCGTAGGCGTCGGGGGTGTTGGACTCGACCAGGAAGCCGCTGTGGCCGTGCTCGACGACATCGGCCATCCCCGCCGCACGGCTGGCCAGCACCGGGGTGCCGCAGGCCAGCGCCTCGAGGCCGGCGAGGCCGAAGGACTCGCTGTAGGAGGAGACGATGCAGGCGGAGGCGGCGGCCAGATGCTCGGCGAGCCGGTCCTGCGGCATCGGGCCGCAGAACTCGACGCGATCGGCGACGCCGAGGGAGGAGGAGATCTGCTTCAGCCGCTCCATCTCGCCCTGCTGGCCGCCATCGCCGCCGATGATCAGGAGCCTCGCCTCGGGGTGGTCGTCGAGCCGGGCCAGGGCGCCGATCGCGATGTCGATGCCCTTGAGCCGCTCCAGGCGGCCGACGGCGAGGAAGAGGTGCTGGCCGGCGCGGGAGAGCGCCTCCAGCGTGGCCTTCCTCGGCCGCGGCCGGAAGAGCGAGGTGTCGACGCCGGGGGCGACCACGGCGACGCGATCCCGATCGATGCCATACGCCTCCTCCAGAGCCTCGCCCTCGGCGCCGGTCGACACCACCAGGAGGTCGGCGCCGCGAGCGATCGCACCCTCGGTCGCGATCCTGCGGGCGGGCTCCGGCTCCGCCCCCGGCGCCAGCCGCCGGTTCTTGACCACGCCCAGCGTGTGGGCGGTGTGCGCCCAGGGCACGCCCAAGCAGGAGCGGAGCTCGAGGGCGGCGACGCCGGAGAGCCAGTAGTGCGAGTAGACGGCGTCGTAGCCGTCGGCACCGGGGAAGCCGGCGATCTGGCGGGCGAACTCGGGCATGGACTCGAGCAGCTCGTAGCGATGGCCGACCTCGCCTCCGGCGGGGACCTGGATCACCCTCCCCCTCCTGCCCATGGGCAGCATCCGGGGGCGCTGGTCGGCGGCGATCCTGGTGAAGACGTCCGTCTCCACGTCGAGATCGCCGAGCGCGAGGCACATCTCACGGACGTACACGTTCAGCCCGCCGTCGCTCCCCGCGCCAAGCTGCGCCAGGGGCGAGGCGTGAGCGGCCAGCACCGCAATCCTTCGCATCTCAGGCGACATGGTCGCTATCAGAAACCCCCACCTTAATCCAGCCTATTCCATATCCCTAAGCTTGTCGAATGCGCATCGAGGCTGTCTTCTTCGACGTTGGCGAGGTGCTGGTCGACGAAACCGAGGTCTGGGGCACCTGGGCCGACTGGCTGGGCGTACCCCGTCTGACCCTGGGGGCGGCGCTGGGCGCGGCGGTCGAGCGCGACCTTCCGCTTCTCGAGATGTTCCGGATGGTCCGGCCGGATCGGGAGCCGGAGGACCTCCTGCGCGAGCGGGCCAGGGACCAGCCGGACCATGGCTTCTCGGTCCGCGATCTCTACCCCGACGCCGGCCCCTGCCTGAACGGGCTCCGCCGGGACGGCCTTCGGGTCGGCATCGCCGGCAACCAGCCGCGCCGGGCGGAGGCGGTCCTCCGCGACAGCGGGCTGGCCCACGACTGGCTGGTGATCTCCGAGGTCCTCGGAATCGAGAAGCCGGACCCCGCGTTCTTCTCCCACCTGTGCCGGATCTCGGGCCTCGAGCCCGAGCGCATCGCCTACGTGGGCGACCGCGTCGACAACGACGTGATCCCCGCCGCCCACGCCGGAATGGTCGCCGTCCATCTCCGCCGCGGGCCGTGGGGGGTGATCCAGGGGGACCGCCCGGAGGCGGCCCGAGCCCGGCTCCGCATCAGCTCGCTCGATGAGCTCGGGCCCGGCCTGGCCGGGCTGACCGGAGCCTGAGGCCCGGGTCCCCCGCCGATCAGCTGACCGAGGACGGCGTCGGCGTCGGGTCGGGAGTGCTGGTCGGCGTCGGCGTCGGCGTCGGTGTTGGCGTCGGTGTTGGCGTGGGGGTCGGCGTCGGCGTCGCCGTGGGAGTCGGTGTCGGCGTCGGCGCGGTGGTGGGAGTCGGAGTCGGCGGTGGTGGCGTGGGCTGGGTCGAGCCGCCGCCTCCGCCGCTGGTCTGTCCGCTGCCGCTCGCGCTCGAGCCGGCGCCGTGGCGGCTGGTGGCGTAGATCGGGGTCGTCTGGGCCGGCGAGTCCGAGCCCGACCCGGCGTTCGGCTTGGCCGCGCCCGAGGCGCTGGGACCGAGGGAGTTCGCCCGAGGCGTGCTCGTCGAGCCCGTGTTCGCCTGATCGCCGTTGGAGCCGGAGTTGTTGCCGCTCTGCGCCCATGGCGCCATCACCAGCGGCGACGAGACCGGGGCCGTCGGGTGCACGTACGTGACCAGGGCCCAGCCGGCGACTGCGGCGCCCAGTCCGACGCCGGCCACGGCCAGACCGACGCTGGCCACCACGCGCTTCGCCGATCCCGGCACGCGTTCCCGGATGCGGCGGGCGAAGAACGCACCGCCGTCCGGTTTGATCTCGACCGTGACGCCCTTCCCCGAGGGCGCTCCGTAGTCGTTCTTGCTGCCGTCGTAGAAGCGGATGCCGGTATCGTCCATCACCCATCTGGGCTGAGGTTCGGAGGCACGCACGATGTCCCCGCTCTCATACCGGCCGTCATTCCGCGCACTATTCATCGAACGCTCCTTCCTACCCGCTCGGTGCGTCTCCTCCCGAGGGCGAGTACGGGGAAGGGCCAGCTTGCAGCCACGTCCCAGGGAGCCTCCTGGCCTGGCCGCTCTCGCTCACCGGCGCCATGCATCTGCCGGAATCTCGCTGCTGGACATTCACTAACCCCGCGAACCGCGCCACATCGTAGCTCAACCACTGCGAACTTTTCTATGCCCAAATCAAAGTTTCTGGTCGCGACCCGCTGTCAGGTTCGATTGCGGCAACGCGCATTATCGATCTCATGAAATTCGGCATCGCATTGTTCCCGACAGACCAGGCGATCACCATCACCGAGCTCGCCACCGCCGTCGAGGAGCGTGGCTATGAATCACTGTGGGTGGCCGAGCACACGCACATCCCCGTCGACCACACACCCCACCCCTCCGGCGGCGAGCTCGCCGTCTGGTACAAGCGGACCCTCGACCCCTTCGTCGCCCTGACCGCGGCGGCGACGGTCACGACGCGGCTCCTGGTCGGGACCGGGATCTGCCTGCTCGTCGAGCACGATCCGATCGACGTGGCCAAGCAGACGGCCAGCCTCGACCACCTCTCCGGCGGCCGCTTCCTCTTCGGCATCGGCGGCGGCTGGAACCGCGAGGAGATGGGCGACCACGGCACCGCCTTCGAGACCCGCTGGTCGCTGCTTCGCGAGCGCGTCGAGGCGATCCGGCAGATCTGGACCCAGGAGGAGGCCGAATACCACGGCAAGTTCGTCGACTTCGGGCCGATGTGGGCCTGGCCGAAGCCGGTCCAGAAGCCGCACCCGCCGGTGCTGATCGGCGGCAACGGCCCTCGCACCCTGCAGCGGGTGGTCCGCTACGCCGACGGCTGGATGCCGAACGGGAGGGGCTACCTGGACCGGGTTCCCGAGCTGCGGCGGCTGGCCGAGGAGGCGGGTCGGGGACCGATCCCGATCAGCGGCTATCCCTCCGACCCGGAGCCGGCCACGATCGAGAGCCACCGGGCGGCAGGCGTCGAGCGCTGCATCTTCTACGTCCCCGCCACCGGCCGGGACGACGCCCTCCGCTCGCTCGACGAGCTGACCCGGGCGCTCCGCCCCGACCAGTCCTGATGCGGTGCCGGCTCAGTCGGTGAGCCGGCGCAGGATCTCCAGCAACTGACGGCACTGCAGCCTGTCGAGGCCGCGGAGGGCGGGATGCTCGACGCCCATCCGCTCCTCCAGGTGTGCCCGCTGGGCGACTCCCGCGGGCGTCAGCTCGACGCCCTTGACGCGTCGGTCCTCGGTGCCGTGACGCCGGACCAGGCCCCGTGCCTCGAGCCGGGCGACGACCACGGTCACGTTGGAGGGATTGGCATGGGTGCTCGCCGCCAGCTGCCGCATGGTCAGGCTCTCCCCCGGTCGGAGGGCGGCCAGCGCCTTCGCCTCCGGGCCGGACAGGCCAAACTCGGCGACGCGGGCGCCGTAGTGCTCCCAGATCCGGCCCACCAGGCCCCACGTCCGGGCCACGATCTCCTGGTCGACCTCGCTCTCGACCGGGGGCTCCTCGGCAGTGCTCACGCTGGCTGCCAGCTTACACGGAGATATCTGGACATCCCTATCTCCATGATATAGTGCTACCGCATCACCATTTCTGCCGGAAACAGGGAGACGCTTCATGCGCATAGGCATCACCGTCGCCGACTTCACCTGGCCCCAGGGTGCGGCCGGCATCGGTCCGACACTGGCCGAGATCGCCAGGACCGCCGATGAGGGCGGCTTCGCCTCGATCTGGGTCATGGACCACTTCTTCCAGATCCCGATGAACGGCCCCGTCGAGCACGAGATGCTCGAGGCCTACACCACGCTCGGCTTCCTGGCCGGCGTCACCTTCCGGATCCGGCTCGGGACCCTGGTCACGGGCGTGATCTACCGCCATCCGGGGCTCCTGGCCAAGACCGTGACGACGCTCGACGTGCTCTCCCAGGGCCGTGCCTGGCTCGGCATCGGCGCCGCCTGGAACGAGGTCGAGAGCCGAAGCCTGGGCGTCCCCTTCCCTCGCATCGCCGTCCGCTTCGAGCAGCTCGAGGAGACGCTGAGGATCTGCGAGCAGATGTGGAAGGGCGACGAGACCCCGATTCAGGGGAAGCATTTCCAGCTGGAGCGGCCGCTCAACTCGCCCCAGGCGCTGACCCGGCCCCACCCGCCGATCCTGATCGGCGGTGGCGGCGAGCGCAAGACCCTGCGCCTGGTCGCCCGCCACGCCGACGCCTGCAACCTCTTCCCCTCGCCCGAGCTGCCCCACAAGCTGGACGTGCTCCGCCGCCACTGCGAGACCGAGGGCCGGGACTACGACGCGATCGAGAAGACGGCGGCCTACTTCATCGACGTCGGCGAGCACGGCGAGAAGGTCGACGAGGTCATCGCCGGCCTGCGCTGGCTGGCGGGCATGGGCATCCAGACCGCGATCGCCGGGATCAAGGATGCCTGGCGGATCGAGCCGGTGCGGATCGTCGCCGAGAAGGTGCTGCCCGCGGTCGCCGACCTCTGATCCCCGACGGACCGGCGCGGGCGACCGTCCGCGCCGTGTCCGCCGCCGCCCTGTACGCTCTCCGCCGATGGCCGCAGTTCAGCTTGACCCGGGCCAGGGCGGCGAGGAGCACGATCCGCTGGCCCGGCCACTCACCGAGCTGGGGCTGGAGCTGCGCGGCTGCGTGCAGCCGGACGGGTGGCGCGCCGCCGACCGGACCGAGCGGATCCGGCAGGCGGGCAGAGCCCACGGCGCGATCTGCCACCGGCTCGCGCTGCCGGTGACCGAGCTGACCTTCGAGCACGGCCGCGTCACCGGCCTCGCCTGGCACGACCAGATGACCGAGCGCGTGATCGGCAGCATGCTCCTGGTCAACGACCCCGACCCCAGCCCCGTGATCCGGGCGCTGGTCAGGGAGAACTGGTTCCGGGCCAGGGGCAGGATGCTGCGCAACCGGCGCTGGCTTCGGGAGGGTCCGCTCGCAGTCCTCCGCCGGGCCGGCTCCTCTCGCCGGGAGACGCGAAGGCCTGCGGTCGACGTCCGCCGGCTCCCCGCGGACGAGGCCGCCGAGCGCGTCCTGGCCGCCTTCCGAGGAGCCGACGCCTGAGCGCCGGGACGCCGGCATGATCTAGGCTACCGATCTGGGAGGAATCGGCAGTCGTGGTTGCAAAAGCACATCCGTGGATCTCGCGGGCGGTGTCGGCCGGATGGAAGACGAGGCTGGACAGGCTGGGCAGGGATGTATGCATCGGCATCGCCGCCGCCGCGACGGAGCGGGTGCTACCTCTCTTCTCCAACTGGGCGGCCGACGTCGACCCCGCCCTCACCGGCGCCTCCAGGGAGGCGCTGGACGCGGTCTGGAGGGTGCTCCAGGGCGTCGGTGAGCCGGCCGACTTCCGCCGCATCGGGGAGCGCCTGGGCTCGCACCTCCCGGCCGCCGAGGAGGGCCGGCCGGGGGTGGCCGCGGCCAGGGCCTCGCTGATGGACGCCCTCGCCGCGGCGACCAACAGTGCTCATCACGAGCACGTCGGCGAGGCGCTCTGGTCGTCCTTCGAGTCGGCCACCGCCTGGGTGCGGACGGCGTCAGCCGACGGCGAGGAACTGGAGCGCGCGGAGGACGCGGCGGCCGAGGCTGAGCTCGACTTCCAGGAGCATCTGATCGCCGTCTCCGAGCTGCAGGGTCCGCTCACCAGGGCTCAGGCGATGGAGCTGAGCCGGCTCCACCCGCCCCGCCCCTCGCACACCTGATCCCTGCCGGTCAGGTTTCCTGGGGAGGCCTGAAGAGCCGGCGGGCGGCGACCCCCAGCCAGGCCCCGACCAGGGCCAGGAGCATCCCGATGAGCAGGGTGAGAATGAGGGCGACGGCGCCGCTCGCGGCCGGCGGCGCGCCCAGCACCGCCCCGACCACGGCCGCGGCGCCGCCGACCGGCGCGCTGAGGGCCAGGACCAGCAGCGGCGCCCCCCAGCCGACCAGACCGCTGGCGGCGGCGAGCGGCAGGAGCCACCACCGGCCCAGCCACAGGCCGAGGGCCGCGCCGAGGGGGAGGGCCGCCCACCAGAGGCCGTGACCGAGCAGGAACGCGGTCAGGGCGGCGGCGACGGCGGCACCGATCAGGACGGCCGCGGGAGGAGGGAGCTGGTCGTTCACGGGACCAGCTGCCAGGTCACCGACCCGGGCTGCCGCTGGGCCGAGCCGGCCCAGCGCATCGGCCGCAGCCGGCCATCGAACCAGTCCCCGACCTGGTCGTCGTAGTCCGACGACGCCGGGTTCTCCGACTGCCCGCCGGGGTAGATGCCGTAGCTCTGTCCGGTCGACCAGTCGACCACGATCCGCCAGCTCGGGCCGTGCTCACTGACCGCGCCGGGGGCGGCAAGCGGTGAATCCGCGTCGCCGGGGCTGGAAACCGGGCCATAGCCGAGGGCGCTCAGGCCGAGCAGCGAGGGGATGAGCCGGCTGTGGACGCGGCCGTACTTCCAGGTCCGGGGCGCGCCCCCCAGCTTCGTGGAGAGCTGGCTCACCGCCTTTTGGAAGGCGTCGACCATCGCCTGCGGCGCCGTCCGGTGAGCGCCGCCGGGCGGGGTGAAGGCGGGGTTGCCGGGGTCGTGCAGCGTCCAGCTCTCGAGGTCCTCGGTGAGGGGATCCGAAACCTGGTCGATCGAGGGCTTGACGTCCCGCGACCGCCACCAGGGCTGGAAGACGGTGCTCACGTACTGGTTGACGAAGGTGCTCCAGATCGCCGCTGCGGGCGAGGCCGTCGTCATCTCCCCGTCCCAGCTCGCCATCAGGCCGCGGGCGGCGGCGGCGTCGCCCTGCATCGGCGCCGCGGCCAGGGCCGAGCGGAGGCTGGGCAGGAGCCGCACGGCGAGACCGTCGCGCGCGTCCATCTGGATCCGCTCCATCCCCGCCACCGTCAGCGGGCCCGCCTGCTGGATCTGCGAGGTGATCTCGCCGGCGCGGTAGCCGGGGTCGAAGGTGCCCAGCGTGGAGCCGATGTCGTAGGGGTAGGCGGGGCCGACCGGCCGCTGGTTGGCGGAGACGACCATGTGGTCGGGGGGGTCGTAGACGCGAGGCACCTGCGAGAAGGGGATCCTGCCGATGACGTCCGCGC
This sequence comes from Candidatus Dormiibacterota bacterium, assembly GCA_036272915.1. Classification (GTDB taxonomy): domain Bacteria; phylum Chloroflexota; class Dormibacteria; order Dormibacterales; family Dormibacteraceae; genus DATAXV01. The sequence continues at coordinate 26,308 of DATAXV010000127.1, forward strand.
TGCCGTCGCCGGGAAGCGGGTAGGCGGGGTTGCCGGAGGCCACGATCGGATAGTCGCCGGGGGCGATGATGCCGATGTTGCCCTGATCGTCGGCGTAGACCCAGTTCTGGATCGGCCCGACCCAGGTCCGGAGCGCGGCGGTGAAGCTGCTCCAGTCGCCGGCCCGCATCACGGCCAGGATGTCGCCGAAGGTCTGCGGCGCCGGCGAGTCGGCGACCCAGTCCACGGCCAGGGTCTCCCCCTGCTGGGTCAGCACCGGGCCCTGGGCGCTGAGGCGCACCGTGTAGCTCTTCGCCGCCTGCCCCTTGACCGGTATGTCGTAGTGGAGCAGGCGGAACTGGTGCCAGGCCCCCTTCCACTCGTACTCGCCGGGATGGCCGGGGTCGGTCTGGTCCCGGTAGTAGACGGTGGCCTGCGCCTCGGTGTCGGTCGCCCCCCAGCTGATGTCGCGGTTGCGTCCGATCAGGACCAGTGGCGCACCGGGCAGGCCCACCCCGGCGACGTGGTAGTCCGGCGACTCCAGGTCGACCTGATACCAGATCGAGGGCAGGCTCAGGGCGAGGTGGGGGTCGTTGGCCATCAGCGCCTTGCCGTCGGCCGCCCTGGGACCGTTGACGGCCCAGTTGTTGCTCGCCCCGAGGGCGCCGTCGAGGCCGATCCCGTCGAGCTTGGTCAGCGCCTGCGAGAGCGCGGTCTCGGCGTCGGCCACGGGCTCGGCCAGCGTCCGCGTCGTGTAGGGCCCGGGATCGTAGGGCACCTGCGCGTTGGGCGGCAGTTGCGGGAACCAGGACTGGGTCAGCGCGGAGCCGAGGCTGTTCTGGAGCAGCGCCGCCTGCAGCGGTCCCTCCTGGTAGGCGAGGTCCTCGGCGAGGAGGCCGCGGAGGACCAGGCTGTCGACCGGCTGCCAGGCCGCGGGGCGGTAGCCGAGGAGGCTGAAGCCGAGGGGCAGCGTGCCATCGGCCTCGTCGTCGCTGATGCGGTCGTTGACGCCCTCGGTGAAGTACTGGACGGCGAGCCGGGCCGAGCTGTCCGGCGCCATCTCCCGCCACTCCTGCTGGGCCGTCCGGAGCAGCCCCAGGGAGAGGTTGAGCTCGTCGCTGCCCAGCTCGGAGGGTCCCAGAATCTGGCTCAGCCCGCCCTCGGCCGAGCGCCGGAAGAGATCCATCTCGAAGAGCCGGTCCCTGGCCTCGAGGTAGCCCATGGCGATGAACATGTCCTCGTCGGTCCTGGCCTGGATGTGGGGGACGCCCTCGGCGTCGATGGTCACCTGGACCGGCATCTCCAGGCCCCAGATGCGGAGTGTCTCCGACGTGGTCACCGCTCCCCTGGCCATGTCCCAGACGCCCTGGCCGGCGGCGAAGGTCGGCCCCGGCGCCGGCAGCGGCCCGACACCCGCCGCGCATCCGTAGAGAAGGGCCGCCGTCACCACGAGGGCGGCGAGGAACGAGGCGAGACGGGGGAGGAGTCGGCGCACCGCGGCAAGACTATCCCCACCGACGCCGCCGTCGCGGCCCCACTCCGGCATGGACGGACGAAAGCCGCGGGTGCGTCAGGACGTGCCGGGGATCGGCGACGGCACGTGGCCGGGTCAGCTCGAGGACGACCTCGCCCGGCCGGTGGTCGGGGCGCCCGTCCTCAGCCCCCGCGGGCGTGGGCCGGCACCGGCGCGGTGGCGCCCTCGTGCTCGGAACCGGGCAGCAGGCGCGGCCAGCGCCGCAGCACCAGCTCCAGGCTCACGACCGTGACCGCGATGTAGGCGAGGCTGGCCAGGGCGTCGACCACGTAGTGCTCGCCCAGGTAGACGATCGAGAACCAGACGAACGCGCTCCAGGCGAACAGGCCGATCGAGAACCTGCGGTTGAGGCGCCAGGCGTAGATGGCGCACAGCACCGGGTAGGAGGCGTGAAGCGAGGGGAAGGCGGCGAACTGATTGGGGTTGAGGTGGGAGAAGACGGGCGACACGTAGTAGGACACGCCCCACTTGCGGATGGTCGCGTCGATGACCTTGTGGACCTCGTGCGGGAACTGGTACCACGGCGGAGCGCTCGGGAAGAAGAGGTAGGTGAGAAAGGCGAGGAAGGAGAGCAGCATCAGGGCGCTGATGAAGCGCCAGTAGAGCGCACGGCTCCGCATCCAGAAGACGAAGCCGACCAGGAGCGGGATGACGAAGTGGAGGAAGTAGGCGCACATCGTCGCCCAGTCCAGCGGTGAGATCCGCGTCGTGCTGTAGAGGCGCGACTGGAGCCAGACCGTGGGCAGTGTTCCGTGGAAGAGCGCCAGCTCGAGCCGGCCCGTGTCCATCGGCCTGAAGCCGGTCTGCGACGCGAACCCGCTCATCGCCTCATAGGCGATGAAGAGGACCAGGAACGGCGCCCAATCCTTGAGGAACTGAATGCCCCTTCCCGTCGCCACCGCGATCAGGAGCAGCGCCAGCACCACCCATTCCGGCTCGATCTCGACCCCCCGCCACAGCATCACGCCGAAGACGGCGGCGAGGTAGACGACGCTGAAGACGAGCAGCATCCGCGGACGCCGGCGGACCAAGCGGCTCAGCCGTGCGGCTGCCGTCGGGCGCAGTGCTGCCTCTGCCGGGGTGGCCTCCCTCATCGGATCCCCGTGAGTTTACTTGCCTTTATCGCTGACTTGATCTGGCGCACCCCGGGACTTTACCGATCCGGCCCCCGCCGTGTCCCACCATCACTGGGCGTATCGCCACCGTTCGAGTTCGGACCTGGACTTCCTTCGGCCGTTTTTGGTTGAATGACCAAACAATGAGCCGAGACACCAGGCAGCGGATCGTCGAGGCGGCCCTGCGCAGACTCGAGGTCGACGGCTACGTCGCCACCTCGGTCAAGGACATCGCCGCCGAGGCACAGGTCGCCCAGGGGCTGGTCCACTACTACTTCAGCACCAAGGAGGACCTGGTCGTGGCGGCGCTGGAGCGCGCCTGCGAGCAGCTGGCCCCGGTCGACACCGACGCCGACCCGGCCACCTTCATCCGCGAGGCCTTCGCCGGCGCCAGGAGCCTGAACGGCGAGGAGCTCGCCTGCCAGCGTCTGCTGGTCGAGATGGCCGGCCTGGCGCTGCACAACGAGAGCATCCGCGAGGCGCTGGTCCGACACCTGCGCCGCCAGCGGCACGGCGTCGAGGCCAAGGTCGAAGCCCTCACCGCCGGGCGGCGGGAGATCCCGGCGGAGCTGGCGCAGTCCGTCGGCGGCGCCATCGACGCCGCCCTCTTCGGCATCTGGACCTTCGCCATGATCGACCCCGAGTTCGACGCCGCCAGGGCGATCGACGCCCTCGGCGAGCTCACCACCCGGGCCGCGCAGTCGATGCTCGGCCAGACCTCCGAGGTCGGGTAGATGCTCTTCGCCTGGGGCACCTTCGTCCACCGCCACCGGCTCTGGGTCCTCGCCGTCTCCGTCGCCGTCCTGGTCGTGGCCCTGATCGGCCTCGCCCGCGGCGGGACGCTGAGCTCCTCCAACGGTGCCGTGAGCTCCTTCCCCTCCCAGCGAGCGGCCAACCTGATCAACCAGGAGCTGACCAGCGACCAGCCCCGCCACGGATCCTCCTACCTGCTCATCCTGCGCAGCCGGACGCTGTCCGCCTCCAGCCCCGAGTTCCAGGTTCAGGCGGACCGCGCGGTCAGGCCGCTGCGATCGGATCCCGGCGTCGCCGACATCATCCTCCCCACCTCCCTTCCCGCCGCCCAGCGCCAGGCGCTGACCTCGAAGGACGGCCACGCCGAGCTGATCGAGGTCTACCTCTACGCCGGCGTCGACCGGGCCGCGACCGCCTACCCGGGCATGGTCGACCGGGTCCGGAAGGCGGAGCCCTCGCTCGAGATCACCGGCACCGGTCAGGTCCCGATCGAGAGCGCGATCAACGACACCCTCAACTCCGATCTGCGCCGGGCGGAGACGCTGTCCCTGCCGATCACGCTGCTGCTGCTCGTGATCATCTTCGGCAGCGTCGTCGCCGCCGGCCTTCCCCTCGCCGTCGGCCTGCTCTCGATCGCGGGAGGGATCGGCGGGACGTTCATCCTCAGCCACGCCACCAGCGTCAGCCAGTACGCGCTGAACATCGTCACCCTGATCGGCCTCGGCGTCTCCATCGACTACTCGCTGTTCATCGTCACCCGCTTCCGCGAGGAGCTGGCTCGGGGGTCCACCGACGAGCAGGCGCTCTCGACCGCGATCGGGACGGCGGGCCGGGCGGTGACCTTCTCCGGCGTCACCGTCGCCATCGGCCTCGGCGCCCTCCTCCTCTTCCCCGGGACCTACCTGACCTCGATGGGAGCGGCCGGCATGCTGGTCGTCGCCGTCGCCGTCTTCTACGCCCTGACCCTGCTTCCGGCCATGCTCTCGCTGCTCGGCCACCGGGTCGGCTGGCTGACCGTGCCCCTGCTCCGGCGCCGATCGAGCGGCGGCCTCTGGCTGTGGGTCGGCAACATGGTGATGCGGCGCCCGGTCATGGTCCTGGTGCCGACCCTGGCCATCCTCCTGATCGCGGGCATCCCCTTCCTCCAGATCAGGATGGCCAGCGGCGGCATCGAACAGCTGCCGCCGAACTCACCGACCAGGGTCGCCTACTCGCAGCTCACCCGCGACTTCCCCAACGAGTCGGGGACCGAGTTCCAGGTCGTGGTCCGGTGGTCGGGAGGCCCATCGCTCTCCTCCGAGCACGTCGGCCAGCTCTACGACCTCAGCCGGCGGATGGCCGGGATCGACGGCATCAGCAGCGTCAGCGGGCCGGTGAACCTGAGCCGCACCCTGACCAGGCAGGATTACCAGCGGCTCTACTCCGGCGCCGAGTCCAGTCTCCCCGCCGACGTGCGCCAGGTCGTGAAGGGGTCGGTCGGAGCCCATATCGTCGTCATCACAGCGACCTCCCTCGACGGCGCCACCTCCCAGGGCGCCGACACCGTGCTCACCCGGCTCAAGGCGATGCGCGTCAGCGGCGGCCAGGTCCTGGTCACCGGCCAGACCGCCGCCTCCGACGACATCGTCGACTTCGTCGAGTCGCACGTACCGGGCGCCATGGGCTTCGTCGTCGGCGTCACCCTGATCGTCCTCTTCCTGCTCACCGGATCGGTGCTCCTACCGATCAAGGCGGTGCTCTCCAACCTGATCTCGATCTGCGCCTCCTTCGGCGCCCTCGTCTTCGTCTTCCAGGAGGGGCACTTCGCCTCGCAGCTGGGCTTCACCCCGCAGGCGCTCGACCCCTCCATCCCGGTGCTCCTCTTCGTGACCATCTTCGGCCTCTCCATGGACTACGAGGTGCTGCTCGTCACCCGCATTCAGGAGCAGTTCCGCCTGACCGGGGACAACGATCGGGCGGTGGTGGTCGGCCTGGCCCGCTCGGGCGGCCTGATCACCGGTGCGGCGGCGATCATGGTCACCGTCTTCATCGCCTTCGCGACCTCCCAGGTCATGCTCATCAAGGCGCTCGGCGCCGGCCTCTCGCTGGCCGTGGTCCTCGACGCCACCCTCCTCCGCGGCCTGGTCGTCCCCAGCGTCATGCGGCTTCTGGGCAGGGCCAACTGGTGGGCGCCGGCGTTCGTCCGCCGCTTCCACGACCGCCTCGGCCTGGCCGAGGGCGAGTCACCGCTGCCAAGGCCGCGCATCAACCCTGAGCGCCGCTTCCAGCTCCTGCTCCTCGGCACGGCCTATCTCGTCCTGCGCCGGCCGGGAGCCGTCTCCGAGGCCACCCGCGGGCGGATCCACGACGCGGTCAGGGCCCACCTCTCGCGGCACGGCCACCAGGTGCCGGACCCCGAGCCGGCGCCACCGGGCGTGGTGCTCGCCGGATCGCTCGGCGAGGAGGGCGGCGGCTGATCTCGGCGAGTCTGGTCAGGCGTCGGCGAGCAGGTAGTGGAGATAGCGGTCGGGCGAGGCCATGAAGTCGCGCCAGGACCGGGCCAGCTCCAGCTCGTCGTATCCGACCCGCCGCATCCCCCACTCCCCGACCTCGATCAGCGTCGCGCCGGGCAGTGCCGCCAGCATCGGCGAGTGCGTGGCGACGACCACCTGCGACCCCTCCCTGCGGAGCATGTCGAGGAGGAGCAGCAGGCTCAGCGTCGACTGGAATGAGAGCGGCGCCTCGGGTTCGTCGAGGAAGTAGACCCCGACCTCGTCGAAGCGATGTCGGAGCACGGTCAGGAAGGCCTCGCCGTGCGAGCGAGCCCGGAGCTCTGCACCGCCCCAGGCCTTCGACTCGGCCGGGTTGGCGTCGACCGTCGCCAGGAACTCGTGCATCACCTCGGCTCGGAGGAAGAAGCCGGCGCGGGCGGCGAGGGGGACGGTGCGGGCCACGAGGTGGCGGCGCAGCGGCGAATCCTCCTCGCTGGCGTCGGGACCGGTGAGGTGGGCGTAGTTCGACCTCGCCCCCGACCGCGGGTAGACGGCGGCCAGGGCCTCCACCAGCGTCGACTTGCCGCTGCCGTTCTCGCCGGCCAGGAGGGTGACGCCGGGGGCGACGTCCATGCCGCCCTCCCGCACCAGCTGCGCCACGGCGGGCACGGTGAAGGGCCACGCCTCGAGGTCGACCTCGCCGCGCGGGGACCAGTCCACCCGCAGCAGATGGCGGACGCCGGTCGCCGCCCCCCTCCCGCTCACTGGCCGTCGAGCTGGGACGCCAGTCGCGGCGGGGCGGTGAAGCGCCAGGCCGCCCGGAGCATGCGGCCGAGCTCCTCCTTGCCGATCACGTCGAGGCGCACGAGCACGGCCGGATAGCCGTCGTAGTGCGGCGTGGTGAAGTAGACGCTGGGCCGGGACCGGATCAGGAAGTCCTTGTCGGCGAGATCGATGCGGACCATCAGGACCCCGTCCTCGCGAAGCCGGCTGAACAGCTTGCGGCGCACCTTGAATGAGGGCGTCCCGTAGGAGGTGCTCTCCTCGGCCTCGGGCAGGGCCATGGCCAGCTCCCTGACGGTGTCGAACGTCACCATCTGCGCCGATTGTGACACGGCTCCGGCGCCGGTATCAGCCGACCGTGCATGCTGCTGGTCGTGCGAGTGGCGGTGCTGGCGGACATCCACGGCAACCTGGCCGCGCTCGACGCCGCGCTGGAGGCCGTCGACAACCTCCACCCCGACCGCCTGATCGTCGCCGGCGACGTGGTCGACGGCGCGCCCGATTCGGAGGGGTGCTGGCAGCGGGTCAAGGGCCTAGGCGTGCCCGTGCTGCGCGGCAACCACGAACGCTACCTCTTCGACTTCGACACCGAGCGCGCCGACCCGGAGTGGTCGGTGCCCCGCTTCGGCCCGCTGCGGGCCTCCCGGGAGGAGGTCGGGCCGGAGACCGTGGCCGAGCTCGCCGACCTCCCCACCTCATGGCGGGACGCCGGGGTCCCGGGGCTGCTCGTGGTCCACGCCTCGCTGCGGAGCGACGCCGACTCCGTGCAGCCGTACACGCCGGACGGTGACATCGGGGCGATGTTCCCCGGCGACGAGGTGCCCGAGCTCATCCTCCGCGGCCACAACCACATCTGCATGAGCCGGCAGTGGGGCGGCAGACGCATCGTCACCGTCGGCTCCGTCGGCCTCGCCCTGGACGGGCATCCCTCGGCCCAGTTCACCGTTGCCGAGCTCTCCGGCTCCTCCTGGCAGGTCCGGCACCACGCCGTCGCCTACGACGTGGAGGCGACCCTGCGACGGTTCCGGGAGACCTGCTATCTCGACCGGGCCGGGCCGATGGGGAGGCTGGTGATCCGCGAGGTGGCGACGGGGTCGTCGCACCTGATCCCCTTCCTGCGCGACTGGCGCCGCAGCGAAGACCCGAGCCTGGAGCGGGCGGTGAGCACCTTCCTCACCCAGTGGTGAGGGCGTCGCGCGCCACGTGGCCGGGCGGGCCTGCTGACGCCCCACCGAGCCTCCCCATATGATCGAGAGCGGTGTCCCTTCGTCCCCGGGCGGTCTCGCCGAAGGTCTCGGTCTGCGTCGTCTTCGTCGTCTCGATGTTCATGACCATCATGGATTCGACGGTCGTCAACGTCGCCCTGCCGACGCTTGCCCGCCAGTTCCACGTCAGCACGGCGGGGATCGCGGCCGTCGTCATCGGCTATCTGGTCAGCCTCGCCGTCCTCATCCCCGCCTCCGGCTGGATCGGCGACCGCTGGGGCACGCGGCGTAGCTTCCTCGCCGCGCTCGTCATCTTCACCGCCGCCTCGGCGCTCTGCGGCGTGTCCCAGAACCTGGTCGAGCTGGTCCTCTTCCGCGTCCTCCAGGGCGTCGGCGGCGGGATGATGACCCCGATCGGGGTGGCCATGCTGTTCCGGGTCTTCCCGCCCTACGAGCGGATCCAGGCGTCGCGGATCCTCACCGTGCCCGTCGTCCTCGCCCCCGCCACCGGCCCCCTGATCGGAGGCCTCCTCATCGACAACCTGTCCTGGCGTTGGATCTTCTACGTGAACGTCCCCATCGGCGTCCTCGCCCTGCTCTTCGGCCTCCTCTTCCTGCAGAGCTACCGGGAGCCGACCCCTGGGCGGTTCGACCTGCCCGGCTTCGTCCTCGCCGGCTTCGGCCTGGCTCTCGCCCTCTTCGCGCTCTCCGAGGGACCGCTGATCGGCTGGACGCGGCCGGCGGTCATCTGCTCGGGCCTCGCCGGGACGGCGATGATCGTGGCCCTGATCGTGGTCGAGCTACGCCAGCCGACCCCGATGCTCGACCTGCGCATGCTCCAGAATCGCCTCTTCCGCTCCTCGAGCGGCGTGGCGCTCTTCGGCGCGGGCGCCTTCCTCGGGACCCTGTTCGTGCTGCCCCTGCTGCTCCAGGACGGCCGCGGCTTCTCCGCGCTCGATTCCGGCACCACCACCTTCACCGAGGCGATCGGGGTGATGGTCGGCGCCCAGCTCTGCGCGCGCATCTACGCCCGGGTCGGGCCGCGCCGGCTGATCTGCTGTGGCCTCGCCGCCGAGGCGGCCGCGATCCTCCTCATAGCCGGCCTCGGCGCCGACGGCTCACTCTGGCTCGACCGGGCGCTGATGTTCATGGTCGGCGCCGCCAACGCGCAGGTCTTCCAGCCCGCCCAGACCACCGCCTTCTCGACCGGCGCAGGCGCCTCCACGGGAAGGACCTCCGCCCTCTTCAACTCCATGCGCCAGCTCGGCGCCGCCCTCGGCGTGGCGCTGCTGAGCACGATGCTGGCGACCGTCGGCTCCCGCGCCTCCGGATCCGGGCAGTCCCACCTCATCGGCTACGAGGCGGCCCTGGTCACCGCCGCGGCGATGGCCCTGATCGGGCTGGCCGTCGGCCTCACCATCCGCGACCGCGACGCCGCCTCGACCATGCGACCAGCCAGGAGCGTCGAGCCCGAGGCCGCCGCCTGACCGGCGGGAGACGGCCGGCCTCTGCAGGTTCTCCGCCGCCCGCCAGCGGTCCGCGCCTTCCGGGACCACCGCGGCCACATCCTCCTCATCGTCGCCGGGCTCACCTACGCCCGCATCGTCAGCGGCGCCTTCGACAATGTCCGCCGGGCCGGCCGGGCCATGCCCGCGGTCATGATCCGGCAGCGGGGGCCATCTCCCGGATCATGGGGTTCGCCAGCGAGGAGGACCAGCGGCGGTTGCTGCTCCGGCTGGCGGACATGCTCCTCCGCGCCGGCGAGGAGTCGGTTCCGGAGGAGAACGACCACGCCGACATACGGGCACGCCACGCCTCTGGTCCTGGCCACGACGCGCCGCGTCGACCTGGAGCGGGTCCAGCCTCAGGGTCCCGCCACTGCCTGCGAACCGTCCCTCCGCCCTCGCGTCAGCGGTGCGGCAGCTCCCAGGTGCTCTCCTCACCGTGGTCGTGCACGCGAATGCCGGCCGCGACCAGGATCTGCCGGAGCTGATCGGCGAATTCGTACCTTCCCAGCGAGCGCTGGCTCGACCGAAGCCCGAGGAGCCCCTCGGCCACCGTCGCCAGCAGGCTGCTCAGCTGCTTCGTCTCCGCACGGCCGACCTCGGCCAGGCTAGCGATGAGGGATCGGAGGACGGACCGCGCCGGCTCGATCTCCTCCTCCGGGTCGAGCGAGGTGGCCCACCAGTCGGCCAGCGTGGCCTCAAGGTCGAGGAGGGCCTCCGCCATCTCCGGATAGTCGGCGGCCTGCTCGGCGCGCCGGAAGCGCGACTCCCCGCTCCTGGTGAGATCGACGATGGTGGGGCCGGCCGGGTGCGAGGCGCCCTCCTCCACCGGGCCGGCGGGAGCAGGATCCACCGGGCCCGGAGAACTCCCCGTGCGGAGCAGATCCCGGAGGGTGGCGATCGGTGCCCGGAGGCCGGCCGGCAGCACCTCGCTCACGCCCTGGCCCCGGACCGTGACACCGCCCCGCCCCTGCACCTCCAGGACGTCGTTGCCGAGGTCGAGGACCAGGGCGGTGTGCTCGTCGATGCCGAGCACCGCGACCGGCGACGGCAGCTGCTCCAGCAGGGCCCGGAGACGCCGCTCGCCCATGTAGCAGTACCGCGTGTCGTGGTTCCGTCCCTCGGCGTTGTCGAAGTGAGGGATGACGACGGCGTCGATGCCAAACGGCCGCAGGAGACCGAGTCCCTCCAGCCAGTGCGGGCGAGCGCCCGCCTTGTAGATCTCGTAGACGGGAAGCGTGAGCGATCCCACCGTGCACGCGGCGGCCGACGCAAAGATCGTCACGCCGGGCCGCTGCAGCCGGTCCAGAAGCGCGTCGCCGACGGCGCTCTCCCGCCACTCGCGGAGGGCGTAGGTCGGGCTGCCCGGACCGGCGAAGGCGACGTCCGCGCTCCTCAACGAGCGAAGCCCGAGCGCGGCCTCGCCGCTGGGGGAGCAAGCGGGGGCGCGCATGCCCGGCGCCACCCGCATGGGCAGACCGGTGCGACGGGCGAAGTACTGGATCGCCTTGCGCGAGACCCCCTCGACATTCTCCTGGAACCCGTAGGGCGTCTCGATCAGGACGCCCTCCGCCCGACCCGATCAGGACGAGCTGCTGAGGCATCGAACCCATAGTTCATTGTCACATCCGAGGCGCTCCCGGAGCGGCGACGCCGTCAATGAAATCGTCGCCAGTGGCACAGTCAGCGGGGGAGCCTCCGCGTGTTGCCGGGCGGGCCTGATTGCCGGTACCCTTTACTGAATTGGTTGACGGCGCACGGGGAGGTGTTGGATGAAGTCTGGATGCATGCCCGGAATGGCTATGCCAGGATGCCCGGCGACAGAGCATCCGACGACGGCGTCCCTCAGCCTGAGCACGACCGACGGGCTTCTCCTCCTGATCATCGCTCTATCGGTGTTCGTCGTCCTCGTCTTCGGCTGGCGCTATGCCGCGCGGTCCGACATCCGGGGCTACAGTCTCTTCTCCGACCTGATGGGGCACGTGCTCCACGCCCCGGGCATGATCCTCATGAGCCTGCTCATGCTCGGCGCGATCTCGAGCCTCGGTCCGAGATGGCCCTACATGCTCGTCTACGGAGCCTTCAGCCTCATCTTCACCGCTCGGCTGTGCATCCTCCGCAACCCGGTCCGAGCTCGTGGCGATCTCTGGCACATCTTCACGCACGCCTCGATGGTCTACATGTTCCGGGCCCACAGCCTCGCGCTCATCACCATCCCCTGCCTGGTGATCTATGTCCTGATCATCGCCGACTACGGCTGGCAATCATGGAAGGGATTCGAGTCCGGCGTAACCCTGCGCGGATCACATCGGACTCTGTATCTGCTGGGAACCACCGGTCACATCGGCATCGCACTCTCAATGATGCTGATGATCGCAATCATGCAGTGGCCGACCATACTGTGAGCAAGCCAACTCCTGACTTATACCAAAGATCACCAATTCGGTCAAGATAAGATTTGACTACTGTACGGATCCTAGGCTCACCGGTATGGTGTTGTTATGTGTGATCTCAATCAGACAGAGAAGGACACGGTACTGGGCCACGTCGAGGGCCTCGAGACGTTGATCGGTCGCATCCGAGCCAGCGCGGCGAGCATCGAGCAGCGGAACTGGATGGACCATGAGGACCTGGACGGCCGCCTTTCCGATCTCAGCGCCAGGACCTCCGCCGCGCACGCGTGGGTCCATCAGAAGATGGCGGCGATGCACGGATGACGGGGAGCGGGAACTCAGCGTAAGGCCCGAGGGCGGCGTGAGGCGGGGAGCGGATCAGGCGGCGGGGCACGGCTTCACTCGGTCCGGCGACGCGGTCGATGCGGGCCTCCGCGGGTCATCCAGATGCCTGCAGGCGATAGCGGAGGAGGACGGCGCCCCCGATCCGTCGCGACTCCTCGAGGCGCATCGGTGAGCGCGCGTCGTGGGGGAAATGGCCGGGGGCGACGAAGCGCGGCGCC
>DATAXV010000128.1:0-8901 GCA_036272915.1 Candidatus Dormiibacterota bacterium
GCCGCCCGCTGGGCGAGGGGCGACGCGCTGCAGCTGCTCGTCGATGGGCCCACCTATCCGACCGAGCGCTACGGCGAGGTGCCGCTGCTCCACGCCGGAGCCAGCCTCGATCGGGAGCGGGGGGCCACGGCCCTCTTCCTCGTCAACCGCGACACCTCCGAGCCGCTCCAGGTCGAGGCCGACCTCCGGGCGCTGGGTGCGACCCGGATCGTCGAGCACCGGGTCCTGGCCGGCGGCGACCCGCTCGCCCAGAACACCGAGGCGGATCCCGAGCGCGTGCATCCGGTGGAGGGCCAGAGCGCCCGCCTGGAGGCGGGTCGCCTCGGGGTGACCCTCCCCCCCGTCTCCTGGACGGTCCTCCGCCTGGAGGGACCGCCGGCGCCGTGAGCGAGATGCGCGCCGTCCGCGTCGAGCGGCCGGGCGAGATCGGGATGATCCGGATGGAGCGACCCCGTCCGGCGACGGGCGAGCTCCTGGTCCAGGTCGGCTCGGTCGGCATCTGCGGCTCCGACCTGGAGATCCTGGAGGGCAGGCGCCCCGCCCCCTACGTCCGCTACCCGATCGTGCCCGGGCACGAGTGGGCGGGGACCGTGGTCGAGACCGGACCCGGCGTCCAGGGCATCGCCGCCGGCGAGGGGATCGTCGCCGAGGGCTTCCGCGCCTGCGGCGTCTGCGACCGCTGCAAGGAGGGCCTCACCAACCTCTGCGCGGCCGACTACGCGGAGACCGGCTTCACCCATCAGGGCGCCTTCGCCGAGTACGTCGCCGTCCCCGCCCGTCTCGCCCACCGCCTGCCGGTGGGCGCGGACCTCGGCGCGGCGGCGGTCCTGGAGCCGGCCGCCTGCGTCGCCCAGGGTCTGCTCGAGGCAGGCACGCGCCCCGGGATGCGGGCGGCGGTGGTCGGCTCGGGGACGCTGGGCCTGCTGGCGGTATCGCTGCTCCGGCTCTCGTCGCCCTCGGAGCTGGTCCTCTTCGGTACCCGCCCGGCGCGCCTCCAGCTCGGCCTCTCGCTCGGCGCGAGCGACACCGTCGGCATCGCCGAGGTGAGGCGCCTCGCCTCGGCTCAGGACCGCTTCGACCTGGTCTTCGAGGCGGCGACCCGGCCCGAGGGCGCGGTCATCGCGCTGCGGCTCGCGCGCCGGGGCGGGACGGTGGTGCTCGAGGGCATCAGCGGCGTCGAGCGGCCGGCGGTCATCGCCGACACCTTCGCCCTCAAGCACCTCAGGGTCCAGGGCGTCTTCGGAGCCTCAGGGCGAGCCTGGCGCTGGATCGTCGAGCTCTTCGCCTCCGGTGCCTTCGACCCGGCCCCGCTGATCACCCACCGCTTCGCGCTGGACGACTACGAGGGCGCCTTCGGAGCGCTCCGCGATCGCTCCAGCGGCGCCCTCAAGGTTCAGCTCACACCGTGACCGGAAGGGCCAGACCCCTGGCCCCGAGCTCGGAGGTCGTCGCCTCGTAGCCGGACCGGGCGAGGAGGTCCATGCCCAGCCGGGCGCGCCGGACACGCTCCCGGCTGAGCGCCACCGCCGTCGCCTCGAGGTGGCTGCCCGACGGATAGATGTCGGGCGCGTTGCGCAGGCCGAACTTGACGTAGACGGGGGCGGCGATGCGGATGATCTCGGGGATCTCGTGCATGCGCACGAAGCCGCCCAGGTTGTCCGGCGCCTCGACGTAGATGTCGAGCGGGATGTCGACCGCGGCTCGGATCGCGGCGAGCTCGGGCAGGCTCAGGTCGGTGGGCAGGTTCAGGGTGTTGGCGCCGAGCCGCTCCAGCACCCTGGCCGCGGGCGGGTTGGCGGCGGGCAGCATGACCGATACCTTGGCCTGCATGTCCTCCGGCAGCGCGCCCTGGCGGCGGAGGGCGTCGAAGGCGGCGAGCACGCCGAGATCGGCGACGAGGACGCTGCGGAAGCCGTGCTCGGCGGCGCGCTGCGCGTCCTCCAGGCAGGAGACCACCTGCTCCTGGCCGTGAGCGGTGGCGGCCAGGGCCAGCCCGGCGGCGCTGCGCGCCGTCGCCGAGGTTCCCCAGGCGGCGTTGGGACGGGTGAAGAGCGAGACCTCGACCGGGGCCGACCGCGCGCGGTCGGCCATCGCGTCCAGCTCGGCGTCGGTGTGCAGGAAGACGCCGCTCCCCTGGGAGATGCGGTGAATCCTCACGTCGAGCCGCGACGCCTCCTCGAGCACCGCGTCGAGGCAGGCCGGTCCCTCGGTGCTGGGGATCTCGACCCGGTACTGAGCGCCGTCGGGGAATCGCTTGGTCGAATCCGGCAGGTCGTAGCGGTCGCCGCGGGGCAGGCCGTCGGCCTCCAGGGCGGCGCGCACTCGGTTTCGGGGCGAGGCGTCGGGTTCCATCGGAATCCAGGTTATCGACTCCGAAGCAGCGGTATGCTTGCTAGGGCAAGGATATGGCCGAACCGCTCACCTCCTCCAGCAACGCCTGCTTCTTCATCGTCGGCGAGGACGGCCTGGCGCGCTGGACGGCGGCCGCCGCCGGCGCCTGGGTCGGGCTGATCGAGACCCACAAGCGCCTGGTCCGCGAGCTCGAAGCCGAGCTGGTCGCCGCCCATGGGCTGAGCCTCAGCGCGCTCGAGCTGCTGGGCCGGCTGGCCGGCGCCGATCCCCGCGAGCTCGGCCTCTCCACCCTGGCCGCTCAGGCCGGTCTCAGCCTGAGCCGCGTCTCCCGCATCGTCGACGGCCTGGTCGCCAGGGGCCTGGTCAACCGCCGGTCCAGCGCCGCCGACGGCAGGGCCAAGAACGCGTGCCTCACCGACGAGGGCATGGCCCTGCTCCGCCGCGCCCAGGCGGCGCACTTCCGGGGCGTACAGGGCCTCTTCTTCGACCGCCTCGAACCCGATCAGATCGCCGGGCTGGCCGAGACCTTCGCCCGGCTCGCCCCCGACTCGCCCGATCCCCTCGACGGGGAATGAAAGCCGTCGGGGCATGATTCGAGAGGATGTACTTGCCATAGCAAGCTTTCCCTAGCAAGCATTCTGAAAGGGAGCGAACCCGATGAGATTCGACGGCATTCACCACATCACCGCCATCACCGGCGACGCGCAGCGCAACCTGGACTTCTACACCCGGGTGCTGGGGCTGCGCCTGACGGCCAAGACCGTCAACCAGGACGACCCAACCGTCTACCACCTCTTCTACGGCGACGAGAACGCCCAGCCCGGCGCCGACCTGACCTTCTTCGAGTACCCGCACGCGCTCCCCGGCCGGCCCGGCGCGGGTATGGTCCACCGCATTGTCTGGCGGGTGGGCTCGGCCGAGGCGGTCGAGTTCTGGGCGCAGCGGCTGGAGAGGGAGGGCTTCGAGGCGCGCCGCGAGGGCGACGGGCTCCTCCTCTCCGATCCCGAGGGCCTCGACCACCAGCTGGTGGTGGACGCGAGCGGCGACGAGCCGCTGATCGCCGAGCACCCGGAGATCCCGGCCGCCATGGCCCTCCAGGGCTTCGAGGGCGTGCGCGCCTACAGCCGCCGCCCGGAGGCGACCGCGTCCCTGCTCGAGGGTCTGATGGGCGCCGTGCGTCGCGAGGACGGCAGCTGGGAGCTGCGCGGCGACCGCCGTGGCGGTTGGATCGCGCTCGACCCCGCACCCTCCGAGCACGGCCAGCAGAGCGCCGGCAGCGTCCACCACATCGCCTGGGGGACGACCGACGCCGAGCAGCCGGAGTGGCTGCGCCGGCTGGAGCGGGCCGGCTACCAGACCAGCGGCCTGATCGACCGCCACTACTTCCACTCCGTGTACTTCCGGGAGCCGGGAGGCGTGCTCTTCGAGCTGGCCACCCGCGAGCCCGGCTTCACCGTCGACGGACCGGTCGAGGAGCTCGGCCGGAAGGTGATCTTGCCGCCCTGGCTGGAGCCCCACCGGGACGAGATCACGGCGCGGCTGACGCCGCTGCCCGACCCCCGGGCGGACTGGCAGCCGGCGCGCTGAGACGGCGCGGCGGAGCTCGGCTCCGCCTGCGCCCCTCCCGTGTCCGGCCCCCGCTGATAAGTGTGGGGCGGCGCCGTTGTGCAACGACACCACACAGACAACCCATTTTGCGACAGTTTCTATCCCCTCAGCACGACGTTTGGTTGTCGTGGGGTTACGAGACAGGGATCGAAAATAGACTAAGCGACTACGGTGACACCGAGGTAGACTCGGCGTGTCTAGCGAACAGCCGCAGCTCTGCCCAGTGCGACTGATAGAGCACCCTCCCTCTGAGCCTGGCTAGGGCCTGGTGATCGAGTGGCGGCAGAGCAGGGCCTGCCGCTGACAATTGTGTCGCGTCGTTCTCCTGAAAGAGAAGCAGGGAGTGCCTCATGAATGACCCCGGCATCGGAACACGCCCCCGGCGACACTGGAGGAGCGTCCTCATTACGGGGCTCGTGCTGTGGCTCGCGTCGCTGGTGATCACGGCGGTGACCGGCGATACCAACCTCGTTCCCACAGTGATCCTGCTCGGCAGCTTCCTGGTCCCGGTGACTGCGGTTATCTGGTATCTCGACCACTATCAGAGCGAGACCCTCACGCCCAGCATGGTGGTGCGGGCGTTCGTGCTCGGGGGCCTTCTCGGCGTCCTCGCCGCGTCCGTCCTCGAGGCGTGGCTGCTGGCCGAGGGCGCGCTCGTCTCGCTCGGGATCGGCCTTGTCGAGGAGGGGGCCAAGGCCCTGGCGCTGGTCTGGATCGCCCGAAGCCTCCCCCACTACCGCGTCCGGGACGGCGTCGTCCTCGGCGCCGCCGTCGGTTTCGGGTTCGCCGCCTTCGAGAGCAGCGGCTACGCGTTCAACGCCCTGATCATCCAGCAGAACGGAGTGCTGCTCGGCCTATCCCTGCCCAACATGGTTTACACGGAGCTGGTGCGCGGGGTCCTCGCCCCGACCGGCCATGGCCTCTGGACAGGCATCTTGGGCGGCGTCCTCTTCAGCAGCGCCCGCGGCAGCCGCCTGCGACTGTCCCTCCGGGTCATCGTCACCTATCTGGTGGTGTCCATCCTGCATGCGCTCTGGGACTCGATGCAGAGCATCGCCCTCCTCGTCACCGATCTGATCACGGGCAGCCCGGCGCTTCACATCGCGGCCGTATATGGCGTCCTCCCCCCGCCGACCCCGAGACAGGTGGACGTCTATCTGGCCTGCCAGTGGGGAGGGCTGCTCGTCCTCTCGCTGATCGGCTTCTCCATGCTGGTCCTGGTCTGGAGATGGCTCAGCGTCAGGCAAGCGCTCGGAAGGGCCTGAGCGCTTGAGGACGCGGCGGGGCGGTGCGGGAGGGCCCGGGCGCGGGGAGCCTCCCGCAGCCCCCGTCAGTTGCTCTTGTTGCCGGAACCGGACCCGGTGCCGATCTTCCGCCTGCTGCTCGACTCCCCGCTGTGCTGCACCTCGATCCGGGCCGGCTGTGGCCTCGGAGCGCGGGGCACCTCCACGGTTAGCACGCCGTTCTCGAAGCTGGCCTTGATGTCCTCCTCCTTGATGTCGCCGGGCAGGCTGACCTGCCGTACGTAGTTGCCGAAGGCGGTCTCCCGGCGGACGTAGTCGCCCTCCTCCTCCGTCTTCTCCTCCTGGTGCTTGGCGCTGATGCTTAGGATTCCATCGGCGAAGGTGACCTCGACCTCTTCCGGACTGAATCCGGGCACCGGCGCCCGGATCCCGTAGCCATTCTCGGTCTCGATCACGTCAACGGGCAGATGGAAGGTCGGGACACCGGCGGGGCGGCCGCCGCGACTGCCGAACATGGGGTCTCCGACCATGTCGGTGAACAGGCGATCCAGGGAACTGTGGAGACCCATGAGGTCGTTCATCGGGCGCCAACGAGCAATGGCCACCGTACATACCTCCTGTCCAAATGAGCTGTGGATTGTCCTCGTCTTCCAAGAAAAGCCTACATTATCGAGCCAGGCCTACAGATAAGCCTTTCCATCACTTTTGAGGACAACGCCTAGGAGTATATAGGAGACTCCCAGTACCAGGTCAGTAGATTTTCGGCACTCGGTCAGTAGAAGTTCGACTGTTAGGGAAACGGATTGGGCCTGATCGGCAGGGTGATGATATGCTCTGCCGGTTGGGTGATTGTCTTTACGCCCTAGACCCATGGCTCCGTTGCGGAAGAAGGCAGCAGATGGTTGGTCAGATGTGTTCGACACCGACATCGGTTCCTGCCGGGCGTCGGGCAGCCCAATGCGGGCGAACTGCTTCTGCACCTCCATCGCAGGGGAGTGGGGGCCTAGAGGGCGAGCGCGCCCCTTTCGGACTTCGACGTCAGGTGCCGCGGGAATTCGTCGGCGGGGCGGTTGGGTCTCTCGACGGGCCGGGACCGGGACCTCGACCATCAGGCCGAGAACGCATGTAGGGGTGGCGGACCACCGAGATGAGCGGCGGCCCGTCGCAACGAGCCGAATCGTCTCCAGTCTTGCCGACGATCCCTACCCATGTTGAGAAGGACGATCAGCCCCCTCGAGGGGATGCCGACATGGTGATTGGCGGGTCTGCGGCCTCCCCAGCCGCCGACCAGCCAGAGGAGTACGGCAGATGGCTGAACAGCTGGAGAGCGGCGGCGGGACGCGTTGGAGGGCCATCCTGATCGAAGCCGATGATCACTATCGCGCCGTGATGGCGACGTGCATCGGCCTGGCCAACGGCCGGTCGGATCAGTTCCGCAATCTAACTACGGCACTGCAGGCGCTTGACCACCAGAGCGTGGACCTTGTCCTGTGGGGGGTCGACCGGTCGGAGCAGAGCCGCCGGACCGAGTTGATATCCGAAATGCGCCTCCGCACCGAGGCACCGTTGATCGTGGTCGACGACGGAACCGACTCGGCGCAGCTGAACCTGGAGGCGGGAGCGGACCGATGGCTGCCACGACCCTTCATCCCCGGTGCCCTCGTGGCCTCCATCCGCGCAGCCCTGCGGCAGTCCGCATCCTCGGTGATGGAGATCGCCTCACACGCCGAAATCAGGGGCATGGTACTCGACGGGAGACGGCGGACGCTTGCCTTCGACGGCAGCGTCGTCACCTTCACCCGGCAGGAGTGGAGCCTGCTGTCAGTTCTTGTGAACCACCCCAACCGCTTCCTGAGCGCCCGTGAGATTGTCCGGTTGGGCTGGACGGCCGGCGAGCATGGTCAGGAGCAACTGCGGACCTACGTGCGCCGAATCCGCGTCAAGATCGCGCCGCTGAACCCGCCGTGCCAACTCCTGAGCCAGCACGGCCACGGCTACTGCCTCTCCTTCGTCTGAGACCAGCGAGACCTCGCCCCGGAAGAGTGCTCCGAGCACAAGCCCACGTCGATGGCGCGATCACCCACGCAGTGGCTGTCGCCGTCGGACCTTCGGGCTGCTCGCGGATGGGAACCGACCCCGCTCCTTGAGGCCCTCCTCTGGCCTCACCATCAATGCCCCGGTCGACCCTCTCACGTCCACACCGACCATCCGGACCCGTCCACGGCACCGATCCGGATAGCTGAACGCGTCCTTCTCTGGTGGCACGAGCGGCCAGCGGTAGACGTGAGAGTCGGTTGATCTTACCTACTCGGCATCAGGCCGGCCGACGCTGATCAGCAGACGATCGCACTCACAGAACCGGTCCGGATTACGAAGATGACATTGGGATTCTACTGATCATGCGCCAATCACATGACGTACCGTCTTTTGAGTAGTTGTCTAACCCGGATATGTAGTGCAGCGAACATGCTCGTGACGGGGGTAGGACATGGATCTTTGCCGACACAGACCTTCAGTGGCTCTACAGGGCGGGCAACCGCCAGTACACTCCGAGCCGGCCCGCCCTTCTCTGATCGGCGCTCCACACTTGGTACCGCCGCGTGAGTGTGGCATCGAACACACGGCTGAACGACGGCCTACAGGCGGCGACGATCGAGAGGGTCCGGCTCGAGACAGTGCCGCCGAGCGACCCCTAGAACGCCAATTGGGAGGTATCCAGGTGGAACGGTTGCTCCGCGTCTGCGACGACATGATCGGCGAGCTTGAGCGGCAGAACCTCGCCGGCGGGGAGGGGATCTCAGGCGCCCTACGGCTCCGGCTGATGCTCCTCTGCGCCTCGGCTCCGGATCAGTTTCTCCATCGGGCACACGCGCCGCGGACCCCAACCGACGCGATCGATCTTCTCTTCGAGATCCAGGAAAACCTGTTCGACACGCGGCGACGCCGCACCACCAAGCTCGCACCCGGCTGGTGGTTGGACCCCCCGGCGGAACCAGGGAGCTAGACCAACGGCCGCCGTCCTCGCGCTCGTACTTCAACGACTCCTGCCTGTTCCACTCGCAAGAAGGCGGATCGGGAGAGCTCGAGTGTCGCGCTCGCCGGTGCGACCCAATGCCCCGCCGGCCTTTTTCCGCCTCGATGAGACGTACACGCTCACCGGGTCGGCCTAGCGAAGAAGACCGTCGCTCGCTTCAGGATGTCCCGCTCCTCGCGCAGCGCCCCGTTCTCACGGCGTACATGCCGCCAGCTCTTCATGCTCGTCACTGTTCAGGCCCGGGCGGCGGCAGGCATCGACCTTGCACTGTTCCACCCAGCACCGGGTTGCTAGTGTCGGGTGGAAGATCGGCTCCACCTGCGGCTCGAGATACATCCTCACGACCGTTTGGGCAACCCGGTCGGCCACCGTCGGCACGCCCAGCACCCGAACCCCTTTGCCTCCTGCCTTAGGAATCTCCACCGCTTTCACCGGCGGTGGGAAGTACGAACCCGACGACAGCCGGTTCCAGATCCTGTACAGGTTCCGGTCCCGGTTTGCCTCGAACTCCGCGATCGACTCCTCGTCGACCCCCACCGCGCCCTTGTTCGCCTTGACTCTCTCGTACGCTTCCACGACAACCCACTTCGAGATGTCGTACGGCTTGTCCTGCGTCCTCGATCCGCTCACCTGGCTCCTCCCGGCCGCGCCGGTTGACCACCA
>DATAXV010000129.1:0-7485 GCA_036272915.1 Candidatus Dormiibacterota bacterium
TCGAGGGCGCGGGCGACGCGGTCGCCTTCGCCAGCGGCATGGGCGCGATCACCAGCGCGCTCCTGGCCATGCTCAAGTCAGGCGATCACGTCGTCCTCTTCAAGGACTGCTACCGCCGCACCCGCCTGCTGGTGGCGCAGACGCTGGCGCGCTTCGGCATCACCAGCACGATCGTGGCACCTGGCGACATCGACGCCCTGGAGTCCGCGCTCCGCCCCGAGACCCGCCTGATCATCACCGAGTACCCGACCAATCCCTACCTCTATTGCACCGATCTGGAGCGCCTGGCCGCCGCCGCCCATGCGCACGGCAGGGTCCGGACGATGGTCGACGCGACCTTCGCCACGCCGGTGAACACCCGGCCTCTCGAGTTCGGCATCGACCTGGTGCTGCACAGCGCGACCAAGTACCTCTCCGGTCACAACGACGTGCTCGGCGGCGTCGTCGCCGGGTCGACCCCGCTGGCCAGCCTGCTGCGGGAGAGCCGCGGCGTGACCGGGGCGGTGCTCGACCCCCACGCCGCGTTCCTGATCGCGCGGGGCCTGAAGACGCTGGGCCTCCGCGTCGAGCGCCAGAACGCGAGCGGGCTCCGGATGGCTGAGCAGCTGGAGCGGCATCCCAAGGTCGAGCGGGTCTTCTACCCCGCGCTTCCGAGCCACCCCTCGCACGAGGTCGCCGCCCGGCAGATGTCCGGCTTCGGGGGCGTCGTCAGCTTCATCGTCAAGGGCGGTCGGGAGGCTGCGTCCCGCGTCGTCGACGGATGCGAGCTGGCCTGGATCGCTCCCTCGCTGGGCGGGGTCGAGACCCTGATCGAGCAGCCCGCGGTGATGAGCTTCTTCGAGCTCACGACCGAGGAGCTGGACGAGGTCGGCATCGATCCCGGGCTGATCCGGCTCAGCCTCGGGGTGGAGGAGCCGGAGGACCTGTCCGCCGATCTGCTCGGAGCGCTCGACCGGGCGTAGGCGTGACCATGCCCGGCCGTCACCCGTGATCGGGTGACGGGGCGACGCGACCCCGACACTCGATCCGGGATGGCGGCGTCGAGTCCTACGCGAGGCCGCGGTAGTGGTGGTAGGCGGTCTTGATCTGGGTGTAGCGCAGGAGGCCCCACTTGCCGTCCTCGCCGCCGATGCCGGACTCCTTGAGCCCAGCGTGGTGGGCGTGCACGGACTCGCCCAGCGTCCGGTTGATGTAGATCTCGCCGAACTGCAGGTCGTTGACACTCCGCATGATCGTCTCGTAGTCCCTGCTGAAGAGGTAGGCGGAGAGCCCATACCGGGAGTCGTTGGCGATGCGCAGCGCGTCGTCGATCGACTCGATGCCGAGGATCGGGGTGACCGGACCGAAGGTCTCCTCGCGCATCACCCGCATGTCGGGCCGGACGTCGCGGAGCACGGTGGGAGCGAACCAGTAGCCCCGGGCGAAGGCCTCGCCCTCGGGACGGCCGCCGCCGGTGACCACGGACGCCCCCTCGTCGAGGGCCCCGGCGACCGCCGCCGAGGTCTTTCCGAACTGGGCCGCGTTGACCAGGGGGCCCATGTCGACGCCGGCGACCGCCGGGCTGCCCAGGGTGAGGGCCGACACCGCCCGCGTGTAGCGGTCGCTGAACTCGTCGAGCAGGTCCCGGTGGACGAGGACGCGCTCGGCGCAGGTGCAGACCTGGCCCGAGTTGGTGTGCCGCGCGGCCACGATGGCGGGGATCGCGACGTCGAGGTCGGCGTCCCTCCAGACGATCGCCGGAGCCTTCCCGCCCAGCTCCAGCGAGACCCGGGTCAGGTTGGCCGCGGCGCTCGCCATGACCCTCTTGCCGGTGTCGCGGTGACCGGTGAACGACACCGCCGCCGTCAGCGGGCTCTCGACCAGCGCCTGGCCGGTGGAGCCGGCGCCGGTGATCAGGTTCAGCACGCCGGCGGGGAGGTCGAGGTGCTCATCGATGAGCTGGACCGTGCGCAGCGTCGTCAGCGGCGTCACCTCGCTCGGCTTGGCGACCACCGTGTTGCCGGTCAGCAGGGCGGGGGCGACCTTGCGGAAGAAGACGGCGAGCGGGTAGTTCCAGGGGCAGATGGCGACGACCACCCCGAGCGGGATGCGGCGAAGGTGAATCTCCTCGCCGGGGACGTCCCCGGGCAGGATCTCGCCCTCCAGACGCCGGTCCCACTCCGCCGTGTAGCGGAGGATGGTCTGGGCGAACTCGACCTCTCCGACGGCCTGAGGCTGGGGCTTCCCCACCTCCTGAACGAGCAGGTCGGCGAGCTCGTCCTTGTGGGCCTCGAGGAGGTCGGCGATCTGGCGCAGGTGCCCGGCCCGGATCACGGTGGGGGCGGCGGCCCAGGCGGGCCACGCCTCGGCGGCCGCGGCCAGCGCGCCCGCCACGACCTCGGCCGTCGCGCTGGGCAGGCTGATCAGCGTCTCCTCGCTGGTCGGGTCGACCACGTCCTGGGGCGGTCCCGCCGCCCGGCGCCACGAACCGCCGACGTACTGCGAGGCCTCGGCGAACGCTGCTATTGACATGTGGAGTCTCCCATCTCCTGGTCATCATATGGTCCGGTCGGCGCCCGGAAGGCCGGCCGGTCGAAGGCCTCGCCGGCCCCGGCGGCGGACCGGCGACGATCCTCGACCATCCCGCGGGACAGTCAGGCAGGGCCATCGTGACTTCGCCCATTGACACCCTGCCGAACTGTGCATAACGCTGTTCGCTTTTGACATGGTAAGGACAGTCGGATCGCGGTCAGTGTGGCTCCCAAGACAGCCCCGCGGCGGCCCGCTCACGGGCCCGGCCGGTCCGGGGGGCGCGGGCGACGTCCTGCCCGGACGCGGCGGCGAGGCGGGAACGGCGATTCCCCGAGGACGTTGCCGCCGGGGCCGGGAACGTACGGGAGCGGCGATCGGACGGTGACGGCCGTCCCAACCACTCAGCACTTTCACAGGATCTCTTTACACCCAGATAACCAAACGCATGGGCCGGAGATCACGTCGAGAGCTGAACATCTCACCGGTTCGATGCCCTTCTCGGCTCTGCGACTGGCAAGTTATGCTAGGCGGACTATTGTGAACGATGGTGGGATAGCGCGCGCCTGGCCAAGGGCCGCCCTGCAGCATTCGGACTCCCCACCGGATCCCTCTCTTGCTCGCTCTTGCGGTTTCCTTACGTGAGTCGCCCGGTGAACGGTTCTCTGGAGCGACCCGTTGATCCCGTCGCGACCGACGAGCAGCCGCGGCGGATCCGCACCGACCCGATCCGGTGGGTGGGCGTCGGCATCGGCTTCGTCATCATCGCCGTCCTCGTCTGGCGCACCGGCCCCAGCCACGTCGGCGCGACGCTCCGCGACCTGCGCCCCTGGGCGCTGATCGCCTCCCTCCTCCTGAACGTCCCGATCATCCTCTTCCGCTCGCTCCGCACCCGGCTGCTCCTCGAGCGCCTCGGCGCCAGGGTGCCGATCCTGCGGCTCGCCGAGGCGCAGGTCATCGGCCAGACCGTGAGCGGGCTCACGCCGGCGGCGAGCGGAGACCTCATCCGCGCCTACATCTGGAACCGTCACGACCGGATCGCGGGCGGGATCGGAGCGCTGGTCGTGATCGCCGAGCGGATCTACAGCCTGATCCTGCTCGTCCTCGCCGGCCTCATCGCCGCCGCCTGGGAGCTCGGCGGCTGGCCGCTCCGGGCCATCGCCCTCGCCTCGATCGTCCTCATCGCGCTCCCCTACGTCGGCGCCCGCCTCGGCCTGCTCGACGCCGGGGTGCGCCTGATCGGCAGGCTCCCCATCCTCCGCAGAAGGGCGCGGCTGGGCACGGCCATGGCCGAGGCGGTCGACGCGCTGGCGCGCCACCCCTTGCTGCAGCTTCAGTTCTGCATCCTAACCGCGATCGTCTTCCTCCTCTCCGGTCTGCAGATCTGGGTCCTGGTCATGAGCGTGGGCGCGATCGCGCCCCTGAGCGCCGATATCGCCGGCTACTGCCTCTCTCAGGTCGGAGGAAGTATCTCCACGCTCCCCTTTGGCCTGGGCGCAGGAGATACCGTTCTCGTCGTGCTTCTGCTCCGAGCCGGCGTCGCCGCCCAGGCGGCGACCGCCGTCGCCGTCCTGCTGCGGCTCAGCACCACGCTGCCCATGGCGCTGTGCGCGATCCTGACCTGGATGCACCTCGGCGCCACCAGGCGGCGCCAGAGGATCGAGCCGTGAACGCGCTCCCCGACCGGATCGCCGTCACCGGGGGTGCCGGGTTCATCGGCTCCCACGTCATCGAGCGCCTGGCCGCGGCCGGGGCGAGGGTGCTCGTCATCGACGATCTGAGCCACGCCTGCGGGGCGCCGGCGCCGCCCGGGGTCGAGCTGCTGGTCGCCGACGAGGGGTCGGAGGAGGCGGCTCGGGAACTGAGCCGGTTCCGCCCCGGCGCGCTGCTCCACCTCGCCGCCAAGGGCGGGGTCGCGGTGGCGCTGCGCGATCCGGGCTCGCACGTACGAGCCGTCGTCGGCAGCACCGTCGCCGCCTACGCGGCCGCCTGCGCCGCCGGCGCGACGGCCATCGTCAGCGCCTCGTCCGGGGGCGCCATGTACGGGGAGGCCGGCCGCCTGCCCGCCGACGAGGGGCTGCCCGCGGGGCCCCGGTCCGCCTACGGGGCCAGCAAGGCGGCCGAGGAGGCCTACCTCGGCTCGTTCACCCGATCCCAGGGGGTCCGGGGGCTGGCGCTACGCTTCGGCAACGTCTACGGCCCGCGGCAGGACGGCACCGGCGAGGCCGGGGTCGTCGCGATCACCTGCCACCGGCTGCTCCAGGGTCTGTCGCCCACCATCTACGGCGATGGCGGGCAGACCCGCGACTTCGTGTTCGTCGGCGACGTCGCCGACGCCTGCCTGGCCGCGCTGGCCGCCGAGGTCGGCGGCCCGATCAACGTCGGGACGGGAAGAGAGACCTCGATACGCGAGGTCGTGGAAGGTTTGAGCGATCTTCACGGCGAGGGCGTCCCCATCACCTACGCACCGGGACGTGCCGGAGAAGTACGCCGGAGTTGCCTGGCCACCGATCGCGCCCGGCGAGAGCTGGGATGGTCGGCCGGGGTCGGGCTTCGTGACGGCCTGCGTTCCACGCTGGCCAGCTTTGAAATTGCCGCCACGGCGGAACAGCACGTTCTCGGAGGATAGGGATGCGCGTTCTCGTACTCGGTGCCGACGGATATCTGGGATGGCCGACCGCGATGTACCTCTCCGCCCGCGGGCATGAGGTGGTCGCGGTCGACAACCTGCTACGCCGGCGGATGGACCGGAATCTGGGCACCGAGAGCTTGGTCCAGCTGAACAGCATGGCCGGCCGCGTGCGGCGCTGGGAGCAGGAGACCGGCAAGCAGATCGAGTGGGTGAGGCTCGACATCACCGACGGCGACCAGCTCGCCGATCTGCTGCGCAGGACCCAGCCCGAGGCGATCGTCCACTACGCCGAGCAGCGGTCCGCCCCCTACTCGATGATCAGCCGCCGGCACGCGGTGGAGACGCAGGTCAACAACGTGGTCGGCACGCTCAACCTGCTCTTCGCCATCCGCGACGTCGTCCCCGACTGCCACCTGGTCAAGCTCGGCACCATGGGCGAGTACGGCACGCCCAACATCGACATCGAGGAGGGCTGGATCGACATCGAGCACAACGGGCGGCGGGACCGGCTCCCGTTCCCCAAGCTGCCGGGGTCCTTCTACCACCTCTCCAAGGTCCACGACAGCCACAACATCGAGTTCACCTGCCGGATCTGGAACCTCCGCGCCACCGACCTCAACCAGGGCGTCGTCTACGGCATGAACACGCCGGAGACGCTGATCCACCCGCAGCTCGCGACCCGCTTCGACTACGACGCGATCTGGGGCACCGTCCTGAACCGCTTCTGCGCCGAGGCCGCGATCGGGCACCCGCTCACCGTCTACGGCGAGGGCGGCCAGACCCGCGGCTTCCTCGACATCCGCGACACCATGCGCTGCGTCGAGCTGTCCATGCTCAACCCCGCCGATCCTGGCGAGTTCCGGGTCTTCAACCAGTTCACCGAGCAGTTCAGCGTCCTCGAGCTCGCCGAGAAGGTGACGAGCGCGCGCCGCGACCACGGCATGAGCACGGAGATCACCCACCTGCCCAACCCGCGGGCCGAGAAGGGCCAGCACTACTACAACGCCAAGCACCAGAACCTGCTTGACCTCGGCCTCCAGCCGCACCTCCTGCAGGACACGCTGATCTCGGACGTGATCCAGCGCGTCGAGGAGCTGAAGGACAGCGTCCGCGAGGAGCTCTTCGCGCCCACCGTCGACTGGCGCCGCGGCGGGACCGGCATCCCCGACGTCGCCGCCGACGACGAGAGCTCGGTCCTGGTCAGGCCGTGAGCGTCCGCGACCCCGGTCCGCCCGCCCGGCTGCCCGGGCTCTCGCTGGTCCTCCCCGTCCACAACGAGGCGGAGAACCTGCCCTGGATACTCGACCGTGCCGCCGAGGTCCTTCCGGCCATGGCCGAGCGCGTCGAGGTGGTGGTCGTCGACGACGGCAGCCAGGACGGCAGCGGCGATCTGGCCCGGTCCCGATCGGCCGAGCTGGGCCTGGACCTTCAGCTCGTGCGCCACGAGCAGAAGAGCGGCTACGGGATCACCGTGGCCGACGGGCTGCGCGCGGCGAAGCTGGACTGGGTCGGGTTCACCGACGCTGACGGGCAGTTCGACATCGCCGACTTCTCCCTGCTCGCCGCCCATGTCGGTGAGGCCGATCTGGTCGCCGGCTGGCGCATCGAGCGCGCCGACGCCAGCATGCGGTCGGTGGTCAGCGGGGTCTACAACGTCCTGCTGCGGACCCTTTACCACCTGAACGTCCGCGACGTCAACTGTGCGATGAAGCTGATGCCGCGCCGCTTCCTGGAGTCGATCGAGCTCGACAACCGGAGCGCGGTGCTCAACGCCGAGCTGTACCTCAAGGCGCGCGCCGGCGGCTGGCGGACCATGCAGGTGGGGGTCCCCCACCATCCCCGGCGGGCCGGGGTGCGCAGCGGCGCCAGGCCGCGGGCCATCCTCCGTGCGATCAAGGAGCTGGTGCTCTACCGCTTCCGCTTCAGAGGCGCCGTCGGGCGGTGAGCCAGACCGGGGACCGGGTCAGCGACCCGCCGTCCGCGACCCGGCTCCTCCGCGTCCTCTGGCCCGCCGCCCTGCTCCTCACCGTCCTCCGCATCCCCTCCTTCTTCGAGCCGCACTGGTACACGGACGAGGCCGGGTACCTGATCACGGCCAGGGAGATGCTGGCCGGCAAGGTTCTCTACGTCCAGATCTGGAACAACAAGCCACCTCTGCACTTCCTGACGGTGGCCCTGCTCTACCGGATCTTCGGGATCAACGAGGCCTGGCTCCACCTGGCCACGCTGCTGACCGCCCTGGCCGTGCTCACCGCGGTCGCCTACGTCGGCGTCCGCCTGCTCAGCCTCTGGCGGACGGTGGCGGCGACGCTGATCACCGCGGTCACCATCGGGCTTCCCAATCT
>DATAXV010000130.1:0-24532 GCA_036272915.1 Candidatus Dormiibacterota bacterium
CGTGAGTAGCCCTGTGTCAACCCGGAACGTCAGTTCGCATGGTCCGAACGGCGATGGTTGCGCGCAAGGAGGACGGGGCGTTCCGGCGTTTGGTGACGGTTTGGAGACGGCACGTTCAGGAGCCGCCAAGGAGTTCGTCAAGGGTGAGGATCTCGTCACAGCCAGGGCAGCAGCCTCCAGGCCCAAGTCGTGTGCAGAAGAGATTGCAGTCGGAGCAGCGCTGCTCGCCGAGGTAGCGGGCCTCGCAGTCGGGGCATTGGTAGACGACGTGGGCACGGGAGGGCTTGCTCGGAGGCGGAGAGAGCTCGCGTTCGAGCTGGGCCTGAGTGTGACGGCGTCGGAAGGCGACCATGCGGTGGCGATGGGAGCAGTAAGTGGCGCGCGGCGAGGAGAGAGGTTCTCCGCAGATGGGACAGGAGCGTGGATCCAGGGCCTGGTCGGCAAGCGTCACGAGAGCGTCACGAGACGGGATATGCACGGGAGCGTTGTCCTCCGTCGGGCAAGGGATTCAGGCGGCCTGCTGGAGGCCCTGCAGCGCGCGGTGCTGGGCAGGGTCATAGGGGACGCCTTGCTGCCAGCAGTGCCAGATGACGAAGAGCCATGCGCGGGCGAGGATGCGGACGGCGTGAGGGTGGTCGTGACCGCGGTTGATGGCCCGGGAGTAGAGGCTGGCGGCCCAGGGATTGGCCCGTCGGGAGTCGGCGGCGAAGTCACAGATGGCGTCGCGGAGCTGTTTGTCGGCAGCCCAGCGGAAGCCGACCGAGCGATGCTTGCCCGACTGTCGGGTGCTGGGGGCGACGCCGGCGAGGCAGGCCAATGCCTCAGGAGTGGGGAAGCGTGCGCGGCAGTCGCCGATCTCGGCGAGAAGTCGTGCGGCGCGGACGGTGCCGGAACGGGGCAGGCTGGTGAAGATGTTGGCATCGGCGTGGAGGGCGAGTTGCTCGGCGATCTGTGCCTGGAGGGCGTCGATCTGCCCGCAGACGGCGCGGAGGGCAGCCAGGAAGGCGCGTGTGACGTGTGCCTCGGCAGCACCCTCGGCGCCACCGAGGCCTGCGGGAGCCTCGGTGAGGCGTGCGTGAATGGTGGCGGTGGTAGCTCGGCCGCAGTAGCCGACGCTGCTCAGCCAGGCGGCGAGGCGCTTTGGATTGAGCCAGTCAGCTCGTTGCTGGCAGTCGAAGCGCTCGAGGAAGCGGAGGCTGATGGCGCTGTCGATGTCGGCGAACAGGCCGACCGCCCCAGGGAACACGCGCTGAAGGTGCGCTCGCAACTGATTGGCGAGTGCAACCCGATGAGAGACCAGGTCTTTGCGCGCTCGACAGGCAGCCCGCAGGGCGACGGTGGCTGGGCTATCGGGGACCAGAGGGCGCAGCCGGACATGGTCGGTGCGAAGCACGTCAGCGAGGACGAAGGCGTCGAAGCGGTCGTCCTTGTTGCCGGCGGACCCGTACCGAGAGCGCAAGTTCTTGAGCTGGTTAGGGCTGATGACGAAGACGGTGAGGTGGTCGGCGAGAAGAGCATCGACGACCGGACCATCGGGGCGCTCGATGGCGACCTCCTGAACGCCCGCCTTGGCCAGCCGGCGGACCAGATCGCGAATGCCGGCAGCGGTGTGAGTGACGGAGAAGCGCTCTCGTACCTGGCCGTCGGCATCGACGATGGCGATGACGTGATCATCACGAGCCCAATCGACGCCTGCGGTGAATCGGTCGCGGGGGGCAACGGACGGACTGTTCTGGGGCGCATGCTGCATATCAGCCTCCTCGCTGCTGGACCCAGTGGGGAGGCCCCCTCATTGCGGTGCCAGGACGCGGCTGCCATGTCGCTCACTGTTCGGCGCTCGGAGGCGCTCAGTCCTGTCGACGGTCGGCGCGTCCGGGGCAACCACCGGGCCTCGCAGAACTCACGATGGACGTCCAAGCGTCGAGCGAGCAGGGCGATGGCCCGGCGGCACCTCGGGGGCATCGGCAGCATCTCCAATCTCGCTGCCGACACTCACAAGGTGCACCAGTGAGCCAGCCCTCGACCATGCGGCAGCTCCTGGGCATGGCCCGCTACCGGCCCTGGATCTACACCCTGCACGGCAGCCTCTGGGCGCTCTTCAACCTCTCGGCGCTGCTGCCCGGGCTGATCGCCCTCGCCTTCTTCGACGCCATCACCGGCCAGGCCCGGGTGCCGGTCGGCGGTGCCGGGTTGGTGCTGCTGCTGGTCCTGCTCGCCGCCGGCCGCTCGGCCCTGTGGCTGGCCGGGGGTTTCGTCGAGATCACGATGCGCTTCGCCGTCAGCGGGCTCCTACGGCGGAATCTGCTGGGCCGGATGCTGGAGCTGCCCGGGGCGAGGGCGCTGCCCTACTCCATCGGCGAGACCATCAGCCGCTTCCGCGACGACGCCCACCTGGCCGAGGACACCGTGGACTGGATCGACGACGTCGCCGGCCAGGGTCTGATCGCGGTGGGCGCGCTGGTGGTGATGCTGCGCATCGACGCGCCGGCCACGCTGGTGGCGGTGGCGCCGGTCGCCGTCGTCGTCATCATCGGCCGGCGGGCCAGCAACGCCCTCGGGCGCTACCGGGAGGCCAGCAGCCGCGCCACCAGCCGGGTCACGGGAGCGATCGGCGACACGCTGTCCGCAGTGCAGACCGTGCAGGCGGCGGGCGCCGAGGACCGTGCGGTCGCCCGCTTCCGCCGTCTCAACGGAGAGCGGCGCCGGGCCATGCTGATCGATCGCGTCACCACCCAGGCGCTGAACGCGGTGACGTCGAACACGGTCAGCGTCGGCTCCGGCCTGATCATGCTGGTCGCGGCCGGGGCCATGCGCTCGGGGGCTCTGACCGTCGGCGACTTCGTCCTCTTCACCTCGTATCTGGGCTACATCGCCGACTTCACCGGCGGCGTCGGAGCGTTCTTCGCCCAGTACCGCCAGGTCGGCGTCGCCTTCACGCGGATGCACTCCCTGATCGGCGGCAGGCCGGAGGCGATGGTCGAGCCGGTGTCGCTGAACCTGCGCGGCGACCTCCCCGGGCAGCCGGCCTCCCCGTCGAGAGAGCGGCTTTCGCAGCTGGAGGCGAGGGGGCTGACCTACCGCCATCCTGGCTCGGGCCGCGGTGTCGAGGGGGTCGACCTGCGGCTCCCGCGGGGTTCGCTGACGGTGGTGACGGGGCGGATCGGCGCGGGCAAGACGACGCTGCTCCGAGCTCTGCTCGGACTGCTCCCGGCCGAGGCCGGGGAGGTCCGGTGGAACGGCGTCCTGGTCGAGGACCCAGGGTCGTACCTGGTGCCACCCCGCGCCGCCTACACCGCCCAGGTGCCCCGCCTCTTCAGCGAGACGCTGCAGGACAACCTCCTGCTCGGGCGAGCGCTGGATCCGGCCGCGCTCCAGACCGCCATCCGCGGGGCGGTCCTCGAGGACGACGTGGAGACCCTGGAGGCAGGCCTCCAGACCCGTGTCGGAACGGGCGGCGTCAAGCTCTCGGGCGGGCAGATCCAGCGTGTGGCGGCCGCCCGGATGCTGGTGCGCGAAGCCGAGCTGCTGGTCATCGACGACCTCTCCAGCGCCCTCGACGTCGAGACCGAGGGGCGGCTCTGGGAGCGGCTCTTCTCATCCGGAGGGACGACCTGCCTGGCGGTCTCCCACCGCCGTGCGGCGCTGCGTCGCGCCGACCACGTCGTCGTCCTCCGTGAGGGGCGGATCGAGGCCGAGGGCAGGCTCGACCGGCTGCTGCGCGAGAGCGACGAGATGCGCTCGCTCTGGCGGGAGGCCGACCACGACCCGCCGGGAGGAGAGGGATGACGGCCGGGCGCCGTCACATTCCCCTCGCCGGCGGTGCATCAGCGGGTGTGAGGACGAGAACGGCCCTGAGCATCGTCGCCTCCGGCCTCGGCCTGCTCTACGGCGCCTATCGCGGCTACTACGCGCTCGGCGCGACGGCGGGCATGATCGGCGTCCCCTCCTCGCGCCCGGAGTGGCTGCTGATCAACCGCGTCGGTGCCGCCGCGCTCCTGCTGGCGGCGCTGGTGCCGCTGATCGCCCTGCCCCTCTGGGAGCGCCGTCCGGCGCGGTGGGTTCTGCTCACGCTCTTCTCGATTGCCGCCGTCGGCCTGAGCATGCACGCCCTGATCGACGAGACCCAGCGGCTGCTGGATCTGGCCGGGCTCGCCGGCCGCCTCCACATCAACCCCTATCGGTTCGGCGGCTGGCGGTCGGTGGACGTTCGCGCCGGCGACCTCCAGGACATCCTCCTCAACGAGCCCTGGTTCCTCATCGAGGGCCTCACCTGCGGCGCGCTGGTCCTCTCCGAGCTGGGCCGGCGCGTGATCCGGGTCCGGTGGCTCGCGGGAGCCGGGGCGGCGACGCTGGTCTGCACCGTCTTCGGTCTGCTCAGCGCCACCGGTGTGATCGGGAGCGCCGTCATTCTCTGAGGCCCACCGCCGGGCGGGTACCGCAGACTGTCGGCATGACCTGGACGGCACCGGATGCGCAGCGCCACGACCCGCCGCTGATCACGGCGGGGGAGAGGCAGGCGCTGGATGCCTTCCTCGACTATCAGCGGGCGACCCTGCTCGGCAAGTGCGCCGGGCTGACCGCCGAGCAGCTGAAGACCCGATCGGTCCCGCCGTCGACGCTGACGCTGCTGGGTCTGGTCCGGCACATGACCGGCGTCGAACGCTGGTGGATCCGCATCCACGGCGGCGGCGAGGACGTGCCGTTCTCTCCGTTCACGCCGGACGAGCCGGGGATCGACTTCGACGCCCTCGAGGAGGCCGACGCCGAGGCCGACCTGGAGGGGTACCGTCGCGAGGTGGAGGCGGCGCGCGAGGCGGTGCGCGGCCATGACCTGGCCGACACCGCGGCCGGTCGTGGGCTGGACGCGGGAACGGTCCGGGATCTTCGCTGGATCCTGATCCACATGATCGAGGAGTACGCCCGGCACAACGGGCACGCGGACCTGATCCGGGAGCGGATCGACGGCGTGAGGGGGGAGTAGGCCTCAGCCGTCGATCACGTCCCCGGATCTCCGGCCGAATTCGCCTCGACCAGGGCGGCGACGCTCTTGGCGAAGCGATCGGTGAGCCGCGCCAGGATGGCTCGATCCTCGTCACTCCAGCCGGCGAACGCCTCCTCCAGGAAGCGCCGCCGGCCCCGGTTGATGGCCTCGACGACCCGGTGCCCCTCGGGTGTGACGGCTGCCGTCTTGATCCGGTGGTCGTGCACGGCCGAGGCGCGCCTGACCAGCCCCGCCCGCTCCAGGTGGGCCAGCGACCGGCTGACCTTGGGGTGGTTCTGCTCGAGCAACTCGGCGAGCTCGAGGACGCCGGTCGGGCCGCGCAGGTCGAGGAGGACCAGGTAGCGGCAGAGATCGACGTCGAGCGTGACCCCGCCGCGGTCGAGGAGAAGGGCGACGAAGCCGGGCCGCGAGACCCGCTCCAGCATCCCCAGCCATACGTCGTAGTAGTCGTCTGCGGCCATCCCGTTCATTCTGCACGGAATTCTGCTACCATTCCGTTCAGATTGAACGGATCTAGCAAGGACGCAACCGGAGGTTCGACGATGGGTGAGCAGAGGATGCACGCGGCGGTGCTGCACGGGATCGGGCAGGTGCCTCGCTACGAGGAGTTCCCGGCGCCGGCGGCGGGGGACGGCGAGGCGGTGGTCACGGTCGCCGCGGCGGCTTTGAAGCCGTTCGATCTGGGCTGGGCCAGGGGCGTCCACCACGCCAGCCCGACCACCTTTCCCCAGGTCGCCGGCGCCGACGGGGTGGGCCGGCTCGAGGACGGGACCAGGGTCGCCTTCTTCGCCCCCCAGCGACCCTACGGCGGCATGGCCGACCGGGCGCTGGTGCGCGAGGGCCTCTGGTTCGCCGTCCCCGAGGGTGTCGACGACGTGACCGCGGCGGCGGTGATGAACCCGGGCGGCGCGGCCTGGAAGACGCTCTTCATGGAGGGCGAGCTGGCGCCTGGCCAGACCGTCCTGGTCCTCGGCGCCACCGGCACCTCGGGGCGTATCGCCGCCCAGCTGGCCTGCCGCCAGGGCGCCCGCGTGGTCGTCGCCGGCCGCAATCAGCGCGTGCTCGACGAGCTCGTGGCGGCGGGAGCCCCCGCCGCGATCCGGGTCGACCGTCCGCGGGGAGAGCTGGTCGAGGCGATCCTGGCCGCCGCCCCCTACGACCTCATCGTCGACTACCTCTGGGGTCCTCCGGCCGAGGCCGTCCTCGCCGCCCTCCTCCGCCCCGAGGCTCAAGGCGCCGCCCCCCGGCGGACGCGGTACCTGCTGGTCGGGATGACCGCGGGCGAGGTCGCCGGCGTCCCCGCCATGGCGCTGCGCAACCCCCGCGTCGAGCTGTTCGGCAGCGGGACCCGGGGTCAGTCCTCACTGGAGAGCGCCGCCACCGGCTTCAACACCATCCTCGGCCACATCGCCGCCGGCGAGATCGCGCTCGCCGTCGACGCCGTGCCACTGGCCGACATCGAGAGCGTCTGGCCGCTCGCGGGCAGCGATCGGAGGACGGTCTTCGTTCCCTGAGGCGGGCGCGGGCCGGTCCTGAGGCCGGCCCGCGTCCGCCTCAGCTCGCGGGCGCCCGGGAGTCCCAGGTGTCGACGGCGTATCTCCGGATCCGCTTCTCGGCGACGGGGAAGCCGAGCCCCGGCCGTTGGGGGACGGGGATGGTCCCGTCCTTCTGGATGTCGAAGGTGGGGTCGACCAGGTCCTCGGCGTAGAAGAGCCGGGCCGGCGACATGTCGGCGGGCAGGGTGAAGCCGGGAAGCGAGGCCAGGGCCAGGTTGACGCCACGGCCGATGCCGGTCTCGAACATCCCCCCGCACCAGACCGGGACGTCCCGCTCCCGGCAGTCATCGTGGACGGCCATGGCGCGCAGTGGCCCGGCCAGGCGGGGCGGCTTGACGTTGACGATGCGGCCGGCCCCGATCCGGAGCGCGGCCCGGGTGATGCCGGGCGTGGTCGCGCTCTCGTCGAGGCAGATCCGGGTGCGGAGCCGCGCCTGCAGATCGGCGAGCTCGGACAGCGCGTCCCCGGCGAAGGGCTGCTCCAGCATCAGCAGCCCGAGGTCGTCGATGGCGGCGAACTCGTCGCCGCCGGGCTCGTAGCCGGTGTTGGCGTCGGCCATCAGGGGCACGCCCGGGAAGGCGGCGGCGACCGCCCGGAGGACGTCCATGTCCCAGCCGGGCATGATCTTCACCTTGATCCGCATGAAGCCCTGGGCGAGGCGGTTCTCGATCTCCCTCATCAGGGCGGGCAGGCCCTCCTCGATGCCGAAGCTCTCGCCGGTGAGGATCGCCGTCTGCTCCCCGCCGAAGAGCTCGGCGAGAGGCCGGCCCAGGCGCTCCGACGCGATCGTCCAGGCGCAGCACTCGAGCGCGTGCCGGGCCAGGTGGTAGCCCTGGTACGAGTCCCAGGCGAGGGCGAAGTCGGCCGGCCCGGGGAAGGTCCGGCCCAGGACCAGGGGTACGAGCAGCTCGGTCAGCGCGTACCAGGTCGACCGCTCGGTGTCGGCGGTGTAGGTGGGGAGGGACCCCGCCGGCGCCTCGCCCCAGCCGACCACGCCGTCTGTGTCCTCGGCCCTGACGATCGTCGTACGCCGGCTGGTGGTGTTGCCGTGGGCGGTCCGGAAGGCCATGATCAACGGCAGCTCGACGCTGTACACGGTCACCCTGGCCAGGCGGATCGGCACCTCCGGGTGCCGCCGCGGAGCGGTGGCCGGCACCGGTCCGGCGCCGGTCTCAGACACGCTGGACCTCCTCCGCCGCCCACTCCGCGTAGATGTCGGGGCGGCGGTTGGCCAGGGAGGGGTTGCGGACCCTGACCTGGGCGACGCGCTCGGGCTCCACCTCTCCGACGGCGACGCCCTCCCGCTCCCCCAGCGAGACCAGGGCGACGCCCATCGGATCGACCAGCGTGCTGATCCCGGCGGCCCGCTCGCTGACCATGCCGCAAGCGGCGACGTAGACCGTGTTCTCGATCGCGCGGGCGTGGGCCAGCGCCGTCCAGTGATGCTCCTTGAGCGGGCCCCTGACCCAGTGCGCGGGGAGCAGGAGCAGCTGCGCGCCCTGGGCCACCAGGCGCCTGGCCATCTCCGGGAAGCGCAGCTCGTAGCAGGTCATGACGCCGATGCGAAGCCCGTCGAGGTCGAAGACCAGCGTCCGCCCGTCACCCGGCTCGGTCCGCGCCGACTCACGATCGCCGAAGGCGTCGTAGAGGTGGATCTTGCGGTAGGAGCCGATCAGGTCGCCGTCCCTGCCCAGCACCACCACCGTGTTGTAGGAGCGGCCCTCCGGACCCTGCTCGAAGATGCCGGCCGCCACCGCCATCCGGCGGCGCCGGGCGATCGCCCCCAGGCCCTGCACGAAGGGACCGTCGAGCGGCTCCGCCCAGCCGGCCAGGCCGGCGTCCGGCGGTATCACCGCCATCGCCGCCTCGGGAAGCACCAGCAGATCGGCGCGGGCGGCCGTGGCCAGGTCGGCCAGCTCCTCCATGCGGCGCAGATTGGCCTCCTTGTCACTGCCCGCGTCGAACTGTCCGAGACCCACGCGCATCACGACCACCTCCTTCCCGGCGGCGCCACCGCCGGCATCCGGTACCGGGTCATTGCTCCTCCTCGCCCCTCAGGGCAGGCAGTCCATCAGCCGCTCGATGTCGGTTGAGTCGTTGAAGCAGTGCAGCGACACCCGTAGGCGCCCCTGCGGATGGCGCAGGCGACGTTGCGACCTCGCAGCTCGGTGTTGATCCGAGGCAGGTCCCAGCCGTCGCGGTCGACCGAGACGATGCCCGACCGCTCGCCCTCGGCCCTGGAGCTCAGGATTCGGTAGCCCCTGGCCTCGAGGCGGGTCGCCACCTGGTCGGCGAGCTGGAGCACCCGCTCCTCCACCTCCTCGACGCCCAGGTTCCAGAAGAGCTCGGCGCTGGCGCCGAGGCCGTACATCCCGGCGAGGTTGGGAACCCCCGACTCGTAGCGGCGGGCTCCCGTCGCGTATTCCAGCCGGTAGTCGAGCTGGCTGGAGACGTCGGTGACGTCCTCCATGCTCTTCCAGCCAGGCGCCGGCACCTCCAGCGCCTTGCGGAGTTCGGGGCTGACGTAGCAGAGGGAGATGCCGTAGCCGGCGCAGAGGCTCTTGTAACCGTGTGCGGAGACGAGGTGGGCGCCCAGCCGGCCCACGTCGATGCGCAGAGCCCCGGCCGCCTGCACCGCGTCGACCACCAGCCAGATCCCGCGCTCACGGCAAAGCCGGGCCAGCTCCTCGATCGGCGCGCGGAAGCCGTGCACGAAGTTGACCAGGCTGAGGCTGACGACC
Organism: Candidatus Dormiibacterota bacterium; assembly: GCA_036272915.1. Lineage (GTDB taxonomy): Bacteria > Chloroflexota > Dormibacteria > Dormibacterales > Dormibacteraceae > DATAXV01. Next base: position 9,300 of record DATAXV010000130.1, read on the forward strand.
CGGGTCCGCGGGGTCAGCAGCGCCTCCACATCCCCGACGTCGAAGCGGCAGCGGCCGCGGTCGCGCACGAAGCGGACCTTGACGCCGCGCCCGCCCACCGCTAGCCACGGATAGACACCGCTGGGGAACTCGTGGTCGTAGCTGACGACCTCGTCGCCCGGCCGCCAGTCGAGGCCGAGGGCGACCAGGCCGATGCCCTCGCCCGTGCTCTTCAGGAAGGCGATGTCGTCGGCGCCTGCGCCGATCAGCCGGCCGACCCGCTCCCGCACCCCCTGCGCGCCTTCCCACCAGTCGCCCACGCCCTCAGGGACCCGGCCCTCGGCCGAGCTCTGGAGGAAGGCGGTCTGCGCCGCCACCACGGGCCGCGGCGGCGGTCCGTAGGTGGCGGTGTTGAGCCAGGCCCAGCGCCCGGTGACGGGGAACTGCTCGCGGACGGCGGCGACGTCGATCCCCTGGCTCACCGATCGCTGATGAAGACGTTCTTGACGTCGGTGAATTCGAGCAGGCCCTCGATGCCCTGCTCCCGGCCCATCCCGCTCCGGCCGCGCCCACCGAACGGCGCCTGGATGCAGGAGCTGCTGTCGGAGTTGACGCTGAGCAGCCCGGAGCGGATCTCCCGGGAAACCCGGAGGGCACGGCCCAGGTCCCTGGTCCAGAGCGAGGCGCTGAGGCCGTACTCGGTGCCGTTGGCGAGCTCGGTCGCCTCCTCCTCGCGGTCGAAGGGGATGAAGGTGGCGACCGGTCTGAAGACCTCCTGGGTGGCGATCTCGCTGCCCGGCGCGGTCTGCTCGACCACGGTCGGGGCGATCGCGTTGCCCGCCTTCAGGCCGGGCGCGCTGACCATGTCGCCGCCGCAGACGATGCGGGCGGCGGCGTCGGCGGCCCTGCCGGCGTCGGCCGGGCCCCCGTCGGCGACCTCGGCAACCGGCGATCCGCTGGCCGGGCTGGTCACGGTGTCGGTGGCGCCGCCCCGCGCCGGGACGTCCTCGCCGCCGATGTGCAGCAGTGCCCGGGGCAGCCCGTGACCGTTGTCGCTCATACCGCGGTGAACCCACCGTCGATGACGAAGAAGGCCCCGGTGATCCAGGAGGAGTCGTCGGAGGCGAGGAAGAGGGCCAGCTTGGCCACGTCCTCGGGCTGTCCCCAGCGGCCCATCGGGATGCTCTGGCGGGTCGCCTCCTTCATCTCCGGCGTCTGGTAGTCGACCAGGTGGGTGTCGATCGCGCCGGGAAAGATGCAGTTGCAGCGGATGTTGTGCTCGGCGTGCTCGATGGCCAGCGTCCGGGTCATGGTCATGATCCCGCCCTTGGCCGCGGTGTAGGCGTCAGAGGCGCCGTGCCCGACGCGCAGAGCGGCGATGCTGGAGACGTTCAGGATGGCGCCGACGCCGGCCTTCTTGATCTCCGGGATCGCGTACTTGCACCCGAGGTAGGTGCCCTTGAGGTTGACGTCGATGGTCCGCTGCCAGATGTTCTCCTCGAGCAGCGGTGAGGGCGCGTCGGTGATGCCGGGCCGGTAGTTGCCGCCGGCCGCGAACCAGAGGCCGGCGTTGTTGTAGAGGATGTTGAGGCCGCCGAACTCCGAGACCGCAAGGTCGATGGCGGCCTTGACCTGGTCCGCCTGGGAGACGTCGCAGTGGGCGAAGACCGCCTTGCCACCGGTGGCGGAGATCTCATCGGCCGCCTTTCTCCCACTCTCCTCGTTGTACTCGGCGACGACCACCCCGGCACCCTCCTCGGCGAAGAGCCTGGCCGCGGCGAGGCCCTGGCCGCTTCCGGCGCCGGTGATGACCGCTACCCTGCCGTCGAGCTTTCCCATCCCGTCCTCCTGCCTGTGGCTGACGCAAAACCCGGGACCGTTCCGACGCTTGGCCCGCCGCCGGGCCGCGGATCACCTAACCCCCTGCGCCCGCCGGGTGCCCCCTGGCCTCGAGCCAGCCCTCCCGGACCGCCGGCGTGGGCCGGGTCAGCGGCAGCTTGACCCCCCTGCTCGCCAGCGCCGCCCTGATCGCCCGCTCGGTCGCCTCGATGTGTCGGTCCATCGCCACGGCCGCCGCCGAGGCGTCGCGGACGGCGACGGCGCCGATCAGATGGGCATGCCCCTCGCGAGACTCCTGGCGCCGGTCCGCCGAGGGCCCGAGCAGATCCAGGGCGGGTGCCAGTCGCACCCTGATCTCGGTCAGGGCGGTCAGGCTCATCTGGTTGTGGGCGAGGCCGACGACGATCTCGTGGAGGTTCACGTCGATGGCTCGGAACTGGGCCCTTGGCAGCTCCGGGTCGCACTCCTGCGCGTGCAGCTCGCGGAGCCGGGCCACCGCCTCCGGCGTGCTTCGCTCGGCGCCGACCGCGGCCAGGACGGGCTCGACCGCGGCCCGATACTCGAGCAGCTGGCGGAGCTCGTCGAGATTCTCGCGGAGCCGCTGCAGCGTCAGCTCGGGCACCGGCTGGCGCACGAAGGCGCCGCCGTACTTCCCCCGCCGGACCTCGATGTACTGCTCGTGCTCCAGCCATCGCACCGCCTCGCGCACCGCGGTGCGATTGACGCCGAGCTGAGCGCCCAGCTCCCGCTCGGAGGGGAGGCGCTGTCCGGGGATGTACTCGTGGAGGTGGATCGAGGCGAGAAGCATGCTCGCGACCTGCTCGCCGAGACGTCTTCGGTCAGCCTCATGGGTTAAACGTTGTACCATTAGACTAATTTGGGACTGTACCGCGCGACGGTTGCCCTGTCAATCGCACACGGGGAGTCCCGCCGCCTGAGGGGAAGGCCATGAGTGGATTCGGCGGAGGCGGCGGCCTGCCGCTGGTCGGCGTGGTCGGGTACCTGCTTTCGCCCGAGGACGCGGACCGTCGCGGCTTCGGTCGGCGGGACCTGAGCGCGTTCGCGCTCAACTACTTCGACAAGGCGAGGCGCAACGGCATGCTGCCGCTGGCGCTGACGCCCGGGCCGGAGGCGGACGTCCCTCGCTACCTCGACCTGGTCGAGGGACTGATCCTGACCGGAGGCTCCGACGTCGACCCCTGCTTCTACGGCGAGGAGCGGGAGCCCGGCATCCGGCAGGTCGTGACCGACCGCGACGGCTTCGAGCTGGCCCTGCTCGGGGAGGCGCTGCGGCGGGGGATGCCGGTGCTCGGTGTCTGCCGCGGCCACCAGGTGCTGAACGTGTTTCTCGGCGGCAGCCTGCACCAGGACCTCCCGGTGGAGCCGATCCTGCACGGCACCGGCACGCTGGTCGCCGCCTATCACGACATCGACGTCTCCGATCCTGGCCTGCGACGTGCGCTCGGTTCCCGGACCCACGTCAACAGCCTGCATCACCAGGCCATCTCCCGGCTGGGCGGCGGGCTCGAGGTCGCCGCCCTCGCTCCCGACGGCGTCATCGAGGCGGTGCTCGGAGCCGGGGGCGGGGTGCTCGGCGTGCAGTGGCATCCAGAGCAGATGCCGGCCACCGACGCCGCCGGCGAGTACCCGTTCCAGTGGCTCCGGGGCCGCCTTCGCGGCGACTGAGGCCCGGCGCCACACGCCGGTTGACAGGCTCGGGAACCGGATATAGAGTCACGTCGACAGGCGCAAATGGTTCGAGGTTTGGACCATAAGCCGTCAGCGCCCGGACGGGGGTAGGCGCGGCGGTGCTGCCAGGCCTCGACCTGGTTGGAGGGCCCGGCGTTGACGGTGACGCGGTCGCGGCCGGACGTGAGCGGTCCCGGGGTGGCGATGTGCCGGCCCTTCTGACCTGCTGCGTCGTCGGGCTCGAGCGGACCCGCCACTACTGGATCGGGCCCTCCCGGGTGCTGCTGGTGGTCCTCATCGCGGCCGGCCTGGTGCTCCTCGGCGCCCTCGGGGTCGGGACCGTGTCCCTGGTCAGGCGGACAGCAAATGTCTTGACAAACTACTCGGGCTTGCCTAGGGTCGGCGCAACACCTTTAGGGCTAATCCTTCGACATTTGGCCCATAGGATCCAGGGGTGACGGACGCCGTGGAGAGGAGTCGGAGGAGCCTGCGATGGCCATGACCACCGGACGCGACGAACGGTTCGACCTTCAGGACGAGCACTCGCTCCGCGAGGAGGTCACCGCGCGCATCGAGCGCGAGGGGATCCGCAAGGTCCGGATCGCGACCTGCGACCTTCACGGCATCCCCCGCGCCAAGATGCTCACCGCCGACCACTTCCTGCAGGTCATGACCCACGGCCACCCGTGGGCGCTGGCCCTGCTCGCGGTGGACATCTGGCAGGACCTGCCCAAGGGCAGCGCCTTTCGCGACCGGATCGGCTTCGGCAACGGCGTCATGCGGCCGGATCTGCGCACCTTCCGGCGGCTCCCATGGACCGAGGGCGTCGCCCACGTCATGGCCGACGTCTTCACCCGCGAGGGCGAGACCCTGCCCACCGCCCGCCAGGTCCTGGGCGGGGTCCTCGACCGGGCGGCGAAGACCGGATACCAACCGGTCTTCGGCAACGAGCTCGAGTTCTACGTCTACCGGCCCGAGGCCGAGGACGGCTTCGGCCATCTGATCGGGATGCAGGCCTGGTTCACCGACCAGGCGCTGGGCATGGCCCAGGCCTTCCTCGACGACCTGCACCGCCACCTGACGGAGATGAAGGTCGACGTCTACGAGATCTTCAACGAGCACGGCGGCGGCCAGTTCGAGATCAACCTGCGACCCGGCGTCGGGCTCGGTGCCGTCGACCAGGTGGTGCTGATGAAGATGGCGATCAAGGAGATCGCCGTGCGCCACGGGCTCCGCGCCACCTTCATGGGCAAGCCGACCGACCACCCCGAGATCCCCGTCAGCGGCTACCACATGCACCAGTCGCTCCGCGACGGGTCGGGCCGGAACCTGTTCCACGACCCAGGCGACCCGCTGGGCCTGTCCGAGCTGGGCCGCCACTACGTCGGCGGGCTCCTCGAGCACGGGATGGCTCTCACCGGCCTCGGTGCCCCGACCGTCACCGCCTACAAGCGCTACGTGCCCGGCACCTGGGCCCCGACCCGGATCTCCTGGGGCGTGGACAACCGCACGGCCATGATCCGGCTGGTCCCGACCGGCGCCAGCACCAACCTCGAGTGCCGGCTGGCCAGCTCCGACGCCAACCCCTACGTGCTGGCGGCGTCGATGGCCGCGGCCGGGCTCGACGGCGTCGCCCGGAGGCTGGACCCGGGCCCGCCCTCTGAGCACGACGTCCTCGAGGACGAGGCGTTCGCGCACGTCCCGACGACGCTGATCGAGGGAGCCGAGGCGGTCGCCGCCGACCGGGCGATGGTCGATCTCCTCGGGCAGGACTTCTGCGAGATCTACGTGGCCCTGCTCCGGCACGAGTGGAAGCGCTTCATCGGTCACGTCACCGACTGGGAGATCCGGGAGTACCGAGAGCTGCTCTGAGTCGGCCGGCAAAGTCCAAGGCGAGAGAGGAAGAAGAGAGATGAGCAATCCCGGCACCGCAGCGCCACAGCCGACACTGGCCCGGAACGCGATCGGGCTTCCGGCCTCGACCTTCCAGGGCATCACCCACATGGCCCCGGCGGCGGGCGTCATCCTGGGCATCGCCTTCATCGCCGGCTCGGCCGGGGCCGCGCTGCCTCTGGCCTTCTTCCTGGCCCTGATCATCTGCCTGCTGATCTCCTTCTCGATCAACCAGCTGGCCAGGCACCTGCCCTCGGCGGGTGGCTACTACACCTACGTCAGCCGCAGCATCAGCCCCAAGATCGGGTTCCTCACCGGCTGGCTCTACTTCCTCTACGACCCCCTGATCCCGAACCTCTGCACGCTCACCGTCGCCGTCTACTTCTCGAGCGCGGTGCAGCAGCTCTTCGGCCTCAACATCCCCTGGTGGGCCTACGCCGGGGTCGTCTTCCTCGGCCTCGGGGCCCTCACCTACATCGGCATCAGCCTCTCGATCCGGACCGCCATCGTCTTCACCGTGGTCGAGATCGTGATCACGATGGCGATGTCGCTGGCGATCTTCATCAAGTACGGGGTCACCGGCCACGACGCGATCCAGAGCTTCACCCTGGCCGGGGTGCCCAAGGGAGTCTCCGGCATCGCCTTCGGCCTCATCTTCGGCGTGCTGAGCTACACCGGCTTCGAGTCGACGGTCCCGCTCGCCGAGGAGACCAAGAATCCGAGGTTCAACATCGCCTGGGCGGCCGTGCTCTCGGTGCTCGTGGTCGGTGTCTACTACGTGATCTTCGCCTTCGCCACCACCGTCGGCTGGGGCCCGGCGGCGGCCATCAAGACCCTGTCCACGGCCAACACGCCGTTCGTCACCCTCGCCCACAACGTCGCCGGTGGTGTTGGCGTCGCCTTCCTGACCCTGGCCCTGATGAACAGCGGCTGGGGCTGCTCGCTGGCCGGGCAGAACGCGGTCATCCGGGTCTTCTACAAGATGGGCAAGGTGGGGGTGCTGCCCAAGGCGCTGGGCCGGATCCATCCCCGCTTCAAGACGCCCCACGTCGCGGTCATCTTCCAGACCGTCCTCAACTTCGTGGTCATGATCATCCTCGGCGTCACGCTGGGGCCGCTCAACGGTTTCGGCCTGCTCGCCACGGTGATCACGGTCGGTCTGCTCTTCGTCTACGCGGCGGGGATGATCTCGGTCCCGATCTTCTACCGGCGGGAGCACCCCAACGAGACCAACCTCTTCCTGACCTACGTGTTCCCGATCGTGGGGACGCTGCTGCTGATCCCGATCCTCTACGCGTCGGTGTATCCGGCACCCGCGTTCCCGCTCAACCTCGCGCCCTACGTCGACCTGGTCTGGTTCCTGCTCGGCATCGCGGTCCTGGTCTACCTGTCCCGCACCCGCCCGGCGGAGCTCGAGGCCGGTGCCCAGGAGATCTTCGTCGAGACGGTGGGAGAGGTGGAGTAGGGGTAGCAGCGTGGGAGACGGTCGCCTCGCCGGCCGGGTCGCCCTGATCACGGGCGGCGGCTCCGGCATCGGCCTGGCGGCCGTCCACGCCTTCGCCGCCGAGGGCGCCCGGGTGGTCCTCGCCGGGCGCCGCGCGGAGGTCGGCGAGGCGGCCGCGGCGGAGGTGGTGGCGGCCGGAGGCGACGCGCACTTCGTCCCCGCCGACGTCAGCAGCTCCGCCGACGTCGCCGCCCTGGTCGATGCCTGCGTCAGCCGCCACGGGAGGCTGGACTGCGCCTTCAACTGCGCCGCGGTGGGGGGCCAGGGGGCGCTCTGCGCGGACATCGAGGAGGAGGACTTCGACCGGGTCGTCGCCACCAACCTCAAGGGCGTCTGGCTCTGCATGAAGTACGAGATCCGGGCGATGCTGCCGCGGGCCGGGGCGATCGTCAACATGTCGTCGATCGACGGCCTGACCTCCTCGGCGAACGCCGCCGCCTACTCCGCCAGCAAGCACGGCGTCGAGGGGCTGACCCGGACCGCGGCGGTCGAGTATGGCGCTGCCGGCATCCGCGTCAACGCCCTCGCCGCGGGCGGTTTCGCGACCGAGGCCCTGGCCCGCTCCCACGGCCATGATCTGGGGTGGGTTGAGGCCTACCGGTCGCCCGCCGTCCCGCTGGGACGGCTCGGCGACCCCGTCGAGGCGGCCGTGGCCGCGGTCTGGCTCTGCTCGGAGGAGTCCGCCTACGTCACCGGCCACACCCTGGTCGTCGACGGTGGGCAGCTGGCCGACTCGGCCTCCTACATACCGCTGCGCAGGCTGGCACCGAAAAGCTAGCCGGGCCCTGCTGGCATGAATCGTCGGCCATCCCCGTCCCGCCACGACAACGCGTCGCGAGTCGCTGTTCCTGCATTGGAGGCGGGACGTGCCATTGATCTGACGCCGACCGCCATCGATCAACAAGGTGCCGCACACCTCGATATGCGGGCTTGAGTCGCCCGTCGGCGTTGTCCCTCGCCGAGCGTGATCCGGTATTCGTTATGTGCCCGGCACATCGGCACGGTTAAGCGCCCCAATGCCAAGACGTTCGACATAGCTTGCGAAGACGGCCCGTTGTGATCGAGATCAGTGAGACGGAGATCGCGAAGCTTGAGAAGGTAGGCACGGAACGTCGCCGCTTGGGTCTGTGACCGCACCGACGTACGAACTCGTCATCGCTGGGACGATGATCCGCCGTGATCGAAACCTCCCTGGCCAGGACTACGAACCCGCGTCTGAACAGTGTCCGTACATGACTCTTGGGCGAGGTCATGGCATCATCGAGGAAGGGCCGTCAACAGTCGGTCAGCGCCACCCCATCTGTGGAGCATGAGGAGGGGCATTGAAGTGCCTTCACTGAGCGCGTCTGATCTGCCGGTGGGTGCGTCGACGGTCGTCGTCGGGGGCGGGACCGCCGGAGCGGCGCTGGCCGCCCGCCTCGTCGAGGCGGGCGACGAGGTCCTCCTGCTCGAGGCCGGCCCGGACTACGGGCACCGCTCCGAGAGCCGCTGGCCGGGCCCTCTGCTCGACGCCCTGCGCCTACCCCTCAGCCATGACTGGGGCTACGACAGCGGGGACACGTACTCCGACCGCACGGTCAGGTTCGGCCGCGCCAGGGTGATCGGCGGCTGCTCGGCGCACAACGGCTGCGCCGCCATCTGGGGCAGCCGGCTCGACTATGACGGGTGGCGCGATCTCGGCAACGAGGGATGGGGCACCGACGACCTCCTGCCCTACTTCCGCCGCGCGTCACAGCAGCTCCGGGTGCGCATCTTCGGTCCCGAGGAGATGACGCCGTTCCACGGAGGGTTCATCGACGCCGCGGCGGCGGTCGGGATCCCGCGGGTCGCGGACCTCAACGACGTGGACGAGGACGAGGGGGTGGGCGCCAACCCCGCCAACATCGACGACGGGGTGCGCTGGAACACCTCCATCGCCTACCTCGACCGGGTCCGCGGCCGGCGAGGGTTGACCGTCCTCGGCGACGCCCTGGTCGATCGGGTCGCGCTGGAGGGCGGGCGCTGCCGGGGCGTGTCGATCGCGCTGCGTGGCGAGACCCGGCTGGTGGGCGCGGACCGTGTCGTCCTCGCCGGGGGAACCTACGGATCGCCCGCCGTGCTCCAGCGCTCTGGCATCGGTGATCCGGGGGATCTGGCCCGCGCCGGGATCAGGACCGTCCACGAGCTCCCCGGGGTGGGCCGGAACCTGCACGATCACCCCTCGATCTACCTGGTGCTGGAGGGGACGGCCGAGCTCCGCGCGCAGACCGACGCCTTCGCCCGGCAGCACTGGGCGCCGGACGAGCAGGCCATCGCCAAGGTCCGCTCCTCGCGCTGCGAGCGCGGTTTCGACCTCCACGTGTTCACCTACTGCACGTCGGATCCGGAGGGGGTGGGCGGCTGGAGGTGGGTGCTGCAGGTCGCCTGCCTGACACCGCGGTCCCGAGGGCACCTGCGCGTGACCGGCCCGGACCCGGAGGCCAGCCCGGTGATCGACCACCGATACCTCTCCGATCCTGAGGGGGAGGACCTGCGGGTGCTGGTGGACGGCCTCAGGACGGCGCGGCGGATCGCCGCCCACCCTGATTACGCCATCCTCCTCGGCGGCGAGCGGACCCCCGGCGCCGGCGTCCAGTCACAGGAGCAGATGGAGGCCTACGCCGGCGCCACCTGCGAGCACTACTTCCACCCGGTCGGGACCTGCAAGATGGCCCCCGCCAGCGATCCGGGGGCGGTCGTGGACTCGCGTGCCGCCGTCCACGGGATCGAGTCGTTGCATGTGGCCGACTGCTCGATCATGCCGGTGGTGCCGCGCGCAAACACCAACATCCCGGCCGCCGTCGTCGGTGAGAGGGTCGCGGCCCTCCTCTCCTGATCCGGCCGTTCACCGGCCGGCGCGGCGAGCGGTCAGCCTGTCCGCTGGCATCGAGATCCGAGCTCGCTCGGCGCGCCGCCCGGGGCCGGACGGCCACGGGGAGCCCTACGTCGCACGTAATCGACTTGCCGGATTCGCCTCGACAGACTGCTCTACAAACAGGTTCACCGGTAGCAGCAGGAGAGAGCAGATGGATGACTTCCCGCAGATCGTCGACAGGTACATCGCGATGTGGAACGAAGTCGATGGCGGTGCTCGCCGGCGCCTCATCGAGGAGCTCTGGAGCGCGACCGGACGGTACGTCGACCCGCTGACCTCGGTCGAGGGACGGGCCGCCATCAACGACACCGTGGAGGCGGCCCAGAAGCAGTTCTCGGGCATCACCTTCCGGCTCGCCGGTCCGGTCGACGCCCACCACCAGCAGGCACGGTTCGGTTGGGAGCTGGGCACGCCGGGTGAGGAGCCGATCGTGGTCGGCTTCGACGTGGCCGAGTGCGATCAGCAGGGGCGTCTCGCCGTGGTCCTCGGCTTCCTCGACAAGGTCCCCGCCATGTAGGTGGCCGGCGCTGGTTCGGCTCGGGTCGCCCCGAGAGGCCGGAGCCCGCCGCCGCACCTGGCCACGGTCCCTCAGCGGACCGTGGCCAGGGTCGACGTCAGGTCGGTTGCGGCGTACTCGGCGTACTCGGTCGAGTCCGTTTCACGGGCCCGTCGAAGAGCTTGATCACGTCGTCGGCCGCCAACCCCTTGGTCTCCGGCACGAACCGGTTGATGAAGAGGACGGCGAACACGCAGAGCACGGCGAAGATGACCATCACCCAGGGCAGGCCGAGCGCCGCCGACGCGATCGGATACACCAGTACCAGGACATAGTTGGCCAGCCAGTCCACGGTGGCGCCGATCGAGGCCGCCGTGCCCCTGACCGAGGTCGGGAAGACCTCTCCCTGGAGCAGCCAGCCGGTTCCACCCACGCCGATCGCGAAGCAGGCGATGAAGAGGGCGAACCCGACCATGATCAGGATCAGCTGCGCCACCCCGTGGAGGTAGGCGGCGCCGGCGGCGCCGACCAGGAGGAAGACGAACATCCCGGTGTAGGCGCCCATGCCGAGGAGACGGCGGCCCACCCTGTCGATGTAGCGGAAGGCGAAGAACGTCGAGATTACATTGACGATGGCCAGGACGGTGGCGGCCAGAACGCCGGAGACCTCGGCCTGCACGGCGCTGGTGTGCGGGCCGACGAAGTAGGGCATCAGCAGGTGTGGGCCGTAATAGAAGGCGACGTTGATGCCGGTGATCTGCTGGAACGTGAACCAGACGCAGATCACGATCAGGGCCCGGCGCACGGCGGGTGTGAAGCGCGACCGCACGCTGCCGGCGGCGACCTGCGCGCGAACCGCCGCGACCTCCTCCGTGACCTGCTGGTCCGTGACCTCCATCCCCAGCTTGTGAAGGGCGTGCTTGACGTCCTCGTTCCGCCCCTGCAGGAGCAGCCACCTGGGCGACTCCGGCATCCGCGCGCGGAGTGCCAGGGAGACCAGGGCGGGGATCGCGCCGAGCCCGAGCAGGAGGCGCCAGTCGACGTTGGACGTCGCGTGCGGTGCCACCTCGAGCACGATCACCGCGATGATGTAGGCGACGAGGATGCCGACCGTGATCATCCACTGCTGGATGATCGAGAGCGAGCCGCGGCGGTTCTTGGGAGCGAACTCCGAGATGTACGCGGTCGCGATCGCCGAGTCGGCGCCGATGGCCAGCCCGATGACGATGCGCGCGACGTCCAGCACCGCGGCGTTCCAGGCCACGGCGGACAGGATGGCGCCGAGCGCGAAGATCGCGGAGTCCAGGATCAGCAGGTACTTGCGGCCGAAGCGGTCGGTCACCGGACCTGCGGAGATCGCGCCGACGGCGGCACCGACCGAGGCGCCACTGACGACGATGCCGATGCCGATCGCACCAAGGTTGAAGGGCAGGAACGGCAGGGCTGATCCGATGTTGGCGGTGTCGTAGCCGAACAGGAAACCGCCGATCGTCGCCAGAACGGCGAGGTACACGTAGAAACCGCCGACGTGGCGGGTGTCGAGGGCGGCCAGGAAACCGCCGGGACGGCCTACCGTTTCCTCACTCATAACCGGACTGTAGAGGGTTCACAGAGTCCGGTCAACAGGCTCCCAGGACCGGAGTCTGGCGGCGCCCGGCGTTGCGGCGGTGGGCGGGTTCGCCTGGATCCGGGCGCCGTGGCTCGCGGCCTGCCGACGTTGCGCCACACCGGCGTCGCGGGCGGGCGGCGAGCACCGCGATGGGCGCCGCCGTGATCGTCACGCCCGAGGTCAGATCTGACGCTTTTCGGCTGGATCCGCCAAGTGCGGTGGGCGGAATTGCGTGGACGGCGGACATGTGCTAGCCTGCCGATGGTGTCCCGAGTTTTGGGAATGTGTCCCATTATTCGGGACGGAGGTCGCCGCCGGGGGTTCGGCGGGCGGCCTGTGGTGAACCCCGGGTTCGACACCGGGGCGCGTGGAGTTCATGGAGGACCGCGATGACGTCGGAGGGCCCGGTCGAGGTGGTGCCGGACAGGCTGTATGCCCTCGGCGGCAGTGTGCCGATCGACGGGCGCGTGTCATGGGCGCCCGATACGGCGAGGGGTAGCCAGCCGGTCAGCTGCTATCTCCTGCGCACCAATCGCGTCGCCCTGCTGGTGGACACCGGACTCACCTATCACCGAGAGGCGATAGTGGCGCAGATCCGGGACCTGCTCCCGCCCGGCCTCTCGTTGCGGATCTTCCTGACCCGGTCGGAGCTCGACTGCGTCGGCAACCTCACGGCACTCTCCGAGGCCTTCGCCATCGACGCCATCTACACCGGCGGGAACACCAACCCCTTCGACGCCTTCGACAGCGTGACCTCGCTCGGCTCCGGCCGCAGGGTCCCGATCCACCGCATCGCCATCGGCAGCCGGCTCGACCTCGGCGGCTCCGGGCAGCTCGAGGTGCTGGCCCCCTCGCTCCGGATCCTCACCACCTACTGGCTCTACGATCCGGAGTCCCGCACGCTGTTCACGTCGGATTCCTTCGGCCACACCATGAACGCGCCCGGGGCCGACCAGCGGATCCTGGGATCGGCCGAGTTCGATCCCGCCTCCGCGCGGGCGCACATGTTGGCCAAGTTCCGCTGGCTGGTGAGCGCGGACACGCGCCCGCTCATCGAGATCCTCGAGGGCATCTTCGCCGACCACGAGATCGACGTGATCGCGCCGACCCACGGACTGGTCCTGCGTGGCCGCGAGGCAATCGAGGCGCACCACCGGTTCGTCCTCTCCCTGCTGTCCGACCTGGCCGCCGGCAGCGAGCGCGACCGGATGAAGAGAAGCGCCTGAGAGATGGCTCTGGATTGTGACCGGGTTCACTACCGGCCGATCGCGGACGGGGTCTTCTGGGTCGGCGGATGCCTCATGCGCGACACCCAGGGCAAGGTCGTGAGCAGCGACGCCGCGGTGCACATCCACGCCAACGCCTATCTCATCCGCGGCCGCGATCGATCGCTCCTCTTCGACTCCGGGAACCCCGAGCATTGGACCGTGCTCGAGCCGGTGCTCGATGAGCTGCTGGAGGGCCGGCCGCTCGACTGGGTCGCCCCCAGCCACCCCGAACTGCCGCACGCCGGGAACATCGAGCGGCTGTTTCGAAAGTATCCGGAGGCCAGGCTGGTCGGCGACGCCCGCGACTACCACCTCTACTACCCACGGCTCGCGGACCGCCTGGTGATGGCGGAGCCGGGCACCAGGATCGATCTCGGCGGTGGCCATGAGTTCGTCTTCCGCGACGCGCTGATCAAGGACCTGCCCAACACGCTGTGGGGATTCGAGCCGGCCCGGCGGATCCTGTTCGTGGCCGACGGCTTCTCCTACGTGCACAACCCCCCCGCCTGGGTGGCCGGGGGGACCCCGCACGGCCCCGGCCAGTGCTGGCTGACCTCGGACGAGCTGGCGATCGCGCCGAGCGTCGAGCAGGCCGCGTTCATCACCCGATCCGCCCTGTACTGGACCCGCTACGTCGACTTCGAGCCGGTGTTCGAGCAGGTCGACGCGCTGGTCGCGGAGCTCGCCCCGAACATGATCGCGCCGGCCCACGGGAACGTGATCGTCGGGCCGGAGCGGCTGCTTCCCGTCATTCGGGAGGCCCATGCGATGGCCTATTCGGCCGCCACCGGACGGCGGCCCTCAGCTGGAGAACAAGCAAGATGACCGACGCCAACTCGCGCAGCATGGATCGTCGAGCCTTCCTCGGCCGCGGTTTGGCGCTGACCGGGGCGGCGGTGGCCGGGCCGGCGCTGCTCGCCGCGTGCGGGAATGCCCCGAGCACCGCGGCCAAGGCCGGCGCCCCGTCCAACGAGAAGGCGACCATCTCCTTCTGGGACACCAACGCGGGGCCGACGCGCACGCCGATCTACCAGGAGCTGATCAAGCGCTTCAAGAAGATCAGTCCCAACATCACCGTCAACTACGTCGGCCTCCCCATCGCCGAGCAGGAGGAGAAGATCCAGGCGGCGATCGCCGCCGGCGCGGTCCCGGACGTGGCCAACACCACCAACGCTTACATCTCCTCCCTTGTCGCTCAGGAGGGGCTGCTGGCGCTGGACAGCCGGTTCTCCGCATGGTCGGACAAGCGCGACATTCCGGCGTCGGCGATCAGCTCGATGCGGCTGCTGGCCCCCGACCACAAGCTGTACGCGCTCCCCGTCGCCGGTGACGCCAACATCCTCTATTACCGCAAGGACTGGATCGACCAGCACCACCTCAAGGCGCCGGAGAACTGGGCGGACTTCTACAAGATCGCGACGGCCCTCACCGACGCGTCCAGCAGCGTCTTCGGATTCGGCATGCGGGGCGGCAGCGGCAGCGTCGGGCTGCTCCAGAGCTGGATCTTCGCCGAGTCGGGCATCAGCACGTACTTCGACGCCAAGGGCCGCTCGACCTTCGATCAGCCGGCCGCCGTCGCCGTGATCGAGAAGGTCGCCTCGCTGTACGGGAAGCAGACGTCGAAGGGTGACATCAGCAACGCCTATCCGCAGATGGTCGCCGAGTTCGACGCCGGCCACGCGGCCATGATCTTCCACAACCTCGGCTCCTACCCGCAGCATGTGCAGGCGCTGGGCCAAGCGGCGGTCGGCGCCCTGCCGATGCCCGCGCTGGCGAGCGGCAAGCACGTGGTCCAGCCCGGCGCCTACGTCACCTCCCAAGTCTTCAAGGGATCGAAGTACCCGGATCAGGCCTTCCAGTTCGCGGCCTACCTGGCCAGCTCCGCGGCCGGCGGCTACTACGCGGAGCAGTCGGGGCTGGTCCCCGCCTACACGGGGGCGGCCAGCGCGAAGTGGGTGAAGACGGACGAGCCGATCCAGTCGATCCTGGCGACGCTTGCCGACAAGACGACGGTCCAGGTGGCCACGCCCTACTACCTGCCCGACGCGAGCACCATCCAGACC
>DATAXV010000131.1:0-21857 GCA_036272915.1 Candidatus Dormiibacterota bacterium
CCAGCGCGGTGCCCAGGATCAGGCCCAGGGCGACCTCCCAGAAGGAGCCGCCGAAGACGGCCACGCCGATCACGCCGACGTAGATGGTCGCGAACTCGAGGTTGGGGGAGACCCAGGTGGCGAAGAGCTGGAGCGGCCGGCCGTGCCGCTCCTCGTCGGGGATGTACTCGATCCCGCCCGGCTCGATCTGAACCACACTGTCCCCGTACGTCCCCTCGCGGACGGGAACGGAGGAATCGACCTGGACCACATCGGACATGCGCTTTCTCGCTCCCTTCGCTGGATACCTTGGAACCTCAAGTGTACGGGGCGGTACAGAGCCGCTATCACGTGACGGTAACCTGACCCGGTGCTCGATCTCCTGCTGCGAAACTGCCGGGTCCTGGGCGAGTCCGAACCCCGCGATCTGGGCGTCCGGTCAGGTCTGCTGGCGGTCCCCGAGCCCTCCGCCAGGGAGGTCGTCGACGTGGGCGGGGCGCTGGTCACGCCGCCCCTGGTCGAGCCCCACCTGCACCTCGACGCGGTGCTGACGGTCGGCCAGCCCCGGCCCAACGAGAGCGGGTCCCTGTTCGAGGGCATCGCGATCTGGGGCGAGCGCGTCCGCGACCTGACCGCGGAGGACGTCAAGCGGAGGGCGGGCCGGGTCCTGCGCTGGCAGCTGGCCAACGGCGTCCAGCACGTCCGCGCGCACGTCGACGTCTGCGACCCGGAGCTGACCGCCCTGCGCGCGCTGGTCGAGCTCCGCGAGGAGGTGAGGGACCAGATCGACCTGCAGCTGGTCGCCTTCCCCCAGCAGGGGATCCTCTCCTTCGAGGGCGGCGCCGAGCTGATGCGCCGGGCGGTCGCCATCGGCGCCGACGTCGTCGGCGGCATCCCCCACTTCGAGCTGACCCGGGAGATGGGCGTCGAGTCGGTCCGGTTCGCCTTCGAGCTGGCCGCCGAGCACGGCCTGATGGTCGACATCCACTGCGATGAGACCGATGACGAGCACTCCCGCTTCGTCGAGGTGATGGCCGCCGAGACGATCCGGCGGGGGATGGGCGGGCGGGTCGCCGCCAGCCACACCACCGCCATGCATTCGTACGGCCAGGCCTACGCCTCGCGCCTGATCGCCAACCTGGCCCGGGCGGGGATGACGATGGTCACCAACCCGCTCGACAACTCGGTGCTGCAGGGCCGCTTCGACGCCTACCCGGTGCGGCGGGGCCACACCCGGATCAAGGAGCTGCAGCAGGCTGGGATCACCGTCGCCATCGGCAACGACTCGGTGATGGATCCCTGGTACCCGCTGGGCTGTGCCGACCCGCTGCAGGCGGCCTTCGTGCTCGTCCACTTCGGCCACATGAGCGGCGCCTCCGAGCTTCGCCGGCTGCTCGCCATGATCACCACCGACCCGGCGCGGGTGCTGGGGCTGGCGCCGCCCCGATTGATGGAGGGCGAGCCGGCCAGCCTGGTCGTCTTCGACGCCCCCAGCGAGGCCGAGGCGCTCCGCCTGATGCCGCGCCGCCGGCTGGTCCTGCGCCGCGGCCGGGTGGTGGCTCGGACCGAGCCGGCGCGCACCACCATCCTCTGGGACGGCGATGAGGAGGAGGTCTCCTTCGCCCCCTGAGCGCCGAGTCGAGCGGATCGCGTAGCATCGATTACAGGGCGGGTTTGCTGGTCGCAACCGACTTCGTTAGTGGCGGCTAACCGTTCTGTTTGCGTAGACTAAGCGGCATCCGCGAACTGACTCAGGAGCAGGTGGGAGTGACGGGGCAGCGATGGCGGGCGATCGCGAAGATCGCCGGCGGAACCTTGATCGTCGTGTTGGCTCTGGCGGTGGTGGCGGCCCTTCTCTGGGCGGCGCTGGCCGCGGCCGGCAACCCGGATCCGACAGACCCCGCGATCCGGCGCCACATGACGCCGCTGGCCGCCGTCATCGGCGCCGGCATCCTCGTCTTCCGGGAGGGCCTGGAGATGATCCTGGTCCTGAGCGCGATCACCGCGAGCATGGCCGGGGCCAACGCCTTCCAGCGGCGCCCGGTCGCGGCCGGCGGCGTCATCGGCCTCATCGTCACCCTCGCCACCTGGTTCATCGTCGTCGCCATCCTCAACCAGGTCAACCTGCCCGAATACCAGATTCAGGCCGCGACCGGCTGGCTGGCGGTGGTCGTCCTGCTGGTGGTGATGAACTGGTTCTTCCACAAGATCTACTGGACCGGGTGGATCCAGGTCCACAACCGACAGAAGCGCCGGCTGATGCATCTGCCCGGCGACGCCCGTCAGAAGCTGCTGCTCGGGCTCGGCCTGCTCGGCTTCGCCTCCGTCTACCGGGAGGGCTTCGAGGTCGTCCTCTTCCTCCAGAGCTGGCGCCTCGAGGCCGGCATCTGGGCGGTGGCGGCGGGCGCGGCGATCGGGCTCCTCCTGACCGGGGCGGTCGGGACCATCACCTTCGTCGGCCATCACCGGCTGCCCTACAAGCGGATGCTGGTGCTGACCGGGATCATGCTCGGCTTGGTCCTCCTGGTCATGGTCGGCGAGGAGATCAACGAGATGCAGCTGGCCCAGTGGATGACGACCACCCTGCTGCCCGGCAACCCGGTCTGGCCGGACTGGATGGGCACCTGGTTCTCACTCTTCCCCAACTGGGAGACCCTGATCGCCATGGCCGTCTCCGGCGTCCTCGTCGTGGGCTCCTACTTCGGCGCCAACTACCTCCGGGTGGTCCGTCCCCGGCGCCGCGGCGAGAGGGGCGCGGTCCGGCCGACCCAGGCGCCGGCCGACCCCGTCACCAGCCGCGGCTGACCCGACCCTCCTCCGCCGGCTGAGGTGGCCGCGCGGGCACCTGGTTCAGGTCACCGCAGGCGTCGATCCGGAGCCGGAGGAGGTTATACCGGCAGGCGCCTGATGGTGCGAGGGTCGACCGGAACGCCCGACTTCGCCGACGCCATCGCGGCGAAGCACAGCGCCAGTCCAGGCAGAGCGGTCCTGGCTTCGTTGGAGGGGAGGCGGCCGGCCTCGATCGCGGCGAGGAGCTCTCCCATCGTGCCGTGCATGCCGTTCTCCCACCAGTGGCCGCTGAGGGCGACCGACTCCTCGCCGGCATCCGTCCTGAGGGAGACGGAGGGGCCGCCGAGCTCGTCGGGAGCGGCGTGGATCAGGGTGCCGCCGGTGCCGTCGACGCGATAGCCACCGCTGCGGGCGCGATGGCTCGAGCCCCGCAGCAGGATGGTCGCCGATGCGGCGGGGTACTGGATCACGACCTGTGCCGAGGTGGGTACGGGGATCGCCTGCCCCTGGGTGCGGCCCAGCGTCGCGTAGACGCTGGTCGCCGGCTCCGAACCGGCGAACAGCTGCGCGACGACGTCGAACCAGTGAATGCCGAAGTCGTACAGGATGAGGTCGCTCATCTGCGAGAAGACCGGATGACCGCTCACGTCGACGTCATGCGGCCAGTAGAGCTCGAAGTCCGCCGAGGAGAGCGTCCCGACGATCCCGGATCGCACGGCCGACAGTAGGAAGGAGAAGTGGGGAGCCCACCGCCCGTTCTGATTGACGGCGAGGACGCGGCCGACCGAGTCGGCGAGACCGGCGAGGGCCTCGCCCTCCTCCAGATCGGAGACGAAGGGCTTCTGGCTGAGGACGTGCTTCCCGGCCCGGAGCGCGTCGCGAACCAGCCCGGGGCGGACGTCCACGTGGGTCGCGATGTCGACCACCTCGACATCGGTCCGAGCCAGAAGCTCTCGATGGTCGGTGGTGACCCCGGCCTCGGGGAAGAACTCGTCGCGTCTTCCCCGCGCCTTCTCGATGCGTCCGTCGCAGAGCATCAGCACGCGATAGCCCGCTGCCCGGTAGGCGGCCAGATGCTTGCCGCTGATGTTGCCGCACCCGATGATGCCGATCCCCGGTGAATAGGCCACCGGGTCGCGCGGCAGGTACGGGATCTCGGCGATCGTCATACGGGCGCCTCCTCTCCCTCGGTGCGGGCGTCGAGGAGCTCGACCGTCCGACCCAGCCGCGCGCTCTCGCGGGCGGAGTCGACGATGCGCTGGCCGATCCGCGAAACCACGGGTGAGAGCGGGCCGGTGAGCCCGCCGCCGCCCTCCAGCGCCGCGATGACGTGCTCGACGCCGTTGCGGTTCTCCGGGGCGAGCTCGTCGACGGGGAGCCGCACGCCCTCGGGGTGCTCCTCCGTCTGCAGGGTGATGTGGTCCCGGTAGTCGTAGCTGGAGATCGTCCCGCGCGAGCCGGCGACGACGAAGCCGCAGAGAGGCTGGGGCTGATGGGTCCAGGGATCGGTGAAGGTGCCCCAGCGAGTGTGGAAGGTCGAGAGGCCGCCGGCGAAGGAGGCGATGACCACGGACTGTTCGTCGACCTCGTCGCCGGGCAGGACATGGGTCCGCGCCGTGATCGACGTGGGCAGCTCGTTGGCACGGAACCAGGTGCTCAGCGTCGCCCCGTAGCCGAGATAGTCGAGGAGCGAGCCTCCGCCCGCGGCCTCCTGGTACCACCACGTGGCCCGCTTCGAGGCCGCGTTCGCGGCGGGGTCGACCTCCCTCTTGTCGTGCAGGTGCCTGAGCGGCCCTCGATTCCCGTCGTAGTAGTGGATCTCGCGGACCTCTCCGATCGTCCCCTCCCGGATGAGGCGTTCGGTGGTGCGGTGCGGGGGGTACCAGGCGAGGGGCCAGTTGACGGCGAGCAGCACCCCGGACCTCTCCGCCGCCGCGATCATCTCGTCCGCGTCGCCGAGCTCCGTCGCGAAGGGCTTCTCGACGATCACGTTGATGCCGGCGGCGGCGAGGCGGCCGACCCAGTGGGGATGATCCCTCGTCGTCGAGCAGACGACGGCGACGTCGATCGCCTCACCGATCAGGTCGTCGACGTCGGGGAATCGCAGCCTGGCCGGGAGGCCGAGATCGTCCGCCACGGCGGTGAGTCGTTCCGGCTCGCCGTCCCACACGCCGGCCAGTTCGGCACGGTCACTGCTGAGGATGGTCCGGATGAAGTCCCCCGCGTGCATGTGATCGAAGCCGATCACCGCGAACGCCCACCGCTTCTTCATCGTCATCTTTCCTCCGTCCAGTGATTGATGGCGGCCGTCCGACGCGTCGCCGGCCCGTCAGTCCGGGGCGTCGCCGGCGACGATCGCGTAGAGGAGCGAGTCGCGCCACTCACCGCGCACGTGGTGCAGGTGGCGCAGCCGGCCCTCGTAGCGCATCCCGTTCTTCTCCATGACCCGCGCCGACGCCCGGTTGTCGGGATGGCAGGTGGCCTCGATCCGGTGCATCCCCAGTTCGAAGCCGAGCTCGATGAGCAGCCCCACCGCTTCGGTTGTGTAGCCGCGGCCCCAGCGGTCGCGGCGCAGCACGTAGCCGACGTCGGCACGGCGGTGCTGCCAGTTGCGCACGCGCATCCCGGCGGCGCCGACGACCTCGCCCGACTCGAGCTCGACCATGGCCAGCTCGAAGGCCTGGCGGGGCTGGCGGGTGGATTCGCCGATCAGATAGCGGAGGAAGCTCAGGGCGCTGCCGCGACCCCCGTCCTCCCAGGTCAGGTGACGCGTCACGGCGGGGTCGCCGCTCCAGGCGACGACGGCGTCGACGTCCTCGAGCGTGAACTCGCGGAGTTCGATCCGGCGGCCCTGGAGCGGCGTCACACCGGGGGCACCCCGTGCCCCGTCAGGCCATCCGGCCGGTAGCGATCGAGGTAGGCGTGGAAGCGGGCGATCAGCTGCCCGCGCAGGGCCTCCGGATCGACGACGTCGTCCACGATCAGGTTGGAGGCGAGCTTGTAGAGGTCGACGTCACGCCGGTACTCCTCCTCCAGCTCGGCGCGCTTCGCCGCCCGCTCCGCCTCCGGCAGCTCCTGCAGCCGGTTGAAGAAGACGGCGTTGACGGCCGGCTCGGGGCCCATCACCGCGATCTGCGCCGAGGGCAGGGCGATCACGCAGTCGGTGTCGTAGGCGGGTCCGGACATGGCGTAGAGGCCGGCACCGTACGCCTTGCGGACGATGACCGAGATCTTGGGCACCCGCGCCTCGGCGACGGCGGTCAGCATCTTCGCCCCGTGGCGGATGATGCCCTGGCGCTCGACGTCGGTGCCGATCATGAAGCCGGGCACGTCGGCGAGGAAGAGCAGGGGCACGTTGAAGGCGTCGCAGAGCCAGATGAAGCGGGCCGCCTTGTCGGCGCTGTCGACGAAGAGGACGCCGCCCTTCTGCATCGGCTGGTTGGCGATGATGCCGACGCTGAGGCCGCCGAGGCGGGCGAAGCCGGTCAGAAGCTCGCGCGCGAACAGCGCCTTGACCTCGAGCCAGGAGCCCTCGTCGACGAGACCGGTGATCACGCGGCGCATGTCGTAGCCGCGCCGGGCGTCGGCGGGGATGATCTCGCTGATCGGGGTGCGCGTCCGGGCGTCGACGGTTTCCGCCCGGGGTGGGAGCTCGACGCCGGACGGCGGCAGGTAGCCCAGGTAGCGCCGGCACAGCTCGATCGCCTCCCGGTCGTCGGCGACCAGGAAGTCGCCGCAGCCGCTGACCGAGCAGTGCATGCGAGCGCCGCCGAGCTCCTCCAGTGAGACCTGCTCGCCGACCGTCACCGCCACCATCCGGGGCGAGCCCAGGTACATCGAGGCGTTGCCCTCGACCATGACCACGACGTCGCAGAAGGCGGGGATGTAGGCGCCCCCGGCCGCCGAGGGACCGAAGAGCAGGCAGACCTGGGGCACGCGCCCTGAGAGGTGGACCTGGTTGCGGAAGATGCGGCCCGCGTGGCGCCGGCCGGGGAACATGTCCAGCTGGTCGGTGATCCGTGCGCCGGCGGAGTCGACCAGGTAGAGCATGGGCACCCGCATGCGCTCCGCGGTCTCCTGGATGCGCAGGATCTTCTCCACCGTCCGCGCGCCCCATGACCCCGCCTTGACGGTCGGATCGTTGGCCATGACCGCGACCTGCCGGCCCTCGATCCGGCCCAGGGCGGTGACGACGCCGTCGGCGGGCAGGCCGTCGGCGAGGACGTTGGCGAAGAGCCCGTCCTCGATCAGCGAGCCTTGGTCGAGGAGTGCGTCGAGGCGCTCCCTGACCGTCAGCTTGTTCTGGCTGCGCAGCTTGGGCACGGCGCGGGCGACGCCGGCCAGCGCCTGCTCCCGCAGCCGGCGATGCCGGTCTGGATCGGTGTCGCTCATCGTCCCTCGAAGTGTGGCTGACGCTTCTCCAGGAAGGCCCGAGCACCCTCGCGGGCGTCCTGGCTGAGGCTGATCAGGGAGAGCTGGTCGCGGAGATAGTCGAGGGCGGCGTGGAACTCCATGTCCTGCTGCCGGTAGAAGGAGTCGCGGCCGAGCCCGACCGCCACCGGCGCCTTGGCCGCGATCGCCCCCGCCACCTCGGCGGTGATCGCGTCGAGCTCCTCGACCGATCCGGCGACGCGGTTGACCACACCCATCGCCTCCAGCCGCCCAGCGCTCCAGCGCTGGCCCAGCAGCATCATCTCCAGGAGTGCCTTACGCGGGAGGTTGCGGGCCAGCACCGCCTGGATCATCGCCGGCCAGACCCCGACGTTCACCTCGGGCGTGCCGAAGGTGGCGCCGGCCGCGGCGACGAGCAGGTCGCAGGAGCAGGCGAGCCCGAAGCCGCCGGCGAGTGCGTGCCCGTTGATCCGGCCGACGATGGGCTTGCCGAGGCGGGGCATGAGCGAGAGGAGCTCGGCCAGGGGCAGGCGACGGGCATGGCGCTCCAGCTCGGGCACCTCCTGCTCGAAGCTGCCCAGATCGGCCCCGGCGCAGAAGGCCCGCTCGCCCGCGCCGGTCAGCACCACCACCCGCACGCCGGACTCGGCCGCCGACCACCTCAGCGCCGCGAGCAGGTCGCCGACCATGCCGTCGGAGAGGGCGTTTCTCTGGTCGGGGCGGTTGAGCACGACCCGTGCGACACCCTCGTCGGCGACCACGAGGACGTGTTCGAGGTGGGGAATGTCCGACACTGTGAGTCACATCGTAGGGCCCCAGCTATGTCGAAATACCTTCGCCCCCGCGTCTACTGGCTACTGATCTTCATCCCGCTGGCGCTGCTGGCCGACCTGGTCTGGCACCTCCCGGTTGTGGTCTTCGGTACGGCGTGCCTGAGCATCGTGCCGCTGGCCGCTCTGATCTCCAAGTCCACCGACGAGCTGGCGATGCGGACCGGACCTCGGGTCGGCGGCCTGCTCAACGCCACCTTCGGCAACATCCCCGAATTGATCATCTCGGTCCTGCTCATCGCGGCCGGCGAGATCACCGTGGTCAAGGCGGCGCTGATCGGGTCGATCATCGGCAACCTGATCCTGGTGCTGGGCGCCTCCCTGCTCGCCGGCGGGATCCGCTTCAAGACCCAGCGGTTCTCGGCCCGCGCGGCGGCGACCCATGCCGCCTCGCTGCTGATGGCGGTGACCGGCCTGCTCATGCCCACGCTGTTCGGCCTCACCACCCACGACACCGCCTTCCAGGACACGATCGTCAGCACCGTCGTGGCGGCGGTCCTGATCTGCCTCTACGTGGGCAACCTGGTCTTCAGCCACGTCACCCACCGGCACCTGTTTCACTCCGCCGCACCCGAGGAGGCCCCGACATGGTCGCTTCCGCGATCGGTTCTCGGACTGGCGGGTTCGGCGATCGTGGTCGGCTTCCTCTCCGAGCTACTGGTCGGCTCGCTGGAGCCGACGGTGGCGGCCCTCGGTATCTCCCGCATCTTCATCGGCGTCTTCGTCATCGCCATCGTCGGCAACGCCGCGGAGCACTCGGCGGCGGTGCTCTTCGCGATCCGCAACAAGGTCGACGTGGTGCTCGAGATCGCCTTCGGCTCCTCCAGCCAGGTCGCCCTGTTCGTCGCCCCCCTCCTGGTCTTCATCAGCATCCTGCTCGGCCATCCGATGAACTTCATGTTCTCGGCGCTGGAGGTCGCCGCGGTGGGCCTGGCCACGGTGATCACGGCCTTCGCCACGATGGACGGGCGCAGCAGCTGGCTGGAGGGCATGCAGCTGCTCGGCGCCTACCTGATCATGGGGATCTCGTTCTTCTTCATCCCCGGCCACGGTGGATGATCAGACGGCCCAGCCGTCCGTTCAGCGCCCGGCCCTGAGCGCGACCTGAACCGGCGCGCAGCCCGCTCCGCAGCGTTGAGGACCAGCTCCTGCGTGAGCAGGGTCACGCCGAGTGAATCAGGAGCTCGCCGGCCGGTCGCCCCTCACCTCACGACGGAGTCTGGGATCGGAGCCCGGCGACGAGGTCCCGCGCATGGTACGGATGCGGTCCGGCGCCGCCCCGACGTCGAGCTCAGGACGCCGCGGCGGCGTCGCCGCCCGCGATCCACCCCCAGGTGAGGGCGGAGGCGATGGTCAGGCCGCCGGCGATCGTCCCCGGGCCGAAGACGGCGGCGGCGGCGTTGCCGGCGGCGTAAAGACCGGGGATGGGCGAGCCCGCCCAGTCCAGCACGCGGCCGCGTCGGTGAGCGGTCCGCCCTTGGTCCCCACCGCGCCCGGATGCACGGGGAGCGCGAAGAACGGCGGCTCGCAAACGGGTCCGAGGTTGGGGTGCGGGGCGTCGGGATCGCCCATGGCCCGCTCATAGCGGCTCTGACCCCGCTGGAAGTCCTCATCCCGCCCCCTCGCGGCCATCGCGTTGAAGCGGCTCACCGTGCGCTCCAGGACCGCCGCATCGACACCCAGGGAACCGGCCAGGTCGCGGACACTGGCGGCCTGCGGCAGCCAGTCCGGCAGGGGCGAGGCGGGCGGAGTGCCGGCGACCGGATATCTCCCCCGGAACTGGGCGTCGCCGACGGCCCATGCCGGAAGGTTGCGCAGGCGGTGGGTGCTTGGATCGAGCTCCCCGAAGGCGGCGGCGCAGTTGTGGCTGGTCTCGTTGACGAACCGGTTCCCCCAGGTGTTGACCCAGAGGACGTGAGGTAGCGACCGCTCACCCCATGCCAGCTGCGGGCGCGCCGTGGCGTCCGTGTCGGGCCAGCAGCGGCCGGGCTCCTGACAGACGGGCCAGGACCAGAACTCCCCCGTGTAGGCGAGCTGGGCGCCCGCCCGCCCGGCCATGCGCAGACCGTCGCCGAACAGGACCGGAGGCGTCACTGGATGGGTCAGCGGCCCGGACAGCTGGCGCCGCCGCAGCGCGGAGTCGTGCTCGAAGCCGCCGGTGGCGAGCACGACGCCGCCGGCGCGTACCGGCCGGGTCGATCCCTCCCGCCTCGCCTCGACTCCGACGACACGGCCCTGCCGGTCCTGGAGCAGGCGTTCCGCACGGCAGCCGCGGATCAGGGTCACGCTGGCCTGCCGGCAGGCGTGGAGGAGTCCAACCACCAGCCCCGCACCGAGGGTCACCACACCCTCGGACAGGCGCTCCCTGATCAGCTCGATCGGCGGGCTCCCACCGATGAACAGACGGCTCTCGAGTCCCTCCTGGTAGGTGAGCACGGGTGGGGCGAAGGGCGCCGGCCAGAGCAGGTCATCGAGCGGGCCCAGGTCGCCGACCGGCACCGGGCGCGCCTCGACGTGGCGAGCGGTCCTGCCGCCGGGTAGCTCGGCGAAGGTGTCGGGGTAGTCGGGGACGGGGGCGAACCGAATCGGAGACAGGTTCTCGACGCTTCGAACGACGGCGGGCACGGATCGCAGGAACGTCTCCACCAGCCCCCGATCGCGGCCCGGAGCGGCGGCCTCGCAGTAGGTCAGCGCCGCCTCCAGGCTGTCGTCGAGGCCGATCTCCGCCATCCGATGGTTGGCCGGAGCCCACACCTGCCCGCCGGAGACGGCGGTCGCGCCGCCGTAGCGGGACGATGCCTCGAGCACGAGCACCCGGGCTCCGGAGGTCGATGCGGCGAGGGCCGCTGAGAGCCCGGCAGCGCCGGAGCCGATCACCACCACGTCCGCTTCTTCCATCGCCAACTCCATAATTGAGTACAAGTATACAAAATATGGACAAGGGAGGCTCAGGGGGGCGGTAGGAGGCCCTGGAGGACAGCGCTGAGGCCGTATTCGTAGTTGTCCCACTGGTGCGGCCAGGCCGAGGCGAGCGCCGAGATGATCGGCGTCCGGGCGGGATCTGCGGCCGCGATCATGTCCGCCTGGAAGTGGCGGTCCTCCGGCTCGCCCTCCCCGACACCGATGCGGATGGTGAGGACGCCGACGGTGTATTGCCAGGTCACGCGGTAGGCGGCCGCCGCCTGCTCCGGGGAGAGGCCCGTCTCCACGAAGGCGGCGAGGATCTCCTCGATCGCCCAGAGGATCGAGGAGCCGGCCAGGTCACCCTTCACCAGCACGTCGATCACCCACGGACTCGCGGCCAGACCGTCGTGGATGATCCGCCACAGGACGAGCAGCCGCTGGCGAGGGTCGGCCGGCAGATCGGGGTGCGGCAATCGGGCCGCGGTGCGGTCCAGGAGGCAGAGCAGAAGCTCGTCCCGGTCACGAACGTGACGGTAGATCGCCATCGGTGAGCTCTTGAGCAGAGCGGCGACGCGGCGCATGGTCAGCGCCTCAACGCCCTCGGTCGTCACCACGCGCTCGGCCGCGTCGACGATCTGCTCGCGCGAGAGGCGGGCCGGACGGCCTCGGCGGGGAGCGCTCGCGCCCGTCATCGGCGGCTCGGGGTCAGGTCGGCAGACTTGTGCACCATCGCCTGGCGACAGCTTGCCAGACGCTCGCGCGCCGTCCACGGCCGGCGGCTCGCGCCGCCCGTCCCCGGCGACCGGTCAGGCGGGGCCCGCCCCCTGCCGGTTGGGCGTGCCCTGAACCTGGTGCTGCGCGCGCAGCCGCTCCTGGGCGTCGAAGAGCACATCGAGGGCGTGGGCGCCGTCTCGGCTGGTGTCCCGCAGCAACTCGCGGTGGAGGGGCGGCGCCTGCTCGCGGAGGAAGGCGGCGATCTCCTTGACCAGACGCTCCGGCAGCTTGCGCTGGTCCTGCTCGAGACGGTCCTCGATCACCTGCAGCCACGCGTCCAGACGGCGCACCTCGTCCCGGCGTCCGGTCCGCTGCTGCAGCTTCTGCTGCTCACTGGCCTGGCTCTTCAGGATCTCGTCGACCGCTTCACTCAGCACGGTAATTCCTCTTCAACTCTTGAACGACCCCACAGCTCCCTGACGGCAGCAAATCGTAGGTGACAACTGGAGTGTAAGAATAGGTGCTGTCGTGTCACAACGCAACCCCGACACAATGCACCAGTACATGGCCAGGGTCCTGGCACCCTGGTCGCCGATCGTGGTCGCCAACCGCGCGCCCTACGACCCGGGTCCGAGGGGCAGCATGCGGAAGGGCGCCGGCGGAGTCGTGACCGCCCTGCTCGGCCTGGTCGAGGCGACCGGCGCCGATTGGGTGGCCTGTGCCCGGACCCCCGCCGAGCGCGAGCGAGCCGGCTCCGGCGCAGCGGTGGAGATCCAGGGTCCGGAGCGGCCGGTTCAGCTTCACTACGTGGTGCCCGAGCCAGACGCCTACCGCCGCTACTACTCGGTGATCTCGAACCCTCTGCTCTGGTTCCTGCACCACTATCTGTGGGACATCGCCTACGAGCCCCTCATCGACGACGGCTACTGGCGCGCCTGGTACGAGGGCTACGTGAAGGTCAACCACCTCATGGCGGAGAAGGTGGCGGAGGTCGCCTCACGCCTGCCCCGCCCACCGCTGGTCCTGACCCAGGACTACCAGCTCTACCTGGCCCCCCCCGCTATCCGCAAGCTGGTGCCCGAGGCGACGCTGCAGCAGTTCATCCACGTGCCCTGGCCCACCCCCAACTACTGGAAGGTGATCCCCGCCGAGATGAGGGAGGGGATCGTCGAGGGGCTGCTCGCCAACGATGTGATCGGCTTCCACACCACCCTCGACGTGCGCAACTTCCTGCTCTGCTGCGAGGAGCTGCTCGGGCTCCGCGTCGATCACCGCGAGCGAGCGGTGCTCTCCGGTGGCCGCGCCGTCTGGGTCCGGCCCTACCCGGTCTCGATCGACGTCGAGTCGCTGCAGCGGCAGGCCCAGGCGCCCGCCGTCCGGGCCGAGCTGGAGGCGCTTCGCCAGCAGCGGCCGGAGAAGCTCATCGTCCGTGTCGACCGGACCGACCCCAGCAAGAACGTGATCCGCGGCTTCCTCGCCTACGAGCGCATGCTCCGGGCCCACCCCGACCTCCAGGGCAGGGTCCAGTTCTACGCCTTCCTCCAGCCGTCGAGGCAGGACGTCACCGCCTACCGCCGATACCTGGACACGATCAAGCGCACCGTGCACCGGATCAACTCCAGCCTCGGTCGCCGCGGGTGGCTCCCGATCCGCCTGGAGCTGGGCGAGAACATGCGCCGCGCGCTGGCCCTCTACCGCGAATTCGACGTGCTCCTCGTCAACCCCATCTACGACGGCATGAACCTGGTCGCCAAGGAGGGGATGACGGTCAACGAGCGGGACGGCGCGCTCGTCCTCTCCGAGAACGCCGGAGCCCATGAGGAGCTGGGCGAGCACGCCTTCTCGATCAATCCGTTCGACGTCGACAACACCGGCGACAGCCTCTACTCCGCGCTCACCGCATCGGTCGGCCGCCGCCGCCAGAACGCCCAGGCGATCAGGCGGACCGTCCGCAGCAACGACATCGGACGCTGGATCAGCTCTCAGATCCGCGATCTTCGGGATCTGGCGCCGCCGCCCACGCGGCCAGACGACTGAGCAGGGCGGCCCAGGCCGGCGGGCCGTCGACGACGACGTCGCAGGCGTCGAACAGCCCCGGAGCCGCCTCGGGCGAGGCGACCCCGACCGCCAGGTGGGGGAGGGAGAGCCCGGCCAGCAGCTCGAAGCAGCCGCGGTCGCCGGTGTCGTCCCCGGCGAAGATCACCGCACCCGGCCCCCGCGCCCCGATCTCGTCCTCGAGAGCGCGCGCCTTCCCGGCGCGAGCGGGCATGATCTCCACCACCAGCCTCCCCTGGCTGGCGCGCAGCCCCTCCCGCTCGGCGATGGCCCGCGCCTCCTCCCAGAGCCGCGGTCCCAGCTCGGGCGCTCCCCGGTAGTGGAGGGTGACGGATCCGGCTTTGGTCTCCACCGCGGTGCCCGGCAGCCGGCCGACCAGGGCCGAGGCGTCGTCCGTGAAGCGGTCGAGGGCGGCCGCCTCCTCAGGTGTCGGCGGACCCAGGCCGTAATCGCCGCGAAGCCTCAGCCCGTCGAGCGGGAGCAGCCGCGCCAGGTCGCGGCTGTCGCGGCCGCTGAGGATGACGACGCCGAGCAGGCGCCGCCGCAGCCGCCGCAGTGCCGCCAGGGAGGACGCGAGGGGCCGGGCGGCGTCCGGATCGGGGACGATGGGGGCCAGTGTTCCGTCGAAATCGGTGACCAAAAGGATCCGCTCAGGCAGAACCGAGGCCAATCGGGTAGCCTCCACCCGAAACGACTCGGCCTCAGCGCCGTTCAATATCCTGGGAATGCCGGAATCTGACATCTCCAAACAGAGCATGCCGAATTCGTGATGAAGAACGTGGGAGACCGGCTGCGCGCCTGGCTCGACGCGCAGCCTGAACTCCGACGGCGCTACGAGGAAGCCCTCCTCTTCCTGGCCTCCGTGCTGGTGCCATTCGACCGCTGGATGGTGGATCGATGGCACGACCTGGGGGCCCTGAGGCAGAGGGCGTCTGAGCGCCAAGAGCTCGCCCCCGGTCGCAAGCTGCGACGTTCCGCCTCGGGCACCCCGATCCGGGGCCTCGAACCCGGGTCGTCGCCCGACGTGGCCGTCGCCGCCACCGACGTGGTCTCGCGCCTGTGGCGCGGGATCGGCCACCAGGTGCGGGCGGCGCGCGAGTCGGAGGCCAGCACCCGGCCCTCGCACACCCTGGCCGACGCCAGGGGCAGGCGGCTGCGGGCCAGCGCCCACGGCCGGCGCCGGCGCAGCACCCGCCGGGGCGGCGACGCCGTCGGCAGCAGCAGCCGGCTGATGCCGCTCGCGGTCAAGGGCGCGCTGGTCATCGGCCTCTGTCTGGCCGGCTTCATGGGTTCCTCGCAGATCTTCATCGACTACGCCGCCGAGCTGCCGGACGTCCACCAGCTGACCGACCAGCCGGTGCCCAGCGACACCATCGTCTACGCCGCCGACGGCTCCGAGATCGCCGACTATCCCGACCCGTACACCAAGTTCCAGCACTACCAGATCCCGCTCACCCAGATGGGCACCTGGCTGCCCGAGGCCTCGGTCGCGATCGAGGACTCGAACTTCTGGCACGAGCCCGGCGTCGACCCCTACGGCATCGCCCGCGCGGCGGTCGCCGACGCGACCGAGGGCTCGACCTCCCAGGGTGCGTCCACGATCACGCAGGAGCTGGTCAAGGTCAGGCTGCTGCAGACCGACAACATCACCTACACGAAGAAGATCCAGGAGATGATCCTGGCCATCCAGGTCGAGCGCAGCTATACGAAGAAGCAGATCCTGAGCATGTACCTGAACTCCGTCCAGTACGGTGACTTCGCCACCGGAGCCCAGGCGGCGGCCGAGAACTACTTCGCGGTCCCGGCGGCGAAGCTCGACCTCGCCCAGGCGGCGATGCTCGCCGGCATCCCCCGCAACCCCAACATCTACAGCCCGCTCAGCAGCGTGGAGAACGCCAAGTACCGTCAGAAGCAGGTGCTCGACCGGGTGGTGCAGCTGCGGGAGATCACCCAGAAGCAGGCGACCGCCGCCTACAACGAGGCGCTCAACTACGGCTACCCGTCCCCGGAGATCAAGCAGGCCCCCTCCTTCGCCGAATGGGTCTACAAGGAGATGGTCACGATGTACGGGCAGCAGGCCGCCAACCAGGGTGGTCTGCATGTCTACACCTCATTGAACCCGGGCATCCAGGCCATTGCCCAGAGCTCGGTCACGGGCGGCGTCACCAACGACCGGAACCTCGGCCACCACGTCGAGCAGGGGGCGCTGGCCTCGGTCGATCCCAAGACCGGCGAGGTCACGGCCCTGGTCGGCTCCGCCTTCCCCAACGGCTTCGCGGGCCAGTTCAACTGGGCCTCCGACATCCCCACCAACCCGGGCTCGTCGGTGAAGCTCTTCACCTACACCGAGGCCATCGCCAGCAGGAAGTTCACGATGGTCACGCCCATACCCGACGCGCCCATCAACGTGAGTGAGCCGGGCTTCAGCGCCAACTACAGCCCGACCAACTACATCCCCACCGAGTACCCGTCCTGCGTGATGCAGACCTGCTTGGGCAACTCGCTGAACATCCCCGCCGTCTACACCGAGCTGGCGACCGGCGAGAGCAGCATCCTCGATCTGGCCCGGAGCATGGGCGCCATGCCCTTCTATCCCGAGTCGAACGGCAACTACACACAGTCCGAGCCCGACTCCGCCTACGGACCGACCTTCACGCTCGGCGGCTACGGTGAGACACCGCTGCAGATGGCGATCGCCACCGCGACCCTCGCCGACGGCGGCGTCTACCATCCCGCCACCGGGATCCTCAAGGTCACCGACAGCGCCGGTCAGGCCATCTACAACTACAACCCGGCCGCCGTGGCGCAGCAGGTGGTCTCGCCGCAGGTCGCCTTCATCATGGCCGAGGTCATGTCCAACAACAACGACCGGTCGCAGACCTTCGGCACCGACAACTCCCTCTACTTCCCCAGCCGGATCATCGCCGGCAAGACCGGGACCTACGACAACTTCGTGTCCTCGTTCGTCCTCGGCTTCAACCCCAGCCTGGCCTCCGCCATCTGGGTGGGAAACCCGAGCGGCGCGTCCATGGGCGCGAACTTCGACTCGATCTTCGCCGCGGCGCCGGCGTGGCACAATTTCATGGCCAGCGCCCTCACCGCGATGAACGTCCCCGGCACCGAGTGGTACGCAGAGCCGTCCGGGCTGGTCAACGGCAGCAAGGGCACCTACTTCCTGCCCGGGACCAGCGCCAGCACCCCGACGCCTCCGCTGCCCTCCTGGGCGTCGGTGAAGCAGCCTCCCAAGACGACGCCCAAGAAGACGACCGGCGGAGGCGGGAATGGAAACGGGAACGGCGGTGGCCACTGACCGGGGAACCGCCAGCAGGTAACCTTGGTCCTGTGCCGATGGAGCGCGGGACGGCAGGCACGAGGGTGTGTCGATTACGCTCTGCCGGGACTCCCCCGCCGGTGTGTGGGGGAGTATGCAGTCGCGAGCTACCGTCCGGCCAGCGCGCTCCGCGACCGGAGCGCAGTGGTCAGACGTTTCTGGGCTTGTGGGAGTTGAGGAGCCAATGAAGTCGAAGTCACCACAGTTGGATGAACCAGGGCCGGGTCGGCTACCCGCCGACGCCGGCAACATCGGTCTGGACAAGCCCATCTACACGCTGAGCGTGGCCTCCGAGATCCTGGGCACGCATCCGCGGACGCTGATGATGTACGAGCATCTCGGCATGATCCAGCCCACCCGGACGGCGACCAACCGCAGGCGCTACACGCAGCGGGACCTGATGAAGCTACAGGCGATCCAGACGTTGACCCGCCAGCACGGGGTCAACCTGGCCGGTGTGCGCTACGTGCTGCGGATGCTGAAGACCCTCCAGGAACACGGCATGGAGGTTCCGGAGCCGCTGCGGGGTCTGGACGTACGCCCGCTGGAGGTGTGAGATGCCGGCGGGAACCAGCGACGAGCCTCCACCACCGCTGGTTCCGGCCGAGCTCGGTGACCGTCTCGACTCCGTCCTCTGCAAGCTGGCCGATATGGTCAGGCGCGAGGCCGACCAGGCCTTCGCCCCACTCGGTCTCCGGTCCGGCCACCACACGCTGCTCCGCATGGTGGCCGGCCGGGGCGAGCAGAAGCAGCAGGCGCTGTCGAGCCTCCTCCACGTCGACCCCAGCACGGTGGTCGACATCGTCGACGACCTCGAGGAGCGGGGACCGCTCGTGCGGAGGCGCAATCCCATCGACCGCCGTGCCCACCTCATCGACCTGACCCCGGCGGGCAGGGTGCTGCTCGCGCGGGCCGGCGAGATCGCCGCCTGCCCCCGCCCCGGCGCCTTCGCCGAACTCAGCCGGAGGGAGGTCGGGAGGCTGCACCAGCTCCTCCTCCGCCTCGGCGGCTCCAGTACGCCATCCACCAACTCCCCTCGAGGAGCGGCATCATAGGGTGGTGACCACCCACCGGCGCCGGCGGAGGGTAGGTGGGGACCGAGGTCCCCGTCCCCTCGCGTGGCGCACCCGGATCTGCCCGCCGTCATGGGGCGGCCGCCCCGGAGGTTCCCGATGGCTCCGAAAATGACCCGCAACATCATCCTCGGCTTCCTCTCGGGAGCCGCCATCGCTCTGGTCGTCGAGGCGACCAGACCGCTGGGCGGACGGCGCCCTCTTCTCGAGTGGGAGCGCGTCCGCGAGCTGACCGTGGCGCGCATTCGGTCGCAGCCGCTGCACACGGCCCGCCTGGATCTGCTGAGCGGTGAGTACAACAGGCTCGCCGCGGAGGTCCGCGATCCGCTCCTGGCGGAGGTCGGGAGCCTGCCCAAGGGCCAGGAGCTGCCCGCCTTCGAGGCGCTCGACCAGCAGGGGTGGCTGGATCTCAACGTCGGCATCGCCCAGCGCGTCCTGCAGCCGCTGCTCGAGCTGAGCACCTTCGAACGCAGCCATCTGACCGATCTGGGCAAGGCGGGTGTCGAGCGCTACATGTCGTTC
The DNA here is from genome assembly GCA_036272915.1 of Candidatus Dormiibacterota bacterium. GTDB lineage: Bacteria > Chloroflexota > Dormibacteria > Dormibacterales > Dormibacteraceae > DATAXV01. The sequence goes on from DATAXV010000131.1 coordinate 18,591, forward strand.
CTGCTCTCCACGCTGGCGAGCCGCGTCCTCGGCCAGTTCGACCCCCAGCTGCAGGTCGTCGGCGGTATGACCGGCGCCGACGACTCCGGCGAGAAGCGGCATGAGGCCCTCTACCTGGTCGAGCCCAACGTGGCCGCCTGGGAGGCGAGTGCCGCCCTTGACGGCGCCGATCTCCGTCGCTGGCTGATCCTGCACGAGCTCACCCACGCCTGGCAGTTCGCCGCCCACCCCTGGCTTCGCGGTCACCTCAACGGTGCGCTGGAGCGGATGATCGAGATGGTCACCGGCGACGGTGGGACCTCGGTTCTGAGCATGTTCCGGATGACCGTCGGCGTGCCCGAGCAGTGGCGCCTGATCCGCGAGCTGCAGGCGACGATGTCGCTGATCGAGGGCTACGGCAACCTGGTCATGAACGAGGTCGGCCGCAAGGTGCTGCCCTCCTTCGACCAGCTCGAGGCCGCCTACCGCAAGCGCAGCCGGACCACCAACCCGCTCGAGGAGTTGCTCTGGCGGGTGAGCGGTCTGGAGCTCAAGATGCAGCAGTACAAGGTCGGCGAGGCCTTCGCCCAGCACGTCCACGACGTCTGGGGGATGGATGTGCTGAACCTGGCCTGGACCGGACCGGAGACGCTGCCAAGGCCCGAGGAGCTCCGCGACCCGCAGCGCTGGTACCGGCGGGTGGTCGGCGATCAGCCGAGGCCGGCGCTGGCCCTGGCCTGACCTCCGGGCGGTCTCAGCTCAGGAAGAGCTGCCGCCAGGCCGACCACCAGTCGTCCCCGTGGACGGCGATGGTGCGGTCGTCGACGGCCTCACAGCCCGATTTGCGGACGTAGGAGGCGAACGCCTCCGAGGCCTGGAACTCGACGCGGATCTCGACCGGCTTGCCGGCATCGTAGGGGGCGACGGCGCCAAGGTCGGACAGCGCCTGCCGCGCGCCCTCGGCGATCATCTCCCGAGCCCGCCGCGCCGGGTGCTGGCGGGCGCTGAAACGGCCCAGGCCGGTCTTGACGGCGACCGTGGTCAGTCCGTCGCCGAGGAGTTCGCGGCCCTCCTGGCACACCGCGTCGTCGCCGGTGACCATCAGGACCGGGCAGCCCCAGTGGCCGCAGAGCGCGGCGTTGATGCCGACCTCGCCGACCAGGCGGCCGTTGAACCAGAGGTTCTGCCAGGTCTCGCTGGACACGGTGTGATTGAGCACGCCCAGCGTGGATCCGGCCCGTGCGTGCATGCCGACGAGGAGGGCGGCGTCGCAGCCCTCCTCGAGGAAGGCGGTGTATTCGGTCCAGTGCGACTGCACCACGTACTCGCAGTCGGGGTGGAGCAACTCGGGGATCAGCGAGTTGAAGCTCCAGGGACCACCGGCACCGTGGCAGTCCATGACCACGACCTGGTCGGCGCCCGCCGCTCGGGCGCCGCGCACGGCAGCGTTGACCTCCTCCGTGTAGAGGCGCCGGCCCTCCTCATACATCGGATGGCCACCCGACACCTGCGGCCAGCGGACGATCCCGGCGACGCCCTCCATGTCACCGATGACGTGGACGCGCATCAGTCTCGGAGTTCCTTCTCCGCGGTCTCCTCGCTGATTGGCAGCACCGCCGCCGGCAGGTCGCTGATGTCGTAGTAGCGGACCGGCTTGTTGAGCCGCTTGGCGATGCCGACCTGAACCTTCACGCCGAGGGAGAGCCCGCCGAACACCCAGCACTCGTCGCAGCGCGCGAGCAGGTTGTTCATCGCCTCGCGGACGACCTCCTTGGGGACGGTGTGGATTAGGTAGTAGTCGAAGAGCATGAACGGGCTGATCGGGACCAGCCCCGAGTCGAGCACGAACTTCTGGAGGTGCGACCGCCAGTAGAAGTTCTTGTTCGACATCGCGAGGTACACGACCTTCTTGGGGTGCCGAAGCGTGTCCTCCGCCTGGTCCATGGGACTCGGCTTCGGGGTCGACTGGAAGATGCGGTTGAGTATGTCGTCGGCCATCTGATGGGAAACAGTCTCCATGCGCTCGTCGCATATCCTAACTGCCCATGGCACCGTCACCGCTGGAGGGAAGGGTTGCGATCGTCACCGGGGCCAGTCGAGGCCTCGGCTGGGAGATCGCGAAGGGGCTGCACGGCGCCGGCGCGCATGTCGTCCTGAGCAGTCGCGGAAGGCCAGAGCTGGAGGAGCGGGTGGCCGAGCTGGACGCCCGGCGGCCGGGCGGCGCCCACGCCGTGCCCGCTCACGCCGGGCGACCGGACGACCTCCGGACGCTGGTCGACCAGACCATGGAGCGCCTGGGCCGTATCGACATGCTCGTCAACAACGCCGGCACCAACCCCTACTTCGGCCCGGTGATCGACGTCGAGCCGGCCGCGTGGCGGAAGACCTTCGAGGTCAACCTGGAGGGCTGCCTGCTGCTCACCCAGCTCTGCTGGCGGGCCTGGATGGAGGAGCACGGCGGCTCGGTCCTCAACGTCGCCAGCGTGGCCGGGATCCAGCCGGCGCCGGGGCTGGGCAGCTACGGCGTCTCCAAGGCGGCGATGATCATGCTCACCAGGCAGCTGGCCAGGGAGCTCGGCGGCAAGGTCCGCGTCAACGCGATCGCGCCCGGTCTGTTCCGGACCCGGTTCTCCCGCGCCCTCTGGGAGAACGAGACGGTGCTGGAGCAGGTGCTCGCCCACCACCCGATGGGCCGGATCGGTGAGCCGGAGGAGGTGGCCGGCGCCGCCGTCTTCCTGCTCTCCGACGCCGCCAGCTTCGTCAACGGCCAGGTGCTGGTCCTTGACGGAGGCGGGGAGACGCTGGGCTGAGGCCTACCGCGCCTCGGCCGCGCCCGCGGGCGGAGGCCCCGACGACTCCCTGACCACCAGCTCGGTGGGGAGGAGGCGCTCGACCTGGTCGGGCGATCGCCCGTCGAGGAGGTCACAGAGCATCGCGACGGCCAGGCGACCCAGCTCCGCGGTGTGGTGGGCGACCGTGGTCAGGGCAGGGCTGGTGAACGCTCCCATCGGTATGCCGTCGTGGCCGACGACGGACATGTCCTCCGGCACGCGGATGCCCGCCTTGGCGAGCGTCCGCATCGCGCCCACGGCGACCAGGTCGTTGTAGGTGAAGATCGCGGTCGGCCGGGGCCCCGGCCGGCGGAGCAGCTCCGCCGCCGTCGCCGCCCCCGCCTCCATCGTGTTCGCCCTGAAGCCGCCGATCACGACCAGGCGGTTGTCGGGCGTCGCGCCACCCTCGACCAGGGCGCGCCGGTAGCCAGACAGACGGTCGCTGCGCGGCGTGGCC
>DATAXV010000132.1:0-4995 GCA_036272915.1 Candidatus Dormiibacterota bacterium
ACGTCGGACCGTCGGGTCGCACTCGCCGCTCCAGCCATGCGGAGAAGCGGGTCAGGCGCTCGCCGCCACCTCTCGGGTCCGCGACAGGGGTGCTCCCCATCTGCTCACGGAAAGGAGGGTGCGGGGATTCGCCGGATATGCCCTACTCCTCTTCGGGGGCGGTCAGGGAGTCGAACTGCTCCTTGTTCAGGAACTTGAACATGCGGACCGGCTTGCCCTCGACGTCGACCTCGGCCACGGCCGCGTAGCGCTCCTGGCGCTTGCCTCCGGAGGTGGTCCTGACCATCCGGCGCTTGCGGATCTGATCCTCAGGCACCGAGACTGTCGACTTCGTCTTCATGTTGTAGAAATCCATGGTGCTTCCCCTTGTCGAGCTTGGTGGTTTGGTTATCCGGACGGGTAGGGCGGACCCATCCTCGAGCGCCAGCCGGCCGCGTTGGCGTGACTGCTCGATGGCGATCAGAACGGCCAGGCCGCCCGCCACGGCAGCGACGATACCGAAGGCGAGGGCCACGGCCCCGTTTTGCCTCATCGCCTGAACCCCTGGAACATATCACTTGCGCAAATAGCCTGCACAGCTACCGTCCTCTTCGCCCTGCCGTGTTCAGACAGGAAGAGTAGTACAGAAGGCCACCGCGAAGCGCACCTTTCCGATCTGAGCGCTCACTCGTACGCACGCGGAAGCTGCCGCCTGATCGCCTCGTCGGCCAGCGCGGCGGGCAGTTCGCCGGCATCGAGGATCCACGTCGAAGCCGGGTGGTCGCACCGCTCCCGAGGACGGTGCGAACCCCGCTCATGCTCCCCGCGCCGGTCGCCGGCGGCCGCCCGGCGGACGAATTCCGAGTCCTGCATCGGATGCGGAGTTGAAGGTACACGTCGGGCGGGCCAGGCAATAGTGGCTGAGCCACAAGGCTCCGGGCATGCTGTTTGGCACCAGTCCACAGCCCGGAGGCATAATCGGGAGGTGGCCCAGGAAGAGCAGGAGCGTCCGGTCCCTCCCCCCACGGTACGGGAGGCGACGACCTTCGGCGGCATGACCTCCACGACCCTGCTCGCCGGGGGCGCCGGCCTCGACCGCCGGATCGAGTGGGTGAGAGTGATGGAGACACCGGAGACGGTGATGCGGATGCGCCGCCACGAGCTCCTGCTGACCACGACCTACCCGATCAAGGACGACCCCAGCGCACAGGTCGGGCTGATCGCGGACATGGCCCGGATCGAGAGCGCCGGCCTCGTCGTGAAGCTCGGCCGCTACCTCAACGAGCTGCCCAAGGACATGCTCGAGGAGGCCGACCGGCACAGCCTCCCGCTCTTCAGCATCGACCCCGAGGTGCCCTGGAGCGATCTGATGGAGCCGCTGCTGAAGCGGATCATCAACGCCGAGCACTGGAGGCTGCAGCGCTCACTCGACATCCACCGCCGGTTCACCGACCTCGTCCTCGACGGCAAGGGCGTGACCGAGATCTGCAGCACCCTGTCCGAGCTGCTGGAGAGCGCGGTCAGCGTCGAGGACGCGTCCTTCCACCTGCTCGCGCACGCGGGGGGCGCCATGCACGACCCGCACCGGCGGGAGACCATCGCCCACCACGGCAGCCCCCCGCGCGCGATCCTCGATCCCAGGATCCAGGCCCTGCTGCGCCAGGTCGACGCGCACCGCTCCCCGACCAAGGTGCCGGCCTTCCCGCATGTGGGGATGAACCGGGAGCGGATCATCGCCCCGATCTTCGCCTCCAACCAGGTGCTGGGCTACATCTCCGTGCTGGAGCACCCGCCGCACCATGAGGAGCTGGCCTTCATGGCCGTCGAGCAGGCGGCCCTGGTCGCCGCCATCGCCCTGACCAAGGAGCGAGAGGTGGCCGAGGTCGAGGCGCGGGTCCGGGGAGAGTACCTCGACGACCTGATCATGGGCACCTACGGCGACGAGAGCGCCGCCGAGCGACGCGCCCGGCACCTCGGCTACCCGCTGCAGGGGCTGCATGTCCTGCTCATCGCCGACATCGACGATCTGCGCGGCTTCATCCGCAGCCGGCAGATCAACGAGGAGACGATCCAGGCGCTGAAGCGTGAACTCCTGCGACGGACGTCGACCGTCGTCCGCCGCAGCCATGCCCGGGCCCTGCTCGGCGCTCGCTCCGACAGCGTGCTGGCGCTGGTCCCGGTGACCGGAGAGGCCGATGCGGTGCCGCGAGCCATGGCCACGCTCGCCCGCGAGGTCCAGCGCTCGATCGACGACTGGCAGCCGGGGTTCACCGTCTCCGTCGGGTACAGCGCCCCGGTGCGGGCCCCCGAGGCGGTGGCCACCGCCTACCGGGAGGTCAGCGGCGTGCTCGAGACCCTTTCCCGGTTCAAACGCTGGCAGCAGGTGGTCGCCGTGCCCGATCTCGGGCTCACCGGACTGCTCGCCGGGGTCAACGACGACCGGCTGGTCGCCTTCGCCGAGCGCCACCTGGGACTCCTCTCGGAGCACGACCGGAGCCGCGGCGGCGCCCTCCTCGCCACCCTTGGCGCCTACCTCGAGGCCGGCGAGCAGCAGGCCGCGGCCCGCCGCCTGCGCATCCATCCGAACACGCTGCGCTACCGCCTGGAGCGCATCCGCGAGATCACCGGAGCCGAGCTCGAGAACCCGGAGACGCGCCTCAACCTCGCCGTCGCCCTTCGGATCCAGGCGCTGCTGGGTCTGTGACCTCACACCAGCAAACCTCCCTCCGACGTTGTAAGAAACGCACGATCCGGGGGAAGATCTTTTGATAGTCAACAACTAGACTCGCTCGTCGGAGCTACGTAGGCTCAATCGATGTGACCCTACGTTCCACCACACGTGCCGCCTGGCCCGGGAACCTTCCGGCCCATCGCGCCGCCTGCGGCATGGGCTTCGTCGCCACGGCCGCGTCCCCTGCCGACCACCGGGTGGTCGAACTCGGACTCACCGCCCTCGGCCGCCTCATCCACCGCGGCGGCCTCGACGCCGACGGCAAGAGTGGAGACGGGGCGGGCCTCCTGCTCCAGATCCCCGCTCGCATATTCGGTGAAGACAACGCTGTCGCCGTCCTCTTCGAATGGGACGAGGCGGCACGCGATCTACTCGCCCGCGCCCTCTCCAGCGTCGGTCTGGAGATCGCCGAGTGGCGCCGGCCCCCGGTCGACCCGGAGAGCCTGGGCGAGCGGGCCCGGGCCCAGATGCCGAACATCTGGCACGCGGTGATCCCGCGCCCGAGCGGCAGCGGGGACGACTTCGAGCAGCTCCTCTACCGTGGCCGGCGGCGCGCCGAGCGCCTGGCCGGCGAGGAGAAGGTGAGGATGTACCTCGCCTCCTGCTCCAGCCGCACCATCGTCTACAAGGGCCTGATGGCGGGCACCCACCTCGCCGACTTCTACCTCGACCTCTCCGACGAGCGCATGGAGAGCCGGGTCGCCGTCTTCCACCAGCGCTACTCCACGAACACGCTCCCCGACTGGCGCCTGGCCCAGCCCTTCCGCTTCCTCGCCCACAACGGCGAGATCAACACCATCAGCGGCAACTGCAACTGGATGCGCGCCCGCGAGGCGGAGCTGCCCGAGGGCCTGCGACCCGTGGTCTGGCCCGACGGGTCGGACTCGGCCCAGCTCGACAACGCCCTCGAGCTCCTGATCCGCCGCGACTTCGACGCCGCCGAGGCGCTGATGACGCTGGTCCCCGACGCCTGGGAGGGACGCGGCGACCTCGCCCCGCGCGTGCGCGACTTCTATCGGTTCCAGCAGACGCGCTTCGAGCCCTGGGACGGACCCGCCTCGCTCGCCTTCTCCGACGGCCGCGTGGCCGGCGCCGCTCTCGACCGCAACGGCCTGCGGCCGATGCGGTACCTGGTCACCCGCCAGGGCCTGGTCGTCGCCTCCTCCGAGGTCGGCGTGGTCCCGGTCGCGCCCGAGGACGTGATCGAGCGGGGCCGCCTCGGCCCCGGCCAGCTGCTGCTGGTCGACGTCGAGTCGGGCGAGATCCGGCGCGACCAGCAGGCCAAGGAGCATGTCGCCTCGCGGCAGGACTACGGCCTGCTCGCCGACCGCGTGCTGGTCCCGGTCGAGCGGCGCTACCAGGAGGCGGAGAGGGTCCCCCATCTGGCGCGGCTGCAGCGAGCCTGCGGCTGGGGCGCGGAGGACGTCAAGATCGTCGTCCAGGCCATGTCCTCGGACGGGGCCGAGCCGACCTACTCGATGGGCGACGACATCCCCATCGCGCTCCTCGGCCGCACCCCGCGACGGCTCTACAACCACCTCCGCCAGCGCTTCGCCCAGGTCACCAACCCCGCCATCGACCCGCTCCGCGAGAAGTCGGTGATGTCGCTGCGGGTCGTCCTCGGCGCCCGCGGCCGGACGCTGGAGGTCGAGAACGAGGCGGGCGCCGCCCTCGGCCGCCGGCAGCACCCGGCCAGCAACGAGCACGCGATGCAGCTGCTGGAGCTGGTGTCGCCGGTGCTGGGCACCGGGGAGCTGCGCCGGATCCTGGAGTCGGCGACCGTGCTCGACGCCACCCTGAGCCAGCACGAGACCCTGCGCCAGGGCCTGGAGCGGCTCTGCCGGCAGGCGGACGAGGCGCCCGGGCCGATCATCGCCCTCAGCGATCGCAACTCCGGCGCGACGCGGATCCCGATGCCCATGGTGCTCGCCGTCGGCGCCGTCCACGAGCGGCTCCTGCAGCGCGGCGTGCGCCTCCAGAAGGACGTCGTCGCCATCGCCGGGGACGCCATCGACAGCCACGACGTGGCCTGCCTGATCGGGAGCGGCGCCAGCGCCGTGCACCCCTACCTGGCCCTGGCCACCGCCCTCGCCCAGGAGGGTGAGAACCCGGAGCAGCGCTACCGCTCGGCACTCGAGCACGGGCTGCTCAAGATCATGTCCAAGATGGGGATCTCCTGCGTCGCCTCGTACTGCGGCGCGCAGATCTTCGAGGTCCTCGGCCTCGGCGCCGAGGTCATGGCCGTCTGCCTGCCCCAGGTCCCCTCCCGCGTCGGCGGTGCCGAT
>DATAXV010000133.1:0-35581 GCA_036272915.1 Candidatus Dormiibacterota bacterium
TTCCACGTCTGGCCGACCCACCCATTTTCATCCCCTCCGGGTGCCCGAGGGCGTGTCCGCTCAGTCGTCGCCGGGACGGTAGGGCGCCCGCTTGCCGATCGACCTGCCCCGCTGGGACAGGATCCAGAAGGCGCCGCGGACGAAGCCGACCACGGCCGACACCTCCTCGCCCCTGGCGAGGCTGCGGGCCTCCTTGACGATGGCGTCGTAGCGCTGTCTCCCCGCCCGGGCACCGAGCATGTAGCCCAGGCCGAAGATCGCGAGCTTGGTGAACATCTGCCAACTCTCCTTACATGCGACGGAGCCGCAGGTAGCGGCGGATGTCCTGACGGTTGACGATGGCCAGGGCCACGAGGCCGACCAGGCCGGCCTTGATCAGGGGCGCCAGAGCGGTGCCCTTCTTCTCGCCGGCGTCGTTGCCGATGGTGAGCTGCAGCTTCATCGCTCCTCCTACTGCGTTGGTTCCCCGTCTCAAGGCGCGGACTCGTCGACCCGGTGGCGCCGCTCCAGGGCGATGACCAGATCGAGGCGCACCTGATTGCCCACGATCCATCGCCCGGCCTGAAGAGCCTTCTCCCAGTCGAGGACCCAATCCGTCCGATCGATGACGGTCGACGCGGTCAGCGTCATCCGCGCGACCTGGGAGGACTCCATCTCAGTGTCCTCCAGCTGCACCTGCAGCCGCACCGGTTTGGTCACGTTCCGGATCGTCAGGTCGCCGAGGACCCGGAAGCGCTCGTCGCCGACCGCCTGCACCCGGTGGCTCCGGAAGGTGATGTCGGGAAAGCGCTCGACGGCGAAGAAGTCCGGCGAGCAGATGTGGAAGTCGCGGTCCATCCCGCCGGTGTCGACGCTGGCCGCCTTGATCGTGCACTCGGCCACCGCCGTGGTCGGGTCCAGGTCCTGGACCTCGACCCAGCCGTGGAACTCGTGGAAGAGCCCGCGGACGGTCATGAAGCGCATGAACGAACACGAGAAGGTGACATGACTGTTCTTGGGGTCGAGCCGGAAGTGGGTCAGCCGCGGCCTCGTCGGCCGCAGCCGGCGCAGCGCCGGGACCAGCGGCTCGACGGCCGCGTCGACCGCCTCCGGCGTCATCGGCTCGCCCGTCGCCGGCACCGTGTTGAGGAACTCGAGCACGCCCAGCGGGCTCCGGTCCTCGTCCAGGATCGGGACCGCGCCCCGCGTGACCAGACCCGAGGCGCCGGCGCGCTCCCGCTCGGCCGGCGTCGGGACCAGATCCGTCCGCCAGACCGTCTCGCGCAGGGTGAGCGCCTTGCCGGCGAGACCAAGCTCCTGCACCTCCTGAACGCCGGGGCCGAGCATCTCCCGCTCCTCCGGGTCCCGCCCCAGGCCGTGCCAGAAGGCGCGGCGCCGGAGCAGCCAGGGATCGGACGTCGGCACCCACAGCGCGGCCGCGTCGAGATGAAGGGCGCGGCACGCGCGGCCGGCCAGGATCGAGAGCTGCCGGTCGGTCGGCGGCTCCCCCTCGTCCACCATTACCGCGGTCGAGGCCCGCCCCGTTTCCTCGCGACAGAACATCACCAGCCCACCCCCCGAGCCGTCCAGCTCGAACGGCGATATCGACGCCTCGAGCATCACTTGTCTCCCCTCCGAGTTGACAACCATGACCTCCACCGTCTGCCCCTCCGGCAGGCGCCGTGTGGATAGGGTCAGCAGAAGCCGCTCGAACATCTCGCGATGGCGCGGCGCGACCAGGCGGGTGAGGATCGGCTCCCCGATCATCTCCGCGCGCGGCCAGCCGAGCAGCTTCTCGGCGCGCCCGTTCCAGGCGGTGATCCGGCCCGCGCCGTCGATCGCCATGGCCATGTCCAGCGAGGCGTCGATCAGCGCCCCCAGCTGGTTCTCGGCCCAGTCCTCCGTGGTCGGCGGTCCCCAGGGCACGGCGTTGAGCCCGTCGAGGAACTCGTCCACCGTCTGCGGCCGGTGGCTGGGATCCTTGGCCAGGGCCTGGAACAGCATCTGGTTGAGCTCCGGCGGCAGCGCCGGGTTGAGACGGCGGGCCGACGGCACCGGCTGCGAGATCGTCGCCGCCAGCCGCTGGGCGGCGGTGTCGCCCCGGTACACGGGACCGCCGGTGACCATGTGGAAGAGCAGCGCGGCCAGGCCATGAACGTCGCTGCGCGAGTCCACCGGTATTCCCCTCGCCTGCTCCGGGGCCATGTAGCCCGGCGTCCCCCAGGCAGGTCCCTGTCCGAGGAGCGCGAAGTCGGCGAGGTGGGCGGACCCGTCGGTGTCGATCAGCACGTTGCTGGGCTTGATGTCGCCGTGGACGACGCCCACCTCGTGGGCGGCGTGGATGGCGCCGGCCACGTCGTGGACGATCCGGCGGGCCGGGTAGAGGTCGAGCGGGCCCCGCGCCACCAGGTGGCGGACGGTGCCGCCCGGGAAGAGGCGCATGACGAGATAGACGAGATCGCTCCGGCTGCCCACCTCGTAGACGGGGACGAGGCGGCGGTGGCCGGTCGCCGACACCGCCGTCGTCTGGTCCGTCAGCCAGCTGACGAAGTCGGGCCGGGCATTGATCTCCGGGTCGAGAGCCTTGAGCGCCACCAGCCGCTCCGATGGCAGATCGGTGGCCCGATAGACGGCGGAGCCCGCGCCCTCGCCGATACGGTCGCCCACGCGATAGTGCCCGAGCGTGCTGCCGGACAGGTCCTCCAGTGACATCAGCTCACCCCTCTGAGGGGTCAGGTTCGGGAGGAGGGTGCCGCGCGATCCTCCAAGACCCCATAGCGGCGCAGATATGCCTCCACCATGCGGCCCGTCTCCAGGAGGCACATGGCCTCGTCATGGAGTCGTTCGCGGCCGGGAGGCGTCAACTCGTACCGGCGTCTACCGGGGCCGTTCGAGGATATCTCCCATTCGGACCGCACCAATCCTTCGTGCTCCATCGCGCGCAGCGTGCGATAGAGCCCCCCGGGATCTCGCTCGAAGCCAAATGTTGTGAGCCGCTCGAGCAAGTCGTAGCCATGCGCGGGTGCTTCACCGATGAGAAGCAGCAGACACGGTCGGAGGTGTAGTGGGCGTTTGGAGTGGAATGCCTCGGACGTGCGATCCGAAGACGACATGCGTCTAACCGTACCCCTAGTCGCCCCGCGCGGCAAGTTCAAATCGAGCGATGTTGGGCGCACCTAGATGCGCCCGACACTTAGTCATCTTCACAGCGGATGGCGACTTTTCCCGTGGCAAACGTTGCACAACTGTCATACCCCTCTTGACAGCGCCAAAGAAACTATGTCAAAGGCGAACCTTTCGCGTTAGTCACAGCAAGGTCGCTGTGATCGAGCTGTGTCACAGAACACATCCGTGTGTGGCCGGAAGCCTTCCGGTCAGTCGCGAGACGGCCGGCGATGGCTCGCGTCCGGCCTGGCCCGGTGCCAGGATCGAACCGCCGCCACCGGGGCGCGAACCGCCGGACGAGGCCCTTCGCCGCCGTCTTGAACTCAGAAGACGCTCCATCGTGCCGCGGGAGGGGAGCCCGCGACCCCGCCCCCCTCCGCGTCCCGCTGCCATGCTCGTCCCCGTTGACCGTCCCGCGATGCCCCCGCCGCCCGGTCCGGATCCGGGCCGCCCGGTCCGGGAGCCTTCCTGCGTGGGGGCCCAGGGCGCCCCGCGATAACTACACCAATCTGTTTAGGGAGAGGCCGCCCCCTGGGTCGGGCCGGAAGCGCTCCGGGCCTTGGTCCCGGATCGCGCCAGCCTGAGGCCCCCGTTCGCTGGGCGGTTGTCCCGCTCTGCCATTCGTGCGGGAAGCCCGGCCATGCTCGCTTCCGCACCGGTGCGGAACACCGACCGCCCGGGTGGCGCCGGACCCTGCCCCCACCGACAGGGTCCACCGGCTCGCGCTCGCACGCCGCGGACCGGAAGCGCCGACGCCGGGACCGAGGCCACCCATCGGCGGCGGCGGCCGTCCCGCTACCTATGGACGCGTGGCGGGTCCCGATGGCACCCCTCCGGCGACGCCCATGTGATCAACGCCGCCGCCGGCGGGCGCGGTCGCGGTAAATCGCCGGGCCGGGCCCGCGGGCCAGCTCCGGCGGGGCCCGCTCGCGGCCGGTGGCCGCGGCCGGACGGGCAGGGCCCGTTCCACAGTGGTCCACTGTGAACGGACAATGTGTCGGGCATATAGGTGCGCATGTCCCACATGCGCTCCGCACACATGTGCCGAAGCCCGTCTTGCGGACCGAATGGGGATGTGCCACTCTACTGGCTACCTCCCAGCAGGGGGGTCTGCGCTGATGCCGTGAGGAACCGCGCCTCTCCAGCGACAGCAGCGCCATGTCGGGACAGTTTCTCCGGACTGAGAAGGAGACCGCCGATGGCTGAGGAATCCGCGTTCTACGGGAGCAAGACACAGCGCCCGTCTGACGTCCCGGAGGTCCACATCGTCTGGATGACGGCAGGGCTCGGTTGCGACGGGGACTCGGTCTCCATCACCGCGGCGACCCAGCCCAGCATCGAGGACGTGATCCTGGGTTCCATCCCCGGGCTCCCCAAGGTGCACCTCCACAACCCGGTTCTCGCCTACGAGGTGGGCGAGGACTTCATGACCTACTGGTACAAGGCGGAGCGGGGCGAGCTCGACCCCTTCGTGCTCGTGGTCGAGGGGTCGATCCCCAACGAGACCATCAAGGCCGAGGGGTACTGGGCGGCGCTGGGCACCGACTCGGCCACGGGTCAGCCGATCACCACCAGCGAGTGGATCGACCGGCTCGCGCCCAAGGCGGTGGCGGTGATCGCCGCCGGCACCTGCGCGACCTATGGCGGCATCCACGCCATGCAGGGCAACCCGACCGGTGCCATGGGCCTGGCCGACCACCTCGGCTGGGGCTGGAAGTCCGCGGCCGGGCTCCCCATCGTCAACGTCCCCGGCTGCCCGGTGCAGCCCGACAACTTCATGGAGACGCTGCTCTACCTCCTCTACCAGCTGGCCGGCCTGGCGCCGATGATCCCGCTCGACGAGCAGCTGCGCCCGACCTGGCTCTTCGGCAAGACCGTGCACGAGGGCTGCGATCGCGCCGGCTACTACGAGCAGGGCGACTTCGCCACCGAGTACGGCTCCCCCAAATGCATCGTCAAGCTCGGCTGCTGGGGGCCGGTCGTCAACTGCAACGTCCCCAAGCGCGGCTGGATGGCCGGCATCGGCGGCTGCCCGAACGTGGGCGGCATCTGCATCGGCTGCACCATGCCCGGCTTCCCCGACAAGTTCATGCCCTTCATGGACGAGCCTCCCGGCGGAAAGCTCTCGTCGGGCGTCTCCGGTGTCTACGGCGGGCTGATCAAGAGACTGCGCGGTCTCACCAACGACACGGTCAACAAGGAGCCCAAGTGGAGACACACGGGCACCGAGCTGACCACCGGGTACCGGCCAACCAGCTACTGACGGCGACGGTCCACAGGACCTGTCGGGGGAGTTCGAATGGCGACACTACAGGAGCGACCGACCGAACGGAAGAACCTGGTCGAGATGTCCTGGGACCCGATCACCCGGATCGTGGGGAGCCTCGGCATCTTCACCAAGATCGACTTCGAGAACCACGAGGTGGCGGAGTGCTACAGCACGTCGTCCATCTTCCGTGGTTACAGCATCTTCATGAAGGGCAAGGACCCCAGGGACGCGCACTTCATCACCAGCCGCATCTGCGGCATCTGCGGTGACAACCACGCGACCTGCTCCTGCTACGCCCAGCAGATGGCCTACGGGATCCGGCCGCCGGCCATAGCGGAGTGGATCGTGAACCTCGGCGAGGCCGCCGAGTACATGTTCGACCACAACATCTTCCAGGACAACCTGGTGGGTGTCGACTTCTGCGAGAAGATGGTCCGCGAGACCAACCCCTCGGTGTGGGAGAAGGCCAAGACGACCGAGTCGCCCCACGCCGCCGACCACGGCTACCGGACGATCGCCGACATCATGACCGCCCTCAACCCGTTCGAGGGCGAGTTCTACCGCGAGACGCTGCACGTCAGCCGCTACACGCGGGAGATGTTCTGCCTCATGGAGGGGCGCCACGTCCACCCCTCGACGCTGTACCCGGGCGGTGTCGGCACCGTGCCCACGGTCCAGCTCTTCACCGACTACGCGGTGCGCCTGGCCCGCTACGCCGAGTTCATGAAGAAGTGCGTGCCGCTGCACGACGACCTCTTCAACTTCTTCTACGAGGCGCTCCCCGGCTACGAGCGCGTGGGCTACCGCCGGTTCCTGACCGGCTGCTGGGGCTCGTTCAACGACCCCGCCCACTGCGACTACGAGTACCGGCACATGACCGACTGGGGCCGGAAGATGTTCGTGACCCCCGGCGTCGTCGTCGACGGCAAGCTGGTCACCACCGACCTCGTCGACATCAACCTCAACCTGCGCATCCTGCTCGGCTCCTCCTACTACGACGACTGGCAGAACGAGGAGGTCTTCGTCGACAAGGATCCGCTGGGGAACTCCATCGACCGCCGCCATCCCTGGAACCAGACCACCATCCCGCGCCCCCAGAAGCGCGAGATGCAGCCCGGCGGCAAGTACTCCTGGACGATGTCACCGCGCTGGCTCCACGAGGGCGACCACCTCGCCCTGGACACCGGCGGCGGCGCCTTCGCCCGCTTCATGGCCACCGCCCTCGCCGGCCTGGTCGACATCGGCTACGTCAAGGCCACCGGCAGCAGCGTGAAGATGTTCCTGCCCAAGACGGCGAGCAAGCCCGAGACCGAGTTCGAGTGGCACGTGCCCCAGTGGAGCAACGCCATCGAGCGTGACCGGGCCCGGACCTACTTCCAGGTCTACGCCTGCTCCTGCGCCTACTACTTCCTGGAGAAGGCGTTCGAGGAGCTGCACGCGGGCAGGACCGAGACCTTCACCCCCTTCGAGGTCCCCGAGGAGGCCATCGGCTGCGGCTTCCACGAGGCCGTCCGCGGGGTGCTGTCCCACCACCTGGTCATCCGCGAGGGCAAGATCGCGAACTACCACCCCTACCCGCCGACGCCGTGGAACGGCAGCGTTCGCGACGTCTACGGGACCCCGGGTCCCTACGAGGACTCGATCCAGAACACGCCGATCTTCGAAGAGAACGGCCCGGACAACTTCAAGGGCATCGACATCATGCGCGCGGTGCGCAGCTTCGACCCCTGCCTGCCCTGCGGCGTCCACATGTACCTGGGCAACGGCAAGGAGCTGGACGTCAACCACGTGCCCATGTTCGGGGCGCCGGAGTAGGGAATTGGACCGGCAATCTCGCCGGCAGTTCGAGGACAGGGCCCGACGCGTCGACGCGCTGGTGGAGCGGCTTGAAGCCCTCCCCGACGGGGACGCCAAGAGGAGCGGCCTGGACGCGATCCAGGCCCTCCTCGAGCTCCACGGCGACGTGCTGGCCCGGATCCTGGACCGCCTCGGACCGGAGCGCGCCGCAGAGGTCGCCGAGGACGAGGCGGTGGGTGGGCTGCTGCTCCTTCACGGCATCCACCCCCTCTCGCTCGAGGAGCGGGTGGGGAAGGCCCTGGAGCAGGTGCGTCCCTACATGGGGTCGCACGGGGGCGGCGTCCGCGTGCTCGAGGTGGGGGAGAGCGGGGTCCGGCTGCGGCTCGAGGGCAGTTGCCACAACTGCCCCTCGTCTCAGGCCACGCTCAAGTACGCCGTCGAGCAGGCGCTTGCCGAGCACGCGCCGGACCTGGCCCGGATCGAGGTCGAGGGTGTGGCCGAACCGGCCCCCGCCCCTGCCGGCTTCGTCTCGCTGGACACGATCCGGCGGCCGGAGCCGCGCTGGATCGACGTCGGCGACGTCGATGCGCTTCCCACCGACCGCGTCGAGACCAGGGAGGTCGGCGGCGTCCGGCTGGCGATGTGCCGGCTGGGCGAGGAGCGCTACGCGTATCAAGACAGCTGTCCAGCCTGCGGCGCCGGTTTCGGCGGGGCGTCGCTGGAGGGCGAGATCGTCGCCTGCCCCGGCTGCGGGGCCAGGTACGATGTCCGCCACGCCGGTCGCAGCCCGGACGACGCCGGGCGGCACCTGGAGCCGGCGCCGCTGATGAGCAGCGCGGGGGGGATCCGCGTCGCACTCCCCGCGGTTCGCGCCGAGGCCGTGTAGCCGGTGGCGACGAACTCGCTAGCGGCGTTGCGCCGGCTGCGCCAGGCCCGGGAGCCCGAGGAGCGCTGTGAGCTCTGCGGGAATCCCATCGAGGCCCGGCACCGCCACCTGTTCGAGCCGAGCACGCGGGCATTGGTATGCGCCTGCCGGGCCTGCACTCTGCTCTTCGATGACGGTTCCGAGGGGCGCCGCTACGTGGCGGTGCCCCCGGACCTCACCTACCTGCCCTCGTTCCAGCTCGACGACGTCCTCTGGGACGAGCTCATGATCCCGGTCAACCTCGCCTTCTTCGTGGTCAGCAGCACGGCCGGGCGGCCCCTGGCCCTCTACCCGAGCCCGGCCGGCGCCACCGAGTCGCAGCTCGGCCTCGAGGCCTGGGAGCGGATGGTCGAGGCCAACCCGGTGCTCACCGGGCTGGAGACCGACGTCCAGGCGCTTCTGGTCAACCGGGTCGGCGCTGCCCGCGACCACTTCATCGTCCCCATCGACGAGTGCTTCCACCTGGTCGGGCTGGTGCGGCTGCACTGGCGCGGCCTGAGCGGCAGCACCGAGGTCTGGGCCGAGATCGCGACCTTCTTCGCCGATCTCCGCACCCGGGCCAGGGTCAGGAAGGATGCCTGACCTCACCTTCGAGGCGCGGGACGCCCGTGCCGTCCCCTTCTGCATGAGCCCCACCCTCGGGCTGGTCCTCCGCGTGACCGACGCCGACGGCGGCGCGATCGAGGCCGTCGCGCTCGACTGCCAGGTCCGCATCGACGCCCAGCGCCGGCGCTACAGCGCGGCCGAGAAGGAGCGGCTGGTGGAGATGTTCGGACCTCCCGAGCGCTGGGCGCAGACCCTGCGCAGCCTGCTCTGGACCCACGCCTCGGTCAGCGTCCCTCCCTTCCGCGACGAGACCGAGGTGGAGCTGCAGGTGCCCTGCACGGCCGACTTCAACGAGCTCGCCGGCAAGTTCTTCGCCGGCCTCGACGAGAACGCCCAGGCGGTGCCCGTCAGCCTGCTCTTCAGCGGCAGCATCTTCTATCGCGACGAGCAGGGCCTGCTCCAGGTGACGCGGGTCCCGTGGAGCGCCGAGGCGACCTACGACCTCCCCGTCGCCGCCTGGCGGGAGGTGGTCACGACCTACTACCCGAACACGGCCTGGCTGACCCTGCGCCAGGACGTCTTCGACCGGCTCTACGCCTTCCGCACGCGGCACGGGCTGCCCAGCTGGGAGGCCGCGCTGGAGCGCCTGCTGGCCGAGGCCCAGGAGGAGGCGAGGCCGTGAGCGCCGATCCCGTCGCCGCCATCGCCCGCGCCGTCCTCTACGAGGGGTACCTGCTCTACCCCTACACGCGGAGCTCGGCCAAGAACCAGGTCCGCTGGACCTTCGGCGGGGTCCACCCACCGGCGTGGGCGGCCGACCCCAGCGTGATGCAGACCGAGTGCCTGGTGCAGCCGGCCTCGGGGTGGCGGGTGGAGATCGCCATCCGATGCCTCCAGCTCCTTCGCCGGACGGCCCCCGGAGAGCCCGTCTGGCAGGAGGCTCAGGAGCGCACGGTGGCGAGCCTCGCGCTCGCCCCCGGGGCTGGCGCTGAGGCGCCGGTCGAGCTCGCCGCGGGCAGCGCCCGGGAGGGCGAGGTGGTCCGCGAGTGGGAGCGGATCCAGGGGCTGGTCCGCGCCTCCAGCACCCCCCTCGAGGGCGGCGCCGCCAGGATCACCGTGCGGATCGAGAACACGACGCCGACGGCGGAGCGGCCGGAGCGCGACGAGGCGCTCCTGCGCACCCTGGTCTCGACCCACACCGTGCTCCGCGTCGAGGGCGGGCGCTTCTGCTCGCTGGCCGACCCTCCGCCCGGTCTGCGCGAGGCGGCCGCCGCCTGCGCCAACCAGGGCACCTGGCCGGTGCCGGTCGGGGAGCCGGGCTCGGGCGACGTCCTGCTCTCCTCGCCGATCATCCTCGAGGACTACCCGAGGATCGCCGAGCAGAGCCCGGGCGACCTCTTCGACGCCACCGAGATCGACGAGATCCTAACCCTCCGCATCCTCACCCTGAGCGATACCGAGAAGGCGGAGCTGCGGCGGACCGACGCCCGCGCCGCCGAGCTGCTCGACCGGACCGAGGAGATGGGCGCCGAGGACCTGATGCGCCTTCACGGGACGCTCCGCGAGATGAGGCCGCTGTGAGCGAGCTCGAGGGCCTCGACATCTGGGGCGAGACGACGCCGCTGACGCAGGTGGACTGGCCCCACGGCATCCTCCACGTCGGCGACCGGGTGCGGCTGCGGCCGGCGGCGGGCGGGGACATCATGGACCTCGCCCTGGCCGGCCGGACGGCGCGCGTGGAGTCCATCGTCCAGGACTTCGAGGACCGCCTTCAGGTGGCGGTGGTGATCGACGATGATCCCGGGGCCGACCTCGGCGAGGAGCGGATGCCCGGCCACCGGTTCTTCTTCCACCTGGGCGAGGTGGGGCCGCTATGAGCCGGACGCGGATCCTGGTCGCCGGCATCGGCAACGTCTTCCTGGGCGACGACGGCTTCGGCGTCGAGGTCGCCGCCCAGCTGGCGGGGAGGCCGCAGCCGGAGGGCGTCGAGGTCGCCGACTACGGAATCCGCGGCTTCGATCTCGCCTGCGCGATGACCGAGTGCGACGTCGCCATCCTGGTCGACGCCATCCCCCGGGGCAAGGCCCCCGGCTCCCTCTTCGTGCTCGAGCCGGACATGACCGGTGACATGGGCGGCGGGGACGTGCTCAACGCGCACGGCCTCAACCCGCTCGAGGTGTTCCGCCTGGTCCGCCGCTTCGGCCGGGAGCTGCCGCCGACCTACCTGGTCGGCTGCGAGCCCTCCGACGCCGAGGACGTGGAGGAGGTGATGGCCCTCAGCGCCCCGGTCGCCGCCAGCGTGGTCGGCGCCGTCGAGCTGGTGGAGTCGCTGCTGGCGCGGCTGATCGAGGAGCCGGCCGCGGCCGAGCCGGCCGCACCCAAGGAGTCATGACATGTGTCTTGCAATCCCCGGCAAGGTCCTGGAGATCGTCGACGAGACGAAGCACATCGCCAAGGTCGAGGTGGCCGGGGTCCGGCGGAACGTCAACATCGGGCTCCTGACCGGGGACGAGCACCCGGAACTCGGCGACTACGTCCTGATCCACGTGGGCTTCGCTCTGAGCAAGATCGACGAAGCCGAGGCCATGGAGACGCTGCGGATGCTCGAGGGCCTCGGCCAGGCCTACACGGACGAGATCGACCAGATCAAAGAATCGAGCATCAACTGAGCTTTTGGAGGTGTCGGCGATGAAGCTCTCAACCCTGCTTCTGGTGGGCCTGATCGGTGCCGCGATCCTGGTCGCGGCCAACGCCAAGGACCTCGAGCGCTATCTCCGTCTGAGGAGCATGTAGAGCGCGGTGAGGACGTTCCGCGTGCTGGCGGGGAGGTCGACGCTGGAGACGGAGGTCCACTCCAGCATCCACCCCATCCATGCCAAGAGCAGCGAGCTGACCGGTGTGATCGAAGGCGACTTCGACGAGACGGGACACCCCCGGCTCGACTCGCCTCACCTGGGCAAGGTGCGGGTGACGGTGGAATCGATCCGCTCGGGCAGCCGGCTCAACGACATGGAGATGCAGCGGCGGGCCGAGGTCGGCCGCTACCCGACGATCTCCTTCGAGATCGGAAGGGTCATGTCGGCAGGGGACGGCCAGTACCGGGGATCGATCACGGTGACCGCGCACGGGCGCACCCGAACCGTGCAGAACGAGTTCGCGATGCGGGTGGACGGAAGGCAGCTGACGGCGACCGGACAGCACACGTTCGACATGCGCGACTTCGGCATGCAGCCGCCGCGCATCTTCTCCCTCAGGGTGTCACCCGAGGTCCGCGTCAAGGTCCGCCTGGTGGCGGAGGAGGCCTGACATGTTCTCTCGACTCGCGTTCTTCGCATTCGGCTTCGCCGTCGGTACCAGGACCGGTCGGGACGGTGTGAGGCAGATGCTCGCCGCGGCCCGCTGGGTCGCCGGCCGCGATGAGTTCCAGTCGATGCTGGGCCTCGCCGGCAACGCCGCCCAGGTGGCGCTCGAGCGCGGCCAGGAGTACGTCACCAAGCGGGCGGCCTGAACCGCATGTCGGAGCGGCTGGCGGTCACGGTCAGGGGGACGGTGCAGGGGGTCGGTTTCCGCCCCTTCGTCTACCGGCTGGCCAGCCGCAATCATCTGGCCGGCTGGGTCCGCAACTCCAGCGGGCCCGTCGAGATCGAGGTCGAGGGTTCAGCGGCAGGGCTTGAGCGCTTCATGGAGCAGCTCAAGGAAGAAGCGCCGCCGCTGGCCCGTATCGAGAGCATTCGTGCCGAGCCCGTGCCGGCACGGGGACAGAGGGGGTTCCGGATCGTGGCCAGCGCGTCCCGTGAGGACGACTTTCAGTCGGTTCCGGCCGATGCGGGAACGTGCGCGGACTGCGTGCGCGAACTTTTCGACCCCGCCGACAGGCGCTTCCGGTACCCGTTCATCAACTGCACCAACTGCGGTCCCCGCTTCACCATCATCGAGGACCTGCCCTACGACCGGGCGGCGACGACCATGCGCGCCTTCACCATGTGCGAGGCCTGCCAGGGCGAGTACGACAATCCCTCCGACCGCCGCTTCCACGCGCAGCCCAACGCCTGCGCCGACTGCGGCCCCCGGCTCTCGATGCCGATCGAGGAGGCGGTCCGCCGCCTGCGCGAGGGCGACATCGTCGCCGTCAAGGGCCTGGGCGGCTACCAGCTCGCCTGCGACGCCACCTCGGAGGAGGCCGTGCGCCGGCTTCGCGAGCGCAAGCGCCGCCCGAGCAAGCCGCTGGCGGTGATGGCCGCCGACCCCGAGCTCTACTGCCGGGTGACGCTCCCGGAGTGGGATCTGCTGCGCAGTCCGGCGCGACCGATCGTCCTGCTCCCCTACCGGGGCGGCCTCGCACCCTCCATCGCCCCCGGGCTGCGCGAGCTGGGCGTGATGCTTCCCTACACGCCCCTTCACCACCTTCTGATCCAGGACTTCGAGGGACCGCTGGTCATGACCAGCGGCAACGTCAGCGAGGAGCCCATCTGCCGCGACGACGCCGAGGCGCGCGAGCGCCTGTCGGGCATCGCCGACGTCTTCCTCGCTCACGACCGCCCTATCGCCTCCCGCTACGACGACTCCGTGGTGCGCTGGGCGGCAGGGGCATCGCGGGTCGTGCGCCGGGCCAGGGGCCTGGCGCCGCTTCCCGTCTCGATCCCGGACGGCTCCCCAGTGGTTGCCTTGGGAGCGCACCTCAAGGCGGCGTTCACCGTGACCCGGGAGGGGAGGGCCTTCGTCGGCCCGCACGTCGGCGATCTCGACGACGTCCTCTCCCTCGCCAGCTACGAGGAGGGTCTCGCCACCTACCGCCGTCTCTTCCGCGTCGGGCCCACCGCCGGCGTCGCCTGCGACGCCCATCCCGACTATGCCTCGACCCGGCTCGCCGAGTCGCTCGGCGAGCCGGTGCGAGTGCAGCACCACCACGCCCACGTCGCCAGCGTCATCGCCGAGCACGGGCTGCGGGGTCCGGTCTGCGGCGCGGCCATGGACGGCGTCGGCCTGGGACCCGACGGCACCGTGTGGGGAGGGGAGGTGCTTGTCGCCGACGCCGGCGGCTTCGAGCGCGTCGCCCACCTGGCCTCGGTGCCGCTGCCCGGCGGCGACCGCTGCGCTCGCGAGGGCTGGCGCATGGCCGCCGCCTACGGCATCGTCGACCCGCCCGAGGGGGTCGACGCCCACACCTACCACCTGGTCTGGCGCCTGGCCCGCTCCGGCCGGCCGGTGCGGACCACGTCCTGCGGCCGGCTCTTCGACGCCGTCGCCAGCATCCTCGGCGTCTGCCAGGCCTCGACCTACGAGGGCGAGGCGGCGGCCCGCCTCGAGGCCGCCTGCGACGATGTGCCGGGCGAGGTCATGGAGTTCGAGCTGGAGGACAGCATCGGGCTGGTCCGGGAGCTCGCCTGGCGGCATGCGGCCGGGGTCGAGACCGGCCGCCTCGCCGCCGCCTTCCACGCCTCGCTCGCCGCCGCCATCGTGCGCGCCTGCCGGCGCACCGGGCTTGACCAGGTGGCGCTGTCGGGAGGATGCTTCCAGAACCGGCGCCTCCTGGAGGCGTGCTGGACCGGGCTCCGCGCGGCCGGGCTCAGGCCCTACGCCAACGAGCAGGTGCCGGCCAACGACGGTGGACTCTCACTGGGGCAGGCCATGGTGGCGACATGCAGCGACAGCTGACGGCCTCGATCGAGCGGCACTTCTCCGCCGTGCTCGCCGCCGGCGAAGCCTTCTTCGAGAAGGAGGCCGAGGCGCTGGCGACCGCCTGCTGGGGGATGGCCCGCCGCTTCCACGCCGGCGGGAGGCTGGTCATCCACGCCCCCCAGGGCGCCGCCTACAGCGACGCCCAGCACAACGCGGTCGAATACATCCATCCGGTGCTGGTCGGCAAGCGGGCGCTCCCCGCCATCTCCGTGCGCGACCCCCGCCACCTGGATCTCCTCTGCGGGCCGGGCGACATCGCCATGGCCCTGAGCGAGGCGGGCCTCACCGTCTCCGGCGAGACCTTCGGCGTCCCCGGCGCCGATCCCCTGGTCGCCCAGGAAGTGCTGGAGACCGCCTACCACGAGCTCTGGGAGCTGGTCCACGTCTTCTTCGAGCACGAGGGCCTGCTCGCCGAGGGCTGCACCGAGGAGGTGTGTGTCACCTGCGGCGACATCGCCCTGGCCGCGGCCGTGGTCCGGGTCAGCGGCACCACCGCGCTGGTCCGCACCGCCCAGGGCGAGGAGGAGGCCGACGTCAGCCTGGTCTCGCCGGTCGCCCCGGGCGATCTGGTCATGGTCCACGGCGGGGTCGCCCTGGACCGGGTCAAGCCGATCGAGCAGTTCTCGCAGGAGTTCTACCCCTTCCTCACCAACGAGGCGGTCGACGTGCCGACGGTGCTCGCCGACGTCGCCGCCTCGGTGCGGATGAAGTGGCAGGAGGTGGCCGGACTGCGCCGGGCCCAGGATTTGGGCGTGATCGCCGAGACCCTGGACGCCGTCGCCGAGCGCGTCGCCGCCGGGGGCAGGATCCTCGCCTTCGGCAACGGCGGCAGCGCCACCGACTCGGCCGACCTGGCCGCCGACCTCCTCGACGCCGGCGTCGGCGCCATGGACCTCGCCGGCGAGCCGGCGGTGGTCACCGCGATCGGCAACGACATCGGCTTCGAGGAGGTCTTCGCCCGCCAGGTGATCGCGCTGGGACGTGCCGGCGACGTCGCCGTCGGCATCTCGACCAGCGGGCGCTCGGGCAACATCGCCCGCGCCCTCCACCAGGCGCACACGCAGGGGATGCTGACGGTGGGCCTGGCCGGCTACGGCGGGGGCGCCCTGGTCGGCGATGCGGCGGTGGATCACGTCATCGCCACCGACAGCACCTACATCCCCCGCATCCAGGAGGCCCAGGCCACCGTCTATCACGCCCTGGTGCGGGGATTGGAGGCAGCCACATGAAGTTCGTCGACGAGTTCCGAGACCAGCAGGTCGCCGCCCGCCTCGCCAAGCTCATCGCCGAGGAGTCGGCGGGCGAGCACTGGAAGATCATGGAGGTCTGCGGGGGCCACACCCACACCATCTACAAATACGGGATCGAGGACGTGCTCCCGGCCAACGTGGAGCTGGTCCACGGGCCCGGCTGCCCGGTCTGCGTGATCCCCATGGGCCGGGTCGACGACGGCATCGCCGTGGCCATGACCCCGGGCGTGATCTTCACCTGCTTCGGCGACATGATGCGGGTGCCCGGCAGCAGCGGCAGCCTGCTCGACGCCAAGGCCCAGGGCGCCGACGTGCGCATGGTCTATTCACCGCTGGACGCGCTCCGCATCGCCCAGCAGAACCCCGACCGCGAGGTCGTCTTCTTCGCGATCGGCTTCGAGACCACCGTGCCCTCGACGGCGCTGACCATCCTCCGCGCCGCCGAGGAGGGCGTCACCAACTTCTCCGTCTTCTGCAACCACGTCACCATCGTCCCGCCGATGAAGGCGATCCTGGATTCGCCCGACCTGCGCCTCTCCGGCTTCCTCGGCCCCGGCCACGTCAGCACCGTGGTCGGCATCCGGCCCTACGAGTTCGTCTCCAAGCGCTATCACAAGCCGGTGGTGGTGGTCGGCTTCGAGCCGCTGGACATCCTCCAGGGCGTGCACATGATCGTGCGCCAGGTCCGCGAGGGACGCTGCGAGGTCGAGAACCAGTACCGCCGCATCGTCCGCGACGACGGCAACCCGAGGGCGCTGGAATCGATCCGGCAGGTCTTCAAGCTGCGGCCCCATTTCGAGTGGCGAGGCCTCGGCTTCATCTCCCTCTCCGCCCTGGCCATCCGCGAGGAGTACGCGACCTTCGACGCCGAGCTCCGCTTCCAGGTGCCCGGGGTGCGGGTCGCCGACCCCAAGGCCTGCCAGTGCGGCGAGGTGCTGAAGGGCGTGCTCAAGCCCTGGGAGTGCAAGGTCTTCGGCACCGCCTGCACGCCGGAGACGCCGATCGGGACCTGCATGGTCTCCTCCGAGGGCGCCTGCGCCGCCTACTACAACTTCGGGCGCTTCTCCCGGGCCGAGTCCCGGCTCAAGGTCCTGCAGTGAGGGGGAGCGGCGATGCCGTCGAGTGAGTCCGCCCGCGTCGGCAAGTGGTCGGAGCAGGAGGTCCTGGACCGGATCGAGGCGGTCAGGCGGCGGGCGCCGCGGCTGCGCGACGACGCCATCAACATGTCCCACGGCGCCGGCGGCAAGGCCACCCACACCCTGATCGAGGCGCTCTTCCGGCCCGCCTTCGGCAACCCGCCCGGCGACTCGGCCGCCTTCGCCGCCGCCGGCGGCACGCTGGCCGTGACCACCGACTCCTACGTCGTCTCGCCGCTCGAGTTCCCCGGCGGCGACATCGGCGACCTGGCCATCAACGGAACCATCAACGATCTCGCCGTGGGCGGCGCCGAGCCGCTCTGCATCACCGCCGCCTTCATCCTCGAGGAGGGGCTGCCGGTGGAGACCCTGCGCCGCGTCGTCGACTCGATGAGCGCCGCCGCGATGAGGGCGGGCGTGCCGGTCGTGGCCGGGGACACCAAGGTCGTGCCCCGGGGCAAGGGCGATCTCATCTTCATCAACACGACCGGCGTCGGCATCGTCAGGGAGCCCGAGCGCATGGGCCTGGCGCGGGTCAGGGCGGGCGACCGGGTGCTGGTCTCGGGCACGGTCGGCGACCACGGCACGGCGATCATGCTCGCCCGCGGCGACGTCGACCTGGAGTCGGACCTCACCTCCGACACCGCCGCCCTGCACCGGATGTGCGCGGCGGCGATGGCGGCCGGCGACGTCCACCTGATGCGGGACGCGACCCGCGGCGGCGTCGCCACCGTGCTCAACGAGCTGGCCCAGGAGGCGGACCTGGCGGTGGCCGTGCACGAGGCGGCGATCCCGGTCCGCGACGAGGTCAGGGGGGCGGCCGAGATCCTCGGCATCGACCCCCTCTACGTGGCCAACGAGGGCAAGCTGGTGGCGGTCGTGGCCGATGCCGACGCCGAGGCGGTGTTGGCGGCGATCCGGCGGGACCCGCTGGGCGCCGACGCCTCGATCATCGGCGAGATGCTGCCCGAGCCGGCGGGCATGGTCTTCATGCACACGGCCTTCGGCGGGTCGAGGGTGGTGGACATGCTGATCGGCGACCCATTGCCGCGGATCTGCTGAGCGCCAGATGCATGAGCTCTCCATCACCAGCTATCTGCTCGATGCGGTTCAAGAGGAGGCGGAGCGCCTGGGAGCGCGCCGCGTGGTCAGCATCGACCTCGTCATCGGCGAGCGGATGGCGGTGATCGACGACTCGCTGCGCTACTGCTTCGAGCTCCTGGCGGCGGGGACGCCGGCGGAGGGGGCGAGCGTCAACGTGCGCCGGGTCAGCATGCGCTTCCGCTGCCCGGAGCACGGCGAGTACGGGCCCAGCGGGGCCGACTTCGCCTGCCCCCAATGCGGGGCGGTGGGGGAGATATCCGAGCCCGCCACCCAGCTGCTGGTCGAGAGCCTGGAGATAGAGAGATGACTGTCGAGCACGTCCATATCGTCAAGAAGCTGCTCGCCGGCAACGACGAGCTGGCCGCCCGCAACTCCGCCCGCCTCAAGGAGGCCGGGATCTTCACCCTGAACGTGATCGCCTCGCCGGGATCGGGCAAGACCTCCCTGATCTCGCGCACCATCGAAGCGCTCTCGGGACGGGCCGCCGTCGGCGTGGTCGAGGGCGACGTGGCGGGCACCATCGACACCGAGAAGGTGCTGGCGGCGGGGGCGGTCGACGCCGTCCAGATCAACACCGGCGGCGGCTGTCACCTGGAGGCGGGCATGGTCCAGGAGGCGCTGGAGAGCATCGACCTGGGGCGGGTGGACGTCCTCTTCATCGAGAACATCGGCAACCTCATATGCCCGACCGCGTTCGCGCTCGGCGAGGACGTCAAGGTCTGCCTGGCCAGCGCTCCCGAGGGCGACGACAAGCCGGTCAAGTACCCGGAGATCTTCGCCTCGGCCGACGTCGTCGTCCTCAACAAGATCGACCTGGCGCCGCTGGTCGACTTCGACCGTGACCGCTTTCTCGGCTCCGTGCGCGCGCTCAACCCCGACGCCCCGATCTTCGAGATGTCGTGCCGGAACGGGAGCGGGGTCGCCGCCTGGGCCGGCTGGATCCTCGAGCGGGCCGCCGCACCTCTGGCGGCGGAGGGGTCCCGCTGAGGGCGGTGGCACCCGGGCCGGACGGGTCGCGCTGACGCCGGGCCGGTCTGATCCGGCCCCGGCGGGTGAGTGAGTGGTGAGGGGACCCGCCTCCCCCCGGGCATCACTCCTCGGATCCGGACCTGAGCCGCTGCATCTCGGCGACGACCTCGGGGTGGGCCTTGTGGAGGAGGTCCTGGATCTCCTGGGTCACGCGCAGCCGCTCCTCCTCCAGCCGGCTCCGCTTCCTTCCCTGGCGGATCAGGTGGAGCGTGCCGCCGGCGGCGATGCAGGCGCCGATGTCGCTGGTCACGTTGGTGTAGTTGCCGCCGATCAGCTCCGCCTTCGAGCTGACCGCGATGTGGGCCAGGGGCAGGATCACCAGGTAGATCCCGAGGCCGCCCAGGAAGAGCACGTGGACCTTGCTGGAGAGGAACCGGGGCACGTACTGCAGGGCCTTGTCGAGCCAGGACTGGGGGTCGGCGATCTGGCTCAGCGACTCGACCGGCCTGTCCTGCGGATCGGCCGGCGCGGCGGGGACACTGCTCATGAACATCCTCCAAGCCGCCCGGCCCGATGCTCCGTGGTTGATCCGGACGCCGCTGGTGGCCGGTCGCGGCGCGGGTAGTGTAGGCGCTTCCGACGACGGTCACCGGGCTCGGGGGAGGGGGCCGGCGCCGGTCCCCCGAGTGAGAGATGCCGGCGTTCAGACCACGGCCCTGGAGGCGTGCTCGACGGCGGCGGTGACGAAGGCCCGGATCAGGGGGTGGGCCTCGGCGCCGTCGCCGAACAGCTCCGGCTGGAAGAGCGTGGCCATGAAGAAGGGGTGGCCGTCGAGCTCCGCGATGCGGGGCTCCTCGTTCTCGTCGAAGCCGGTGAAGCGCAGATCCCGGGCCGTGATCCGGTCGTGGTAGGCGGGGTTGAGCCCGTAGTTGCAGTGGTAGCGCTCGATCGTGCTCTCGGTGCCGAGGATGCGCTCGGCGCGGGAGCCGGGGCGCAGGTGCACCACCCCCTCGTGGCCGACCAGCGAGCAGGAGAGGGGGACGATGACCAGATCGGGGGCGCCGGGATCGTTCTCCCCGTGGGCGACCGAGGCCAGGCCGCAGACGTCCCTGGCGTACTCGAGCAGGGCGTGCTGGAAGCCGCCGCAGGTGCCCAGGAAGGGGATCGACCGCTCCCGCGCGGTGCGGACGGCGGCGAGCGCGCCGGCCTCGCTGCGGTAGGGGCTGCCGGGTAGGAGCCAGACGCCGTCGAAGCCCTCGACGGCGGCAGGGTCGAGCGCGTCCTGGCTGGACACCCAGTAGGGCTCGGCGACGAGCTCGTGACCGCGCCGCAGCGCCTCCAGCAGGGGCGGGATGCGCTGATGGGCGCGGACCAGGGGCGAGCGGTCGCCGACCAGGGCGACGCGGGCGGGGAGAGGGGCGGGATCTCTCATCGCCCCCAACCTATCGGTCAGTCGAATCCAGCGCAAGCGATGGTCTCTGATGTTCCATTAGTGATGCTTATGGACACCAGGCTGCTGCGCACGTTCACCGCCGTCGCCCGGCTGGGCTCCTTCTCGGCGGCCGCCGAGAAGCTGCACCTCACCCAATCGGCGGTGTCGCAGCAGGTGGCGGCACTCGAGGCCGAGCTCGGCGCCACCCTGCTCCGGCGCCGGCCGGTGGAGCCAACCGAGGCCGGCGAGCGCCTGCTCCGCCACGCCCGGTCGATCCTGCTCCGGCTCGACGCCGCCCGCCTCGAGCTCCGCCGGCTGGGGGATACCGAGCCGGGCGCGCTCGTCGTCGGCGCGTCCCCGCTGGCCATGAGCGCGCGGGTGGCGCTGGAGCTGGCGACCGTCCGCCGCCGCCACCCGCACCTCGAGGTGACGTTCCGGCTCGTCGCCCGTCCGGACCTGGCCGAGGAGGTCGCGTCCGGTCGCGTCGACGTCGGCCTGGTCGACGGCATCGCCGCGCCGACCGATCCGCTTGGCCTCCCCGACCTGGGCATGCTCACCGTCGCCGGCGTCGGCGAGGCACCCCTCGCGATCGTGATGCCGGCGGGTCATCCGCTGGCCCGGCGGGCCGCGGTCGACCTCGCCGACGTCGGCGACGCCCCCTGGATCGACGCCCCCTCCCTGGGCAGCCTGGCCGGGCTGCGCGCCGCCGCGGGTTCCGGATCCTTCCCGGTCCACCTGCTCTACGAGGGAGCCGACGTCCGCCCCCTGCTCGAGCTGGTCGCCGCCGGTCACGGGCTGGCGCTGCTGCCCCGTGCCGCCGCCGCCGCCGCCGGGGTGGTGGCCGTGGCCGTCCACTCTCCCCGTCTCGTCCACCGGGTCGAGGTCCTGCACGCCAGGGGCCTGGACACGGCCGCGGCGGGCCTGGTCGCCGCCCTCGCCGGCACGGCGGCGCGGCGCGCTTGAGGCAAAGAGATAGGGGGCCGGGACCCGTCGGTCCCGACCCCTGGGGGAGGCACGAGGAGCTGCAGGCTCCCCGCTAGGTCGTGAAGGTGGCCACCGATCCCGCCCAGCCGGACTGGACCGGGATCCCGACCATCGCCATGCTCTGGCCGGAGGTCTCGTACTCGGTCGTGAAACCTCCACCGTTGGAGTAGCGAAGGCCGTTGGCCATGGTGAACCCGGAGCCGGCGCTCGCCGCGGGCGAGTCCGGATCCGTGCTGTAGGTGAACCCGGCCACCGTCAGCTGGTTGCTCTTGGTCGATCCGGTGCACTGGGCCCAGATCTTGCTCGCGCTCTGGCCGTTGTCGGGGGAGACGCCGCCCTGCGCGAGGACGTTGGTCTTGGCCATGCCCGACCATTCCTCGACGGTGACGAACTCCTGGTCCCCGGTCGTGCCCTTGACGGTGAGGCTGGTCACGCCCGCCGGGGCGTTGGCCCAGTAGGCGATGGACGACCAGGAGCCGAAGCCGGGATCACCGCCGGTGGCCGAGGAGACCTCGGTCCACGGGGTTGGCCAGGACATCGACTGGTCCTCGGTGTAGTCGGAGGCGAAGGCGACGAGCAGGTCGCCCGCCTTGGTCGGCTGCGGCAGGGTGACGGTCAGGTTGCCGCCGCCGGTGCTCTTCTGCTGCTGGACCATCTGCGGCGAGCCACCGGTCCCTGAGCCGCCGGGCTTGCTCCCGACCGAGGTCGGGGTGGGCGCCGGCGTGGGCTTGCTCCCGACCGGGGTCGGGGTGGGTGTGGGCGGATCCGGGGTGGCCGTCGGCCTCGGCGTCGGCACCGCGGTCGGCGTCGGCGTCGGCACCGGCGTGCTCACCGGGGTCGGGGTCGGAGTGGGTGTCGGGTTGCTGGCGCCGCTGTAGAAGTCGGCGACGAGCGCCTTCGCCCACTGGGCTCGCCAGTCGGACTGGCCCTGCGCGGTGGGATGGATGCCATCGGAGCCGATCTCGCTCTGATGGGTGTCGTAGAAGCTGTACAGGTCGGGTCCCTTGAGCACTTCCGGATGGGCCGTGTAGAAGGACTCGATCGCGTTGTTCAGCGTGCCCGAGGTGCTCGGGCTGTCATTCGCCAGCCCGCCGTCCGTGCCCCAGGGGATGGTCGAGAGGGCCAGGGTCTTGCCATCGGCCTCGACCCCGCTCCTGATCGCGTTCAGGTTGGAGGTGAAGGTGGAGGCGGACTCCCCGTCGGCGATGATGTCGTTGGTGCCGATGGAGAGGGCGACGACGTTGCCCGGGAACTGGGCCAGGATCTCCTTCAGGTACTGGGTCCCGGTGGCGGGATCCGTCTGCAGGAGGGTGCCGCTGGTCCAGCCGGGCATGCCGGCGTTGATCACCACGGGGGTGGCGCCGCCACCGGTGGCGGAGTTGATCAGCGCTTGGATGTCGTTCGAGGTCTGCGGGCCGGCCGAGTCAGAGGTGATCGAGTCGCCCAGCATCAGGAACGAGCTGCCGCTGGTCTGGGCGGCGTTGTAGACGTCGACCGAGGCCTGGAAGTCGTCGTTGCCCGAGCTTCCGTTGACGCCGGTGACCGACATCTCGATCCAGTTGGCACCGGCCATCTTCAGGACCGGGCTCATGACCGAGCAATAGCTGTTGTTGGTCACGGTCTGCAGGGTTGTCCAGCCGCTCGTCGGAGGCGCGCCGCCGCCGGGAGCGGTGTTGACCTTGATCGTGTAGTTGGAGGCGCAGTTGTAGTAGGTGCCGCCCCAGCCGCTGGCCACCTCGTCGGCGACATTGAACTCGGAGGCGCCCGAGTACCAGGCCAGCACCACCGACTGGCGCTCAGAGGCCGGCACCGAACTCAGGTCGTAGACGAGGGCCGTCGGCGGCGTCGCCCTGGCCTCGTCGTCGTAGTTGCCGTTGTCGGCGTCGGACGCCGGCGAGACGACGTTGCTGTTGGGAACGAAGTAGGCCGGCGCGTTGCGGCTGATCAGCGGCATCTGCCCGGACGAGGACCCGTTGCCGCCGCTGGTGGGCGTGGGCGTTGGGGTCGGTGCCGGTGTCGCCGTCGCGGTCGGCTTCGGTGTCGGCGTGGCGGTCGCGGTGGGCGTCGGCGTCGGCGTCGGCGACGTCGTCGTCGTCGTGCCCGTGTTCACCGCGAGCAGATGGCTGTGCGCGAAGGCGGCGTAGGGATCGTTGGGATTGACGGTGCCGCCGTTGTCGTCGACCAGGCGCATGGCGTCGTCCGAGGGGTACTCGGAGTTCCAGACCCAGAACGCGTAGCCGATGTCGTGCGCGTCGAACCAGGTCGCGGCGGGGGAGACGACGGCTGAGCTGTCATCAGTGGTCGGGTTGTTGTAGTCCTCGCCGAACTCGTCGACCATGATCGGCATCGAGCTCAGCACGGACGTGTAGGTGGTGTTGAAGCAGGTGGTCGAGTTGCAGGGCTGGTCGCCGGTCGGCCCGTAGACGTGGGCGTCGGCCACCAGCGCGTGGTCGGGGTCGTTGGGCAGGTTGGCGGGGATGCCGCTGATGTCGTTGGCGTAGTCCATCCCGGCCAGCAGGATCGGGTTGCTGGCGCCGGTCGACCGCACCGCGTTGACCAGGCTCTGCATTCCGGCGACGGCGTAGTTGATGCCGTTGCAGGGCGCGGTGTTGGCGGCCGAGCTGCCGTTGAGCCAGCAGGACCACGACGGCAGTCCGTTGGGCTCGTTGTAGAGGTCGAAGACGACGTCGCTGCTCTTGAAGGCCGAGGCGACGGACGACCAGAAGGCGGGCGCGTGGTTCGCGTCGGCCATCGCCAGGTCATCGGTCGACTCGGTCGAGCCGGGCGCGACGTTGTGCAGGTCGAGGTCGACGTAGATCCCGGCCGCGTTGGCCATGGACACGAAGCTCTCGATCTGTGACTGGTAGTTGGACCCGCTGTAGGCGGCGGGGACGCCGTTGATCCCGAGCCAGCAGTCCTCGTTGAGAGGCAGCCGGATCAGGTTGACGTGCCACGACTCGAGGGCGGTGATGCCCGCCTGCGTGTTCGGAGCACCCGGGTCGAACACGTCGTAGTTGTTGAAGCACGCGTACTCGGTGCCGTCGTAGTTCACGCCCCGCAGGACGATCGGCTGGCCGCCGGCCATGATCTTGTCCCCGCTCACGGTCAGCGCCGGCAGGCTGGCCGCAGCAGTCTTGGAGTGGAGTGCATATCCACCCACGGCGAGCACGATCAACAGCGCGCCGGTCAGGATCCCCAGGATCGGCAGGCGATGCAGAACGTGCAGGCCACCAGCGCCACCCAGGCGGCGGCGCGGCGGCCTCGATCCGACGTTGTCACTCGGCCCGGGGCCGCGACGTAATTGGCCGTTGACCGGCCCCTTCGGACTCAAGTCCGGAACTTTCATGCTCTCCTCCGGGAGTCATAGCCGGGAGGGAGGTGGCAGGCACCTCTTTGAAGCCACTCTCTGCTAGAGGGGACCGTCCTGATGACGCCCCCCGAGCGGGGTAGTGCCTGCGCTTACCGGCGGCTCGGCCTCCATTCCCGTCGTCGTTCACCATCGGCACCAGGAGCGCGCACAGGGCCTTTGCCCGTGCATGCGGAAGTGCAGAGCGGCTGGTTGGTCCGGCCAATCGGGCGTGACACGACAAAGACGCTTGCTGCGAACCGACCCGATCGAACTGCCGAACGACAACACCGACCGATCATCCGCACCAAGGCTCTCTCTCCCCTGGAGCGGGGCAGCGACGGCTACCCGGCGGCCCTGGCGGCTACCCCTAATCGCCCAGGCCAGGCGAAAGCGTAACACCCCTGCGAAACAAAAGAGAAGGGCGGCGAGCGCATCGGTTCCCGGGTGTTCGGTCCGGGACGGCTCTGGGCGCGGCGGCGCGGCCATGTGCGAAGGTCATGGAAGCGGTTCCCGGACACCTGCCGGCGCCCGGCAGCAGGAGGAGGCGTTCCTTTGGACGAGAGCGGGATCGAGCCGGTCGCAGTCGGCGTGCTCGGCTGCGGGGTCATCAGCGAGGCCTACCTGACCACCATGAGGAGGTTGGGTGAGCTGCGCGTCATCGCCTGCGCCGACCTCGACGCCGACCGCGCGGCGTCCGCGGCGGAACGGCACGGGATCCGCGCCCTCACCGCCGAGGAGATGCTCTCCGACCCAGGGATCGAGCTCGTCGTCAACCTCACCCCGGCGACCGCGCACCTGCCGACCAACCTGGCCGTGCTCGAGGCCGGGAAGCATCTCTATTCGGAAAAGGCGCTCGCCCCCAGCGCGCGGGAGGCGCGCCAGATCCTGGATCTCGCCGAGGCGCGCGGGCTGACCGTCGCCTGCGCCCCCGACACCGTGCTGAGCGCCCCCGCCCAGGCCGCTCGGCGCCTGGTCGCCGAGGGTGCGATCGGGGAGCCCGTCTGCTCCGCGATCCAGTTCTTCTCCCGCGGACCCGGCAACGCCGCCAACGCGGCGCCCTTCTACCGACGGGGGGGCGGACCGCTCTTCGACATGGGCCCCTACTACCTGACCTCGCTGGTGAACATGCTCGGCCCGGCCCGGCGCGTGACCGGGAGCGACCGCGTCCTCTTCCCGCACCCCGCCCATTACGAGGGGCCGCCGCTGCGGATAGAGATGCCGACGCTCTCGATCGGCGCCGTCGAGTTCGCCGGCGGGGCGATGGTCAGCGTCGTCTTCGCCTGGGGCCTCCAGGGCACGCTGCCCCCCGGGATCACGCTCTTCGGGTCGGAGGGGGTCCTGGAGATGCCCGATCCCAACCGCTTCGACGGTTCGCCACGGCTCCGCCGCCACGACCGGCGCGACTGGCGGGAGCTGCCGGTCCGCGCCGAGCGCCGGCCCTGGGATCTGGGCAACATCCGCGGCGTCGGCGTCGCCGAGATGGCGACCGCCCTCCGCTCGAACCGCCGGCCGGCCGCCGACGCCGCGACCGCGGCCCACGTCGTCGACATCATGGCCGCCGTGGTGGCCGCCGGGGAGGCGGGGCACCACATCGAGCTCGAGACCACCTGCGCGCCGGCGCCGCCGCTCGAGCGCGGCGTCGAGGAGGTGCTGGCCTGGCGATGAGGACGTCGGTCGTGGACCGGTCTGGCGGCGCCGCCGAGAGCGGCGACCGCACGAGGGGAGGACACCATGGAAGGAGCGCTTGAGCGCACGGAACCGATCCGCCTCGGTTACGTCGGCTGCGGCTTCATGGCCCAGGCCGTGCACCTGCCCAACTTCTCGACCCTGTCCGGGTGCCGGCTGCTGGCGCTGGCCGAGGTCCGCCCCGGCCTCGCCCGGGCCGTCGCCGAGCGCTTCCGGATCGAGCGGATCTACTCCAGCCACCTGGAGCTGGCCGAGGATCCCGACATCGAGGCGGTGGGGGTGTCGGCCGGCTTCGGCCAGCAGGGCGAGATCGCGGCCGACCTGCTGCGCTCGGGCAAGCACGTCTTCATGGAGAAGCCGATGGCGGTCTCCGTGGCCCAGGCCGAGCGGCTGCTCGAGGCGGCCAGCCAGGGCGGCGCCAGGCTGATGGTCGGCTACATGAAGCGCCACGACCCGGGCAACGTCCTCGCCCGCGAGACCATCGCCCGCTGGCAGGCGGAGGGCGACGCCGGCGACGTCGTCTACGCGCGCAACCACGGCTTCTGCGGCGACTGGCTGTCGCGGCTCGACCGCAGCTCGCTGATCTCGACCGACGAGCCGATGCCGCAGGCGACGGTCGACGACCTCCTGCCCGACTGGCTGCCGGCCGAGCAGCGCAGCGGCTACGTCGGCTACCTCCAGCAGTACACGCACAACATCAACCTGCTCCGCTACCTGCTCGGGGCCGGCGACGAGGTGGCGGTGCGCAGCACCGATCTCGACGCCGACGGCATCCGCGGCCTAGTCGTCCTCGACGCGGGCGGCGTGCGGGCCGTGGTCGAGAGCGGTGGGATCGCCTATCACGACTGGGACGAGCACACCCAGGTCTACTTCCAGCGCGGCTGGGTCCACGCCTGGTCGCCGCCGCTCATGGCCCGCGAGTCCCAGGCCCGGGTGGAGGTGTATCGGGGTGGGGAGGGGGCCGCCTTCACCCATCCCGTGCCTCCCGCCGGATGGGCCTACCGGGAGGAGGCGGCGGCCTTCCTCCGCTGCCTGCGCAGCGGCGAGGAGTTCCGCTCCAGCGGCCGCGACACGCTCACCGACGTGCGCCTCTTCGAGGAGATCTACCGCCGGCACCTCGGCGTCTGAATCCCCGAGCCGCCGTCCGGCGGCGGTTCAGGAACCGGCTTGCGCGTGGTGGAGCAGTTCCTGGAGGGTCCGCTCCACCGCCGCCCGCTCCCCGGCGGGCAGGCCCGGCCCGTGCGGGTCGCGGGCGAGACGCTCGGGAATCAGGCCCTCCCAGGCGGCGGCCCAGAGCATTCGCTGCACGTAGCCCTCGATGGGAGCCCGGAAGGTGGCGGTGGCGAAGCGGTCGAGGCGCTCGGAGGCGGTGAGGAAGCCGGCGGCGTCGCCCGACCGCCATGCCTCCAGTGGCCGCAGCGAGAGCTCGGGCGCGGCGGCGGCGATGCCGACCAGGGCGGAGTCCGCGCCCCACATCAGGGAGGGGCCGTACATGCGGTCCTCGCCGGTGACGGCGAGGCGGTCCGGAAACTCGGAGCGGACCAGCGCGATCACGTCCTGGCAGGTCATCGCCGAATCCAGCGTGGCCAGCTTGATCCCCGCCGTCTGCGGGATCGAGAGGAGCTCGCGGAGGAGGCCGTCGGAATAGGGGAAGCCGCCGGCCTCGCCGTGGAGGAGGAAGAGGAGGATGGGCAGGCCGAGCTCGGCGATCCGCCGGTGCAGCTCCAGCGCCGCCTCCTCCCGCCCGGGCAGGTGCCGCAGCGCCACCGGCGGGAAGACCATCAGCGCCTCGGCGCCCCCGGCCGCCGCCTCGGCGGCCGCGTCCATCGCTCCCCGGACGACCGCCGCCCGTGTCGCCGCGGTCCCGGTCGGCGCGCCGACGCCGGCGATGACGGGGACGCCGGCGGCGTCGACCGCCGACCGCAGCACGGAGCGCCTGCCCTCCCGGTCGAGGTAGGGGCCGCGTCCGGTGTGCGCCCAGACCGCGACCGCCGACACGCCCCGCTCACCGATGGCGGCCGCGTAGCGCTCGAAAGCATCGGGCTCCACCTCGCCCGCCTCGGTCATCGGCGTGAGCAGCGCCGGCACCAGCCGGCCGCGGAGGTGGTCGACGAGCTCGGATCGGTTCACGTGAGCTCTCTCCCTGCGCCGGTCAGGCGCTCGGCGACCAGCCGGTAGCGGCGGCGCGGCCGGCCCCGCTGGGGGGACCGGTCGGGGGGCAGGCGCCAGGCCAGCCCCTCCTCGGCGAGAGCGGTCAGTGCCCGGCGCGCGCTGCGCGGGCTGATCGCCAGCAGATCGGCGACCTCCTCGGCGCCGACGACGTAGGTCCCGCTCTCGGCGGAGTGGCCGAGGGCCCTGACCAGCCGGGAGAGCGTCTCCATGGCCTCGGACGTGGGCGGCGTCCGCGGCCGCGTGCCGGCCTCGGCGGCGGGGAGCACCAGCACCTGGCTCCCGTGTTGCAGCGCGAAGCCCTCCGCCCCCGCCTCCCGGGCTCGCGAGAGCGAGGCGCGGGCGCTGGCCGTGGCCTCCTGCGCCGTTCCCCCGATGCCGACGCCGACGTGGATGCCGACGCCGAGGGCATCCCTGGCCCGGTCCAGGAAGGGCGCGACCCGGAAGCCGCCGGTGCTCTCGGACAGCGCCCCGACCGTGGTCACGACCTGGAAGGTGTCGTCCCCGACCGGCTGCACCGTCGCTCCCATCGGCCGCGCCTCGCGGAGCAGGAGCTGGTGCAGCGAGAGGGCCAGCTCCTGCTGCCCGTAGAGGGGGTCGGTGGCGCTCGAGGAAGGCATCTGCACCAGGGCGACCGCGATCTGAGCGTCGGCGAGGTGGGTTCCGGCGCCCATCAGGGCGGCGGTGCGCAGGGCGGACCGGATCGACGCCCGCGTCGGCATCACGCGCAGGCTGGGGACCCCGGCCGCGTCGAGGCGCTTCCAGACCGAACGGATGCAGGTCACGGCCGCCGAGACCGCCCCCGAGCGCCACAGCTGCTGGTGGAACTCGAAGATGGCGGAGGCGGGCTCGCTGGCGCGATAGGGGTGGACCCAGATGCGATCGATCGGCGCCCCGATCTCGGCGTAGGCCTCCTCGACCTCCTCGCGGGTCAGGGTGTCGATGCCGACCCGCGTCACCTCACAGATCTCCTCGGCCACGCCGCGGAGCAGGGTGCTGTAGAGGGCGGCGTCGTTCAGCGGGATGAAGGTGGCGGGGACGGTCAGGGCGCCGGACTCACGGGCGATGTCGTGGGGGAGCGGTCCGGTGAAGAGGCAGGCGTCCATCCGGCCCTGGAGCCGGCCCAGCAGGTCGGGCGTCTCGCGCTCGTCACGGTAGCCGGCGGCGACCAGCTGCCAGTCGCCGGTCGACTGGGGGGTGTGGCGCGCGGCCAGCAGCACCCGCTCGACCAGGTCGTCGGGGCCGATGACGGCGATCGAGAGGCGGGAGACGAAGCCCGCGCGCAGCGCCTCCATCCGGCTACCTGCCTCCGCTGCCGGCGTCCAGCAGGGTGGCTCCCAGGCCCGGGCCACGGGGCACCTCGACCGAGCCCGGGCAGCGCTCGAGGTCGAGCCGGGGCGAGGCCAGGATGTCCGACTCGACCATCAGTGGACCGACCAGGTCGGCGGCGATGGAGGCGCCCGGCGTCGCCGCGGCGAGGTGGGCGGCGGCGAGCGTGGCCATGCCCAACTCGGGCATGCTGCCGACCTTGACGGCGATGCCCTCGGCCTCGGCCAGTGCCGCGATCTGCCGGGCGCGGTGGAGGCCGCCCACCTTCAGCACCTTGATGTTGAAGACGTCACAGGCGCGCTCGCGGGCCAGCGTGGCCGCGTCCTGGAGCGTGTATAGGCCCTCGTCGGCGGCGACCAGCAGGTCGAGCGCGGCGGTCAGCTCGGCCATCCCGCGGACATCCCAGGCCGGGAGCGGCTGCTCGACCAGGGCCAGGCCGGCGGCCTCCATCCGGCGGAGCGCGGGCAGGGCGGCCGCCCGGTCGTAGCCCTCGTTGGCGTCGAGCCCGACCTCGACCCCGGCGGGGAGGGCGCGGACCAGCTCGGTGACCAGCTCCAGGTCGCGCCGGGGGTCGATGCCGCCCTTGACCTTGATGTGCCGGAAGCCCCGCTCCGCCATCGCTGCCGCCTCGCGGACGGTGGCGCCGACATCGTCCAGGCCCACCACCCAGGCGATGTCGACGCGCTCCCGGACCCGGCCGCCGAGGAGGGCGGTGACGGGCACGCCGAGGAGCCGGCCCTGGAGGTCGAGGAGGGCGATGTCGAGGGCGGCCTTGGCCAGCGGTCTCCCCCGGATCGCGCCGTCCATGGCCAGATGCAACCCGGCCAGGTCGAAGACCTGTCGGCCGCGGACGGCGGGGGCGAGGTGGTCCTCGATGACCTCGCGAAGCCCGGCCAGGGTCTCGCCCGAGTAGGCCGTCATCGGCGTCGTCTCGCCCACCCCAGTCTCGCCGGCGCCGCTCAGCGTGACCAGCAGGCTGGTCAGCTCGGCGGTGCTCCCGCTGCTGATGCCGAAGGGCACCGTGTACCGCCGCCGGACCACTTCGATCCCGATCGACTCGATGCTGGCGTCCCCGATCGCGGCTCCGGTCCGGTCGGCGGGAGGGATGGTGTGCGTTGACACAGGCAGCGGCACCTCAATATGTTGATACGGTTTTTAGGGCGCCATCAATAGGCGTTAGTAGTGACCAAAAGTTAGCACGGAGGAGGGAGGAGTCACGCGCTTCGGCATCTACCTGAACCAGTTCCCAGTGGCCGGGCGGCCGCTGACCGGCGATCTCAGCGAGCAGGCCCGGCTGGCCGAGGAGGCCGGCTTCGACTGGCTGGTCCTGGGTGACCGGCGGGCATGGGGGCCGGGGTTCAACGAGGCTCTGACCACGCTCGCCTGGCTGGCGGCGAGGACCGACCGGATCGGCCTGGCCACGGCCGGTCTGATCCTGCCCCTCTATCCCCCCGTCCTCGTCGCCGAGGCGCTGGCCAACATCGACGTCCTCTCCGGAGGCCGGCTCACCGCCGGCTTCGTCCTCGGCTACCGACCGGAGGAGTTCAGCGCCTTCGGCGTCGAGCCGAGGCGGCGGGTGACGCTCTTCGAGCGGGGGCTCGAGGCGGTCAGGAGCCTTTGGGTCGACGGCCGGGCGGAGGTCGGCGGGAGCGAGGTTCGGATCGGGCCGCTCCCCCTTCAGCGGCCCCATCCGCCGATCTGGGGAGCGGGGCGTGTCGACGCCGCGATCCGGCGGACGGCGGCGCTCTGCGACGGCTGGACCAGCTCCTTCAACGAGGAGCCCGACGACCTCGCCGCCAAGATCCACGTCTACCGCGAGGCGGCGAGGGGCGGGGGAGAGGTCATCGTCTGCCGTGACGGCTTCTGCGCCGAGGGCGCGGGGAGGGCGCGATCGACCCTCGAGCCGCCGCTGCTCGACCTGCTCCGCGACTACGCCGGCTGGAAGCGCGCCTCGGCCGACGCCGATCGCTACCGCGACCTGAGCTGGGAGACGCTCCGGCCGAGGCTGCTGGTCGGCGACCCCGACGAGTTCAGTGCCCAGCTCGGCCGCTACCAGGCGATGGGCGCGGACGGCGTGATCCTCCGGCTCCAGCCACCGCTCCTCGGCCACGCCGAGACCATGCGCTGCATCGAGCTGCTGGGCCGGGAGGTCCTGCCGCGCTTCCGGCGAGAGCGCCACTTGACGCCGCCACGTTAAACGATCTAGGTTTATTCTGGACGGCGTTAAGTTGCCGTTCCCCTGTCCGTAAATGGGGACCGTGTGGAGGTGGTGCGGCGCCACCGGAGGAGGGAGGTTTGCGTTCACCGTCCTGGCTTGGATTCGTCGCGGCCGTCGTCGGCGTCGCCGTCCTGGCGCTCCTCGGCGCCGGACCGGTGAGCGCCCAGGGCTCGGGAGCGGGCACCGCTTCCAGCTGGCCGGTCGACAACCTCGGGCAGCCGGTCCAGCGCGCGCTGTCCACGTCCACCGCGCTGGGGGTCACCTCGAGTGGGGACCCGCAGGCGTACTTCCTGAACATGGGCAACTACTCGGACGCGTTCTCCGAGTTCGTCGCCGTCGATCTGCTCACCGACAAGACCGTGTTCGACTCGCGCCTGCCGTCCGGATACGCCAACGACGGCATGGCCTTCTCCGCCGCCGACGGCGCCGTCTTCATGGCCAACGGCGGGAGCGACGTCTTCGAGTACCAGCTCGGCGGCAGCAGCGTCCAGGACCTCGGCCCGGCGATCAGCGGGCAGACGATCTGGACCCTGGCCGCCGGTCCCGACGGCACCCTCTGGGGCGGCACCTACCCGGGCGGCGACATCTTCAGCTACGACCCCGCCACCAAGGCCTATCACGATTACGGCCAGGCACTCGCCGGGGAGACCTACATCACGTCGCTGGATCCGGCCGGGAGCACGGTCTACTTCGGGACCCAGCCCGACACCGACCTCGGCGAGCTCGATCCGAGCACCGGCCAGGTCACCCAGATCCCTCTGCCCGCCGCCTACGCCGGAGAGGCCGGTGACGTCGACGGGATCTCGCTCCGCGGCTCCCGCCTGATCGTCGCCGTCGCCGCCGACACCGGCTTCACCGGGGCCCTGGTCTGGGACGTGCCCAGCCAGAGCTGGGTTCAGACCATCGCCAACTTCTCCGGCGGCGTCGTCTCTCCCGTCGATCCCTCCAACCCGAACGACGTCTACTTCCGGATCTCCTCGGGCAGCATCGTCCGCTACGACCTCGAGACCCTGAGCATGCAGACGCTCAACTGGGCGCCCAACGCCATTCCCGGCGCCTGGGAGTGGGCCGACCTCGACGACAGCACCGACTTCCCCGGTCAGACGCTGATGTTCACCTACTACACCAGCGACCGGATCTACGGCTACAACCTGACCAGCGACAAGGGCTACTACCTGCAGCCGGCCGTGCAGGGCTCGGGCGACCAGCTGATCGCGCTCGGCGAGGGCCCCGACGGCGACGTCTACGCCGGCGCCTACCTGACCCCGCCGGGCATGGGCCAGTGGAGCCCGGCCACCGACAGCTGGCAGGTGCTCTCCGGATCGGGCCAGGTCGAGGGCTACGGCAGCTACGACGGCAACCTGGTCTTCGGACGCTATCCGGAGGGCGACCTCTACTACGACGTCCTCTCCGAGCCCTGGGGCTCGGGCAACCCGTCGCCGGCGGTGGCGATCGGCGACAACCAGAACCGCCCCGTCGCCTTCACCCAGGTCGGCGACGTCGAGGCGGTCGGGAGCGTCCCCGTCTCGGGGCGCCTCGGCGGTGACATCAGCCTCTGGAATCCGGCCACCGGCGCCATCAGCGTCTTCTCCGACGTCGTCGCCGACCAGACGCCGGTGTCGCTGGTCAACAGCGGCGGGCTGATCTGGGGCGGCACCTCGATCGACGGGGGCTACGGCATCAACCCGACGGCGACCTCGGGCGAGCTCTTCGCCTGGGATCCGACCACCCACCAGGTCGTCTTCTCGACGGTCCCGCTGCAGGGGGCGACCAACGTCTCCGGCCTCGTCCTCGATGGCCAGGGGCACCTCTGGGGCCTGGCCGACTCGACGCTGTTCGAGTTCGATCTGGCGACGCGGACGGTGATCCGGACCGAGGCGCTGGCCTCGACCAGGGACGACAGCATGTACGGCCTGGAGAACCAGCTGGTGCTCGACCACGGCCGCCTCTTCGCCACCACCGACGGCCGGCTGTTCCACATCGACACCGTCACCTGGAGCGTCCAGACCCTCTACGCCGGGCCGGCGAGCAACCTCACCGAGGACGGTCAGGGACAGCTCTTCTTCATCCAGGACCCGTCCTACGTCTACCGCTACGACCTCCCGACGACGGTGTACACGCCGGCGGTGACGGCCCACCTCGTCCGCACACCGGTGGTCAGCGTCGTCTCCCTGCGGGCGTCGGAGCCGGGGGGAGTCGGCATCGGGGAGGTCGACTACCAGGTCGGGAACGGCGCCTGGCACGTCTACCGGCACCCGTTCGTCGTCGGCGGTCGCCAGACCGTCTCCTACCGGGCCGTTGACCGCGCCTGGAGCGCCTCGCCGGTCGAGACCGTGGTCACCGGGCCGGACGCGTGAGCCATCCGATCGAACCAGTGTCTGAGGAGTGTGGAAGATGAACGTGCGAGCGGCTGAGGCCCCGCGACGGTGGGCCTGGCTGGCGGTGGTCGCGGCCGTGGCCCTGGCCCTCGCCGGCTGCGGTGGCGGCCCGGCCAAGGCGGCCATCGGCAAGCAGACGGTCACCATGTGGATGTACCCGGTGATCAGCGACCAGGGTCAGAACAACGCCTTCTGGGCCAGGCTGGCCAGCTCCTTCGAGCGGCAGCACCCGAACATCACGATCGACATCAGCGAGCAGACCTGGGCCAGCCGGCAGGAGGCGGTGAGCGCAGCGCTGGCCTCGGGCAAGCCGCCCGACATGATCCTGATGATCCCCGACCAGATCCCCCAGTACGCGGCCCAGGGATCGCTGCAGCCGCTCAACAGCCTCGTCTCCGGGCAGACCTCGAAGTTCATGCCCTCGACCATCGACGGGCTCAGCTACGGCGGCAAGCTCTACGCGATCCCGCTCTACCAGGACGTCGGCACGGTCGTCTACAACAAGAAGCTCTTCGCCGAGGCCGGGATCACGACCATGCCCGAGACCTGGGGCCAGATGCGCGCCGACGCCCCGCTGCTGGCCGCCAAGGGCATCCCCCTGCTCGACTACTCCGGTTCCCCGGCCCAGACCCTGAACCTCACCTTCTATCAGTTCCTCTGGCAGGCCGGAGGCAGCGTCTTCAGCCACAACGGCAAGCAGGTCGTCATCGACAGCAAGCAGGGCGTCGCCGCCCTCTCCTTCCTGGTCAACCTGGAGAAGGAGCACGCGATGCCGCCCGACGCCGCCACCAACGGCAGCCAGCCGGGTCTCAGCCCCTTCGCCCAGGGCAAGGCGGCGATGACCTTCGGCATCGACCTCGAGACCGCCCAGCAGCTGGCCGGCTACCTGGGCCGGCAGAACGTGGTCATCGGCTCCCCGCTGCACGACACCCGCACGGTCACCTTCGGCAACCCCGGCGGCCTGGTCCTGACCAAGGACGCGGCCCACGCGGCCGGCGCCAAGGAGTTCCTCCAGTACCTGATGCAGCCCAAGGTCGAAGCCCAGATCTCCAAGGCGACCGGCTACTTCGCGCCGCGCAAGGACGTCCCCATCCAGAGCAAGGATCCCTGGGTGAAGAGCTTCTCCCAGGCGCTTCCATACGCGTATGCAGGCGACCAGAACATCCAGGCGCGCAAGGTCATGGCGGTCGTCGCCGACTCGGTCCAGTCGGCGCTCC
>DATAXV010000134.1:0-7004 GCA_036272915.1 Candidatus Dormiibacterota bacterium
CCACAGACCGCACCGCGGAGACCGGAGGGATGAGTCATGAGCGGAGCACTGCGGAACCGATGGCTGCAGGCTGTCATCGCACTGATCGTCATGCTGATGATCAGCCCCTACGAATACACATTCACTCTGTTCGAGAAGCCCTACGCCAAGGCCAACGGCGTCGGTCTGTCGTCGGTGGCGCTGACCTTCACCATCTACATCGTCGTCTCCGCGCTGTTCATGATCCCCAGCGGGCGCTGGTCGGACCGCTGGCAGCCGCGATGGTTCACCACCGTGGCCGGCATCGTGACCGGGGCGGGCTGGCTGGCCAGCGCCCATGTGCACTCGGTCTGGCTGCTCTGGATCGCGTACGGCCTGGGAGCGCTGGGCCCCGGCTACATCTACTGCAACAGCGTCAACAACGCTCTGAAGTGGTTCCCGGAGGCGCGGCGCCGCGGTCTCGCGGTCGGCCTCATCGACATGGGCTTCGGAGCCGGGTCGGCCCTCTTCATCCCCTTCCTGTCCGGGATCATCGCCGCCAGCGTGTTCGGCTACGAGCGGGCCTTCACGGTGATGGGGATCATCATGCTGGTCGTCATCGTCATCGCTGCCCAGTTCCTCCGCTACCCGGAGAAGGGTTGGGTGCCGGCCGGCTACGACGCCACCCGGGACCGGCTCGCCTCCAACCGGACGCGCAGCGCCACCCATGAGTACACGCCCGGCGAGATGCTGCGAACCTGGCAGTGCTACGTGGCCTGGATCGGGCTGACGCTGATCACCGCCTCGGGCCTCATGATCACCGCCCACATCGTCGACATGTCGACCACGACGCTCGCCCTGGGGGCGGCCGTCGGCGTGGCCGCGGCGACCTACAGCCGCATCCCCAACGGCGTCATGCGCTGGATCGGGGGCTGGATCTCCGACCGCCTCGGACGCGAGATCTGCATGTTCGTCTCGTTCTGCATCATGGGCCTGACCCTCCTGGCCATGACCGTGACCCACAACGGCGCCCTGTTCATCGTCGAGGCGCTGGTCGCGATGGGCACCTGGGGGCCGCTGTTCAGCCTCTACCCGGCGCTGGTCGGCGACTACTGGGGTCGGGCCAATTC
Source organism: Candidatus Dormiibacterota bacterium (assembly GCA_036272915.1). Classification (GTDB taxonomy): domain Bacteria; phylum Chloroflexota; class Dormibacteria; order Dormibacterales; family Dormibacteraceae; genus DATAXV01. The sequence goes on from DATAXV010000134.1 coordinate 1,089, forward strand.
CGGGATCAACTACGGGATCGTCTACTCGGGCAAGGCGGTGGGCGCCGTCTACGCCGGCTACCTGGCCGCCTTCCTGTTCAGCCTGACCGGCAGCTGGCTTCTGCCCTTCTACATCGCCGCCGGCAGCGCCATCCTCTCCGGTCTGATCGCCCTGTGCCTGCGCAGCCCCTCCCGCCCGATCGAGGCGGCGGAGGTGGAGGCGGTCGGAGCTGCGGCGCCGTAGCCCGGCCGGTCCTCGCGCACGTCTCTATCTCCGGCTATGAAGAAGGGGCGGGAGCCGGTGGCTCCCGCCCCTTTTACCGATCGGGGCCGTTCGGTCCCGAGGGTCCTTCGCTACTTCTCGATGGGCACGCGCACGGCGCTGCCCCACTCGGTCCAGGATCCGTCGTAGTTGCGGACCTTGTCGATGCCGAGCAGCTCCTTGAGCACGAACCAGGTGTGTGCCGAGCGCTCCCCGATGCGGCAGTAGGCGATCACCTCGCGCTCGGGCGAGAGGCCCTTGCCGACGTAGATCTCCCTGAGCTCCTCGGCGCTCTTGAAGGTGCCGTCCGGGGCGACCGCGGTGGCCCAGGGCACGTTGAGGGCGGAGGGGATGTGGCCGCCGCGCTGCGCACCCTCCTGGGGCAGGTTCTCGGGCGCGAGGAGCTGGCCCGAGAACTCGGCGGGCGAGCGGACGTCGATGAGACCGACCTTGCCGATCCCGGCGAGGACGTCCTCGCGGTAGGCGCGCAGGTCCTCGCGCGGCTGGTTGGGGAACTTGTAGCCGGAGGCCTGCGGAGACGGCACCTCGGTGCTCAGGCTGCGGCCCTCGGCCTCCCACTTGACCCGGCCGCCGTCGACCAGCTTCACGTTCTCGTGGCCGAAGTACTTGAGGGCCCAGTAGGCGTAGGCGGCGAACCAGTTGTTGCTGTCGCCGTAGAGCAGGATGGTGTCGTCGGAGCCGACCCCGCTCTCGCCCAGCCTGCTGGCGAGGGCGTCGCTCGCCGGCAGGTCCCGGGTGGTGGCGTCCTGCAGGTCCTTCTTCCAGTCCCAGCCGACCGCGCCCTCGATGTGACCCTTGGCGTAGTTGGAGGGATCGACGTCGACCTCGATCAGCTTCTGACCGGGATCCTTCAGATGCTCTGCCAGCCAGGCAGTGCTGACCAGGGCCCCCGGGTTCGCGTACCCGTTGCTTCCGTCTGCCATGAAGGTGCTCCTCTCTCGGTTCGAACTGGTATGGAACACGGCGCTGTCACCGGGCGCCGGTAGCGGGTGTCCAGCAACGCCGCTGGCGGCGATGCCGCCTAGCTACACGAAGCACGTGGGTTGTCGGCCGGCCACCGCCGGCTCGGTGACGTGTGCACCACTCGTCATGCTAACAATCGGGACCCCTCCATCTTCATTCCCAACACACGAGGCAGAATGCTGCGGTGACGCGTCTCCAGCTCCGCAAGTACCAGGCTCTCGGCAACGACTACCTGGTCCTCGACCTGCCGGCGGATCTGGGGACGGTGCTGCCCCTGGTCCCCCGCCTCTGCGACCGGCACCTGGGCGTCGGCGCCGACGGCCTCCTCACCTTCGACCCGGCCGAGCTTCGCGTGCGCGTCTTCAACCCCGACGGCTCGGAGGCGGAGAAGAGCGGCAACGGCCTGCGCATCGCCGCCGCCCACGCCGTCCTCGAGCACGGGGCCGGCGATGCCTTCGACCTCCGGACGCAGGACCGGGCCAACGCGGTCCGCATCCGGCGTCGCCTCGGCGGCACCGTGGTCAGCGAGCTCGACCTCGGCCCTCCGCGATTCGAGCCTGACGAGTGGGTCCTGCTCGACACCCCGGTGGGCACCGCCCGCTGCCGGCTGGTCGACGTCGGCAACCCCCACTGCGTGGTGATCGGGGAGGAGGTCAGCGAGGCGCGCTGTCGCGAGCTCGGTCCCCACCTCGAGCGGCACCCGCGATTTCCGCACCGGACCAACGTCCAGCTGGCGGCTCCCGCCGGCGACGACGCCGCCCGCTGCGAGATCTGGGAGCGCGGAGCCGGCTACACGCTCGCCTCCGGCTCCAGCGCCAGCGCCGTGGCCGCGGTGATGATCCGTCTCGGCCTGACCGGCCGCCGGCTGCGCGTGGAGATGCCCGGAGGAAGCCTGGAGGTGCGCCAGGGCGGCGACGGCCACCTCCTTCAGGAGGGTCCGGCCTCCCGCGTCCACCGAGCCGAGGTGGACCTGGCCGACCTCGGCTGACGGGTCTCGCCGGTCAATCCAGCCGGCGGCCGATCTCCCAGTGGTGGCCGAAGGGGTCCTGGATGCGGCCGATCCTCCAGCCGTGCTCCTCCTGGACCGGGTAGACCTCGGTCGCGCCTGCCGCGATGGCCCGACGGAACACCGCGTCCGGATCGGCGACGCTCAGGATCATCCGCACCCAGCGGTGGTCGACCGCCTCCGGTGCGGCGTCCCCGTCCTGCTGGACCCAGAAGGCGGCGTCCCCGATTGCCAGCTCGGCGACGATGACGGCGCCGCCGTCGTCGATCAGGTACCGCTCGACCGCGCCGAAGGCGTCCTTGTAGAAGGCGACGGCGCGCGTCGCGTCCTTGATCGAGAGCCAGGGGGCGAGGCCGGTCTCCATGGTTCCGGGGGGAGGGGTGCTGCTCATGAGATCTCCTCTGCGTCCGCGGTCTCGGCGGGATCGACCGGAGCCGAGTCCCCGGTCAGTATCGGATATGGCCAGCCCATGGTCAAATCTCCGGGCATGGCGAGGATAGGTGCCCGAGCCGCAGCGGCTACGATCTCTGCACAGGCGCCGCGCGGTGGCCACTCAAGGAGGTCGAGACCTACGATGCCCTACATCGACCCGGCGGAGCTCGCGGTGGGACGGCCCCGCCCCGGCTGGGAGGGCCGCTTCTTCCACTCGGCGCACATGACCGTCGCCTACTACGAGATCGACCCAGGTGCGGACGTCCATCCGCACCACCACCCGAACGAGGAGATCTGGAACGTCGTCGAGGGGGAGGTCGAGGTCACGATCGGTGATGAGAGCCGGGTGGTGCCCGCGGGGCAGGCTGCCATCGTCCCAGCCAACGTTGTCCATTCCGTGGTCGCGAGGACGCCGAGCCGGGTCATCATCGTCGACCACCCCCGCCGGGAGGTGGTGGGAGGGTTCGACACCGGCACCGCCGAATCGTCACCGGGGGCCTGAGCATGGATACGGGCATTCCGCCGGCGGCTGGCCAGCCGCAACCTGCGCCCGAGCCGAGGGCGAGGGACCCGAGGTCGACGGTCGGCGCTCACGTCCAGGAGCGGCTGGCCAGGCTTGAGGGGACCAAGAATCTCTACGACCGGCTGGACAAGCTGGCGATCCTCGCATCCATCCTCTTCGGAGTCGGCACCACGGTGACCGCCGCCGCCGGGCTCCGGATCGAGGCCGTCGCCCTCGCCGCGCTGGTCACCGGCACCATCAGCGCTCAGCACTGGTTCGCGCTGGGACCGCGGGCGAGGAGCGCGGATCTGACCGTGGCTCGCCTGCGCGCGCTCGGTCTCAAACTGGAGACGGAGCTGATCTCGCCCGCCGACGCGAGCACGGCGCTTGGACAGATCGACGTCGACTACGTCAGCGGCAGGCCGGCGATCGGAACGGAGGGCTGACCCTGGCCGCCATCAGCTGGAGGCGTAGACCACGATCGGTATAGGGCCCTCCCCCGGTCGCGTGCGCACCTCCTCGCGCCAGGGCCGCAGACCGATCTTCTCGGCCACGCGCCGGGAGGCGGCGTTGTCCCGGTGGATGATGCTGATCACCCGCTTCAGCCCGACCTCGCCCAGCGCGCACTCGAGGGCGGCGGCTCCGCCCTCGGTGGCCAGGCCACGGCCCCAGCTCGAGGAGGCGAGCCGCCATCCGACCTCGACCTCGTCCGGGAACCATCCGTGGTGGTTCAGGCCGACGAAGCCGATCATGCTCCCGTCGTCGAGACGCTCGACCGCCCAGAGCCCATGGCCGTCCGACCGCCAGCGCTCGCGGATGTGCTCGATCCATGCCGCCGTCTCCACCTCGCCCAGCCGCCGGACGTACCGCGCGACCTCGAGATCGGCGTTGATGGCGGCGAAGGGCGCGAGGTCGTCGTCGCGCCACTGGCGGAGCAGGAGCCGCTCCGTGCGGAGCTCAGGGGAGGCCTTGCGCATGGCGTCCAATCATGCGCCGATGGCCACCGCCCCCATCCTTCACGGCTCACCGTTTACGCTGCTTCGACGATGACCCTCCCAAGTAGCGACGGCAAGGAGAGGGAGCGCCTTCGCGAACTTGCCGAGGGCCGAGCCGCTTGGCACCACTGGGGGCCCTACGTCAGCGAGCGTGGATGGGGCACGGTCCGCGAGGACTACAGCGACGACGGTGACGCATGGCGCTACTTCACCCACGACCACGCGCGGTCTCGCGCCTACCGCTGGAACGAGGACGGTCTGGCCGGGATCAGCGACGACGAGCAGTACCTCTGCCTCAGCCTGGCCCTCTGGAACGGTCGCGACGCGATCCTGAAGGAGCGCATCTTCGGCCTCGCCGGGCCGGAGGGCAACCACGGCGAGGACGCCAAGGAATACTGGTGGTACCTCGACGCCACGCCCACGCACTCCTGGCTCCGCTGGCGCTACGTCTACCCCCAGGCGACCTTCCCCTACCTGCGCCTGGTCGACGAGAACGCCCGCCGCACCCGCCAGGACCCGGAGTTCGAGCTGGCCGACACCGGTGTCTTCGACGCCGGCTACTGGGAGATCACGGCCGAGTACGCCAAGGCCGATCCCGAGGATGTCCTGCTCCGCCTGACCGTGCGCAACGCCGGCCGGGATCACGCCACGCTCGACCTGATGCCGCAGCTCACCTTCCGCAACACGTGGTCGTGGGGTGAGGATCCGCGGCGTCCGCAGATCAAGCCCGCCCCTCAGGGGCTGCTCGCCGAGCACCTGGTCCTGGGCCGGCGGGTTCTGACCCTGCCGGGCACGCCGGAGCTGATCTTCTGCGACAACGAGAGCAACGCCGAGCGCCTCTTCGGCACCGCCAACCCGGACATCTTCCCCAAGGACTCGATCAACGACTACATCGTCCGCGGGGCGACGGTGAATCCGAACAAGGTCGGCACGCGGGTCGCGGCCCGCTACCAGCTGACCCTGCCCAGCGGCGGCTCGACCGAGCTGCGCCTCCGGCTGGCGCCCGACCGCCGCGATCTCGGGGACGAGTTCACCGAGGTGATGACCGCCCGGCAGCAGGAGGCGGACGAGTTCCACGCGTCGCTGGTCCCCGAGGGCGTGAGTCCGGATCGCGCGCTGATCGCCCGCTCCGCCCTCGCCGGCGTGATCTGGAGCAAGCAGTACTACCACTACAACGTTGGCCGCTGGCTGGACGGGGATCCCGCCGAGCCGCCGCCCCCGGCCGGGCGCCTCGGTGGCCGGAACGCGGGCTGGCGCCACTTCGACGCGGCCGACGTCCTGATCATGCCCGACAAGTGGGAGTACCCCTGGTACGCCGCCTGGGACCTCGCCTTCCACTGCATCCCCATGGCCCACGTCGACCCCGAGTTCGCCAAGAATCAGCTGGTCCTGCTCCTGCGCGAGTGGTACATGCACCCGAGCGGCCAGCTGCCCGCCCACGAGTGGCAGTTCTCGGATGTCAACCCACCGATGCACGCCTGGGCCGCGCTCCGCGTCTGGGAGATCGACGGTCGCCGCGACCGGCGGTTCCTGGCGCGGGTCTTCCACAAGCTGCTCCTCAACTTCACCTGGTGGGTCAACCGCAAGGACGCGCTGGGCAGCAACGTCTTCGAGGGCGGCTTCCTGGGCATGGACAACATCGCCCCCTTCGACCGCTCCGCGGTCCAGCCCGCGTCGGGCCTGCTGGAGCAGTCGGACGGCACCGCCTGGATGGCGCTCTACTGCCTGACCCTGCTCGAGCTGTCGCTGACGCTGG
>DATAXV010000135.1:0-15085 GCA_036272915.1 Candidatus Dormiibacterota bacterium
ACCGTCGTCTTCCCCGATCCTGAGTTACCTCGAAGGAGGATCAGCTTCCGGGAGGAGGCCGTGGCGCTGAACGGCCGGTCCTCTTCCTGATCCACACCGAGACCTTGGCGCCGTGACCGCAGGTAGCTGTCGGTGCGCTGCCCCGAGGGCCCTTCGGCTCATGCCTCCAGGCGCGCCTTCGACTCGCGGTCAAGCGTTCGTCGCGCCGGCCACCCCTCGCGGCCTGGAGGCACGAGCGGCGAGTGGAGATCGTCACCAGACGCCCGGGATCAGCCGGGACCGACCCCGCGCGTACTCGACGTAGCTGTCCCCCAGCTCCCGGCGAAGGGCCGCTTCCTCGACGGCGATGCGGCGGACGAGGCCGATCAGGGATAGGACCACGATGGCCGGGACGCAGAGCGGATTGCCGAGACCGAGCCCGAACCCCAGGAAGAAGATCAGGAGGCCGAGATAGGACGGGTGCCGGATCAGCCGGTAGGGACCGGTGGTCACCATCCGCTGTTCGGGTCGGACAACGACGGTGGTGGTGAACGAGCGGCCCAGGGTGACCACGGCCCAGGCGCGCAGCAGCATGCCGGCCCAGGCGATGACGAGGCCGACCACGAGCCAGACCCAGGGCGCCGGTGGCTCGAGCGCGTGCCACATCGAGAGTGCGATGGCGGCACCGAAGCCGGCGGCGACGGCGAGCACCAGCCAGAGATACGATCCCCGGTCCTGCCGGCTCCGCCAGGCTCCTGAGCGGAGGTCCCGGAAGGTCAGAAACCGCTCGCCGATCGCCCAGATCCCGGTGGTCAACCAGAAGGGGAGCTCGGCCGCGCGTTGGGCATAGACCAGCGGGATCATCGCGCCTACCATGCCATGCCGTCGTGCGGCGCGGGACCGACCGGCGGCGAGCCCAAATCGAGACACGGGATCGGCTCACACCCCCGGCGCCCGCGGCCCTCGATGGCGTCCATCGCTCAACGCGGCCGGATCGCCGCCCGGACGGGGATCCATGTAGAGATTGGCGGCGCGGCCCCGTCCGGGGTGTGAAGCGCCAGACTGGGCGCACCAAGAATCAAGGAGACTCCGCGATGCCCAAGTTCCTGCTGATGGTGAACCACGAAAACGGCGACGCCGAGACGTCGATGGAGGAGTGGGATCCGAGCGACGTCTCGGCGCATATGAACTACTACGCCGCGCTGAACAAGGAGCTCATCGACAGCGGCGAGCTGGCCGGCGGCTCGATCCTGGCCGACCCCCGGCTGGCCAGGATCGTGAAGTCGGACGGCGTCTCGGCCCCGGTCGTCACCGACGGACCCTTCCCCGAGTCCAAGGAGGTCCTAGCCGGCTTCCAGGTCGTCGAGGTCGAGTCCGAGGCCAGGGCCATCGAGATCGCCGCCAGGGTCTCGGCGGTTCCGGGACCCGGCGGCGTCCCCATCCGGCAGCCGATCGAGGTTCGGCAGGTGATGGAGGACAAGGTCGGGGACCTGTGACAACTCCCTCGGTCGAGGACCTGGTGCGCGATCTGGCACCGCAGGTCCTCGGCACCCTGGTCCGGCGGCTCGGTGACTTCGAGTCGTGTGAGGACGCCGTCCAGGAGGCACTGCTCGCGGCCGCACGGCACTGGCCGGCGGAGGGCGTCCCCGACAACCCTCGGGGCTGGCTGCTGCAGAGCGCGACACGCCGGTTCACCGACCTCATGCGCAGCGACCAGGCCCGGTACCGGCGTGAGGACCGGGCCGCGAGGGAGCCCGCCCGGGAGCAGGTCCCGGAGCACGACGACACGCTGGCGCTGCTCTTCATGTGCTGCCACCCCTCCCTCACCCCCGCCTCGGCCGTCGCCCTGACCCTGAGGGCGGTCGGGGGCCTGACCACGGCGGAGATCGCGAGCGCCTACCTGGTACCGGAGGCGACCATGGCCCAGCGCATCAGTCGCGCCAAGCAGAGGGTCAAGGCGGCGGGCATGCTCTTCGAGACGCCCGAGCCCGGCGACGAGGACTGGGCTCCGCGGCGCGCCTCCGTGCTGCGCGTCCTCTATCTGATCTTCAACGAGGGCTACGTGGCCACCGCTGGTCGGACCCTCAACCGTGTCGAGCTGTCGGGCGAGGCGATCCGCCTGGCGCGGCTGCTCCACCGGATCCTCCCCGGCGACGTCGAGGCCACGGGGCTGCTCGCCCTCATGCTGCTGACCGACGCCAGGCGGCCCGCCCGCACCGGTCCCGGCGGCGAGCTGATCCCACTGGCGGAGCAGGACCGCTCGCTGTGGGATCGCCGTCTGATCGGCGAGGGGATCGCCCTGATCGTGAGGTCGTTCGGCGGCGGCGCGCCCGGCGAGTACCGGGTGCAGGCCGCGATCGCGGCACTCCACGACTCGGCGGCGCGAGCGGAGGACACCGACTGGCCCCAGATCCAGGCCCTCTACGGGATGCTGGAGGGGCTGACCGGCAACCCGGTGGTCTCGCTCAACCGCGCCGTCGCCCTGGCCATGGCCGAGGGGCCGGCCGCCGGCCTGGCCCTGCTCGACGTGCTCGACGCCGAGGGCGAGCCGCTCGCCGGCCACCACCGCCTGCACGCGGTGCGGGCACATCTGCTGGAGATGTCCGGGGACGATGGGTCGGCCCTCGTCCACTACCGGGCGGCCGCGGTCGGGACGACCAGCGTCCCCGAGCGGCGCTACCTGACGGCGCGGGCGTCCGAGGTCAACCGGCGTCTGGCCGATCGGTCGTGAGCGGCGATACGCGAGCCGTCGCGCCTCAGGCCGTGGCCGGCTCGGGCGCGTCGGTGACGGGTCGGGTGGCGATGTGCGCCGCGATCCTTGGCGCCTCGAGGCCGATCTCGCGGAACATGCCCGCCGGCGAGATGTACATCCCGCAGAAGTAGAGCCCCTCCAGGCCCGAGGGAGCGCCCGACCGCAGCGGGAACCCGGCCTCGTCGCACACCTCCCGCCAGTCGACCAGGAAGGCCTCTAGGCCCGACCGGTAGCCGGTGGCCATGATCACCGCGTCGACGGCGAGGGTGGAGCCGTCGGCGAAGACGACCCCGTTCTCGATCAGGTGGTCGACGGCGCCGTGGACGGCGATGTGCCCGGCCCTGATCCGCGCCATCGGCCCGCTGTCGAGCAGGGGGATGCGGCGATCCCTCGCGATCTGCGTCATCGCGCCGTAGGGCAGCTTGACGAGTCCGGCGGTGCGCACGTCGCCGACGGAGAGGCGGACGATGGGCCAGGCGAGCGCATCCGCCACCCTGGTCGGCAGGTGGCGCATCAGAACTCCCAGCTGGAGCACGGGGATCATCCCCAGCACGTCGCGGGGGATCACGTTGACCGGGGAGCGCACGGAGAGATGGGCGGACGCCCCGCGTTCGACCAGGTCGAGGGCGATCTCGCAGCCCGAGTTCCCGAACCCGACCACGAGCACCGGACGTCCCCTCCAGGGCTCGCCGTTGCGGTAGTCGCTGGAGTGGATGATGGTGTGGCCGAAGCGGTCCAGGCCCGGCCACTCGGGCCGGACCGGGACGGTGGTCAGCCCGGTGGCCACGACCACGTTGCGAGAGCGCCAGGTGCGCTTCGACGTCGTCGTCTCCCAGCCACCGCCGGCGCGCTCGATCCGCGTCGCCCGCTGCCCGAAATGCGGGCGCAGATCGAAGTGCCTGCGGTAGCTCTCGAGGTAGGCGGCGACCTGGTCCCTCGCCGGGTAGCGGTCCCACTCCCGGGGCATGGGCAGTCCGGGCAGGGACGAGTTCCAGCGTGGCGTGTGGAGGTGCAGGCGTTCGTAGCGGCGGCGCCAGGGCTTGCCCACCATGTCCTCCGCCTCGACGATCTCGAAGTCCTGCCCTCGGCCCCGCAGCTGCGACGCGGCGGCGAGCCCGGCGGCGGAGGCGCCGACGACCAGCGTCCCCGTGTCCGGCGTCACCGGCCCGGGCTCCGACGCACCGGACTGCCGCCGGGAAGGGGAACCGCAGGGTCGACCGCCGTCCGCATCTACGCCTCCTGCCAGGACCTACCTACCGGAGCCGGGGCAACGGGTCGTGGACGGACACCGGCGTCCGCGTCAGGAGGAGCAGTGTACGGCCCTGGTGGCCGGCTCCTCCCCGACGAGCGCCCAGCCCGCGGCGTCACAATCCGTCGACCCACGCGTGGACGGTGCCCGACCGGCGGATCCGGCCCAGCCCGGGGAAGGGCAGGTGGTAGAGGACGACGGGGATGCCCTCGTCCGCGGCCATGGCGACGAGGCGCTTGCGCGAGGCGACCGACCGGGGGCCGTCGAGGTCCATCGGCGTCCACCAGTCGGGCCGGCGCAGCTGCACCCGGTCGTAGAAGGTGTCGCCCAGGCAGAGCAGCCGCTCCCCCTCGGACTCGATCAGCACCGCCATGTGACCCGGCGTGTGCCCGGCCGCGGGCACCGCCGTCACCCCGGGCGCGATCTCGTCCTCGAGGCCGATCCGCTTCAGGGTCGGGCCGGCCACCTCCAGCAGCTGGTGGGAGGAACGGAACACGCCGTCTTGACCGGGTCGGTTCTCCGTCTCCCGCTCCCAGAAGCGGGCCTCGAGCTCGGCGACCACGTGCCGCGCGTGCGGGAAGGTCCGGCGCCCGCTCCACATCGCGCCGCGCGTGTGGTCGGTGTGGAGATGGGTGAGGACCACGGTGTCGATCTCGGGAGGGGCGAATCCCGCCTCCTCCAGACCCTCGACCAACCGGCCCAGGATCGCGCCCTTCTGACCGTACTCGGTGTAGTCGAGGCCGAGCCCGGTGTCGATCACGATCCGGTGCTCGCCGGTGTCGACGGCGACGCAGTTGTAGCCGATCAGGGGGTGCGGCCGGACCTCCCCCTCCTCGGCGAGGGCCCGCTCCAGCTCGCCCTCGGCCACGCCCGTGGCCGGCCGGAAGTACGACTCCCAGGGCCACGGCCAGGCCCCCTCGGGGTGGTCGCTGACCACGGCGCAGCGGAAGGCCCCGACGCGGAACTCGTGCACCGGCATGTCAGATGCCCTCCATCCAGTCGTAGGCCGCGCCCGCCCGCCGGATCCGTCCCAGCCCGGGGAACGGCATGTGATAGACGGTGACGGGTATGTCCTCGTCCGCCGCCCACGCGAGCAGCCGCCGGCGCGCGGCGATGGAGGCGGGGCCGTCGACGTCGAAACGGGTCCACCAGTCGGGGCGCCGGAGCTGGATCCGGTCGTAGAAGGTGTCGCCCAGGCAGAGCAGGCGCTCGCCCTCCGAGCTCAGCAGCACGGCCATGTGGCCGGGCGTGTGGCCGGCCGCGGAGATGGCCCGCACGCCCGGCGCGATGTCGGTGTCGAACTCGATCCGGCGAACGGTGGGCCCGGCGACCTGGAGCGTGTATCGCGCCGACAGCGGCACTCCGCGGTGGCCGGGGCGATCGTCCAGCTCACTCTCCCAGAACGCCGCCTCCGCGGTGTTGACCACGTGGTCGGCGCCGGGGAAGGTCGGGCGGCCCGCCCACACGGCGCCGCGGGTGTGGTCGTTGTGGAGGTGGGTGAAGACCACGGTGTCGACCGAGTCGGCGGGCATCCCCGCCTCCTCCAGGCCGCCGACCAGGCGGCCCAGCGTGGTGCTGCGCTCGCCGTAGCCGGTGAACTCCCGTCCCAGCCCGGTGTCGACCACGAGGCGGCGCTGCCCGGTGTCGACGGCGATGCAGTTGTAGCCGATCAGGGGCTGGGGGCGGATCTCGCCCTCCTCCTCCAGCGCCCGCTCGACCTCACCGTCGTCGACCCCGGTGTCGGGTCCGAAGTACATCTGCCAGGGCCAGGCGAGCACGCCCTTTTCGTGGTCGCTGACCACGGCGCAGCGAAGCCGCCCGACCTCGAACCGATGGATCGTCATCTCACCGCCTCCTCTCCGAACGAGCGAAACGCCGGCACCCGGGTCGCCGCGCAGCCCCTGCACGGTGGTCCTTCCGGACATAGTGGACGGCCGGACCTCCCGATCGCGGACCATCCCGCCTCAGGCGGCGGCGACGGCGAGCTCCGACCGGTTCCAGGCGAGCACGGTGCTGGCCAGAGCCGGGCCGGGCGGAGCCGGCGAGGCCACGTGTCACCCGCTCCCCAGCGCGGCCAGGATCAGGCCACCACGCTGACGGCGAGGATGCCGGCGGCGAGGACCAGCGGCATCCGCGACCGGGGGATCGGCTCGCCCCGCCGCATCGCCCGCTGGTTGGCCCGCCAGCCGCGGGAAGCTCTCGACCGCGACCACCGCGCCGAGCAGCTTCCGCCCCCGACAGCCGGAGCCGCGAGAGCAGCTGCGTCGCCGCCACCCCGGTCGCGATCAGGGCCGGCGCGGTCCGGTTCCAGGCGAGGAAGGTCCGCTCGTTGGCATAGGTGAACCGAACGTCCGGCTCGACCTCAGCCGGCGCCTCGGAGGCCCCGGCCATGCGTCATCGCTCAGGTGGAGGAGGCGACGCGCCCGGTGAGTGCATCCGGCGCGCCCAGCGGCCCGGCCATCTGGTCGGGGACGCCGTGGCGGTCGGCCAGCCACCGAGCCGAGCAGTAGCTCATCCAGACCGTGCCTCCGTCGTCCGCCCAGACCAGGACCTTGAGGGGAAGATCGAGCGCGGCCAGTGGAGACGCCGCCATCACCGGCGTACCCGCCACCGGGCTGCCGAAGACGACGACCTTCGTCTCCCTGAGTGAGAGGCCCGCGTGCTCCGCCTCGCCGCTGTGGTCGATGACGGTGAAGACCTTGGCGCCCGCCGCCGCGATCAGGGTGGTGAGGCGCTCGACGGTCTCCGCCACCGAGACCGGGCTCCGGCGATGGACGATCCCGTCCGTCGTGTGAACACCGACCGGGACACCGCCTTCGGGCTGGCTCATGGAGGCCTCCATCTGGTGGGAGAACGCCGGATGCAGCGTCCATTCTCGGCGAGGGCGGGCACCTCGTGAACAGAGGGTTGGGCCCGGTGGCGGACCGGGTCAGGCGGCGGACCCCTCCTGCTTGTCGACCTGGATCTCGGGCGCCGGCTCCACCGTCGCCTCCTCCTCGCCCTTGGGATACAGGGTGGTGTAGGCGAGCCCGGCGACGGCGCCTCCGATCAGCGGGGCGACGATGAAGACCCAGAGCTGGGCGAGGGCGTCGCCACCGGCGAAGATCGCCGGGCCGATGCTGCGCGCCGGGTTCACCGAGGTCCCGTCCAGCGGTATGCCGATGATGTGGACCAGGGTCAGGGCGAGGCCGATGACGAGGCCGGCTACCGCCGCGTTGCCCACGCTCCTGGTCACGGCGAGGATGACGAACACGAAGAGAAAGGTCAGCACCACCTCGGCGATGAGCACGCCGCCAACGTTGAGTCCGATCATCGAATTGCTGCCGAAGCCGTCGGCGCCGAGCCCCATCTTCGCCTGGTACGCGGTGCTCAGGTGCACGACTCCGAAGAGCACGGCCCCACCGACGATGCCGCCCACGACCTGGGCGACCCAGTAGCCGATCGCGTCCATGACCGAGATCCGCCGTGACACCAGGAACCCGATGGTCACGGCCGGGTTGATGTGGCAGCCGGAGATCGGGCCGATCGCGTAGACGAGGACGAGGAGGACCAGGCCGAAGGCGAGAGCGGTGGCGACGACGCCCGCCGAGGGGCTGCTCCCGGCGACCTTGAAGCCGAAGGTGAGGGTCGCGGTGCCGACCCCGAAGAAGACGAGCAGCGCGGTGCCCAGCAGCTCGGCACACAGGTTCCTGTAGTTCATTCCACTCTTCCTTCCAATGAGCTGGGTCGACGCGATCGGGACGATCAGTGACTGCCGCCGTGAGATTCCGCTCGATCCGAACTCCGCACAGAGCGCTGTGACACCCCGCACCCGCACCGCGCCCGCAGGTCATCATCGCATCAATCGCCACAGCCAACAACGTCTGTTAAGTGGGGGTGGACAGCGCTCCCTTCGTAGCAGTCAGCGATGAGACTCCGCAGAGAGTCCCGACGGCACTCCCTGTGATGTGTGTCATGCGGTCACAGACCGCTGCCCTCGCCACCACTCCTCGGAGCGCCCGCGACCCCGGGAGACGGCGCCGCTATGATCGACGCGATGTGGCCGTCGCCCGCGACCGGTCAGGAGGGAGGAGAGCCCGCCGGGCGGCGACGGATGCCCCTCCCCACCGTCCGCGCACGCCTCCTCGCCGGGATGCTCTGCGCGCTGGCCACACTGACGGTCGTCGGCTGCGCGGCCGGCGCGCCGGCCGGGGACGGATCGTCGGCGGTGGGAGCCTCGAGTGCGGGATGCGGAGCCCCCGTCCACTACGGGGTCTTCGAGAAGAACGCCTACGGCAGCGACTGGTCCAAGGCCGACGGCCTGATCGCGTTCAACCGCGTCGCCGGCGACGGCTACTACCACATCTGCACGGTGCGTCCGGACGGATCCGACCTCCAGCAGCTCGGCCTCCACTCCCAGACCTTCCCTCAGCGCACCGCGGGCAGCCCGGCCTGGTCCCCGTCAGGCAGGTTCATCGCCTTCGTCGCCGAGAAGACGGGCGCCCTGCCCGGCAACCTCCGCGGCGACACCTTCGGCGCGACCCCCGGCTGGGGCGGCTACTCGGACCTCTGGGTCGCGACCAGCGACGGTTCGCGGGCGTGGCCGCTGACCGACCTCCCGATCGGCAACAAGGACGGCGCCCTCCTGCCCCAGTTCTCCCCCGACGGGAAGCTCCTGGAATGGACGGAGAAGGTCGAGGGTGCCAACGGCGCCGACGACTGGTCGCTCAGGATCGCCCACTTCAACGTCGGCGCCGACGGGAAGCCCTACCTCACCGACACGCGAACGGTCGCCCCCGCCGGGAGCCGCGATCCCAGCGAGTTCGTCGAGACCGGCGGCTTCTCGGCCGACTCGTCCGAGCTCGTCTTCACCAGCGACTATCAGAACCGGCTGATGGTCGAGAATCAGATCTACGAGCTCAACCTGCGGACGGGAGACATCACCAGGCTGACCAGGGGCGGCGTGTACAACGAGCACCCCCGGTTCACGCCCAGTGGACAGATCATCTGGATGACCGACAGGGATCAGCCACATTCACACAGTGGCGGTACCGACTGGTGGATCATGAACGCCGACGGTTCCGACCAGCACCGGCTGACCGAGTTCAACGATCCCTCCAGCCCTGACTACTTCGGACAGACGGTGTGGGCGACTGTCGTCAACACCGACGCGTGGGCCGCGAATCAGTCGTACTTCTACGGCGACGTGGAGCTCAGTCTCATAACCTCTCAGTCGGACATCATCCGAGTATCGCTGACCTGCCACTGACCGGCACCGCCGGCGGCTGCGAGGCGGTGATCAGCTCGTAGGCGACGCCGTCGGGATCGCGGATGTAGACGACCCTGCCGCCCTCCCGCTCCCCGACCCGCCGGTCGACCTGGCGCGGCGCCGATCCCCAGGCGAGGTCGGATCCCGTGGCCATCGCCACCGCCCGGTCGAAGAGGGCGCCGTCGACCCGGAACGCGTAGTGGCTGGGCTGGGCGCCGAAGCGGTCGTCGAAGTCGAAGGTGAGCTCGTCGTTGATCCGCACCGGCACGAAGTGGCCGGCCGGCGGCGCCTCCTGAACATCCAGCAGCCCGGCGAGGAATCGGGCACCGCGGTGACGGTCGCTGACGGGGACGATCGTGTGGTCGAGGATGGCGGTCATCGCTGATCTCCTTCATCGAGAGGCGGCGGCTGGGAGGCGAGACGGCGCAGGTAGCCGGCGAAGCGCCGGGCGTCCTCGGCCGGCCAGTCCTGGACCAGCCGGGCGAACATGTCGCCCTGCCAGGCGCGGGCCGAGGCGAGGAGGGTCCGCCCCCCGGCGGTTATCGCCAGCTCGGCGCGGCGGGCGTCGCCGGCGGCGACGGTCTTGGCGACCAGGCCCGCGGAGACGGCGTCGGCGAGCATCCGGCTGGCGTTGGAACGGTCGAGCCCGAGCTCCGCCGCCACCTTCGCGATCGCGGCGGGGCCATCCGCCGCCGCCGTGTCGATGGCCTCCAGGATGAGGACGTGGGCGACGTTGCCGGAGAGTCCCCGCCGGGGATCGGCGGCCCACCGGCGCGACCAGAACCTGACCAGGCGGAAGAGCGCCGGCCCGCCGGCGGCCACCTCCGAGCGGACCGATGAATCCATGCGCATCGCATACATAATACATGCGATCCGCATAGATCTCATGGTCCGGACCGGATCACTCCCGGGACGCTGGCTCCCCGAAGATCAGGCAGGTCGTGGTCGCGTGGGCGTAGAGCGTGCCGTCGGGCCCGATCATCCGCCCCGACGCGGTCGCGACCCTGCGCCCGGCGCTGACCACCTCGCCGGTGGCGACGACCCGCGGCGTGGCCAGGGTCAGGGCCCTGACCAGATTCACCTTGAGCTCGAGCGTGGTGTAGCCCTGGCCGGCGGCCAGCGTGGTGTGGACGGAGCAGCCCATGGCCGAATCGAGAAGGGCGCAGAAGATGCCGCCGTGGACCGAGCCGATGGGGTTGTAGAGATGCTCCCCGACCTCGATCGCGAAGCTGACCCTGCCCACGTCGACGGCCTCGATGCTCATGCCCAGAAGAGCCGCGATGGGCGGGCCCGGGATGCGGCCCTCGACCATGCTCCGGATGTAGTCCAGCCCGCTCATCCCCCTCGCCATCGCGGCACCGGCGAGCGGGTTCTCCCAGGTGACCTCGCGCCTCCGCTCCGGCTCGGCGGGGAGATCCGGGCCCACGGTGCCGGCAGTCTGATTCGTCATCCGAGTCCTCCGATTCAGTCCCTGGGGCGAACTGCGAACGCGCCCTGCCCGCAGTCTATGGACCCGGACGGCGTGCCCGCCGAGCCGGGCTCGCGGCGGCGGCCCCTCGCTCACAACGCGTAGTCTCAGAGTCATGGTGGCGTGGTCGGCTGCGCAGTTCGACTTCGACGCCGGCCTGAGGGAGGGGCGCCGATGCGCCATTTCGCGACGGGTCGTTGAGACCCCGAGGCGCCGGCCGGTCGTGGCCGCACCGCATCGGTAGGGCCTGGATGTCGCCAGCGGAGATAGAGCCGGGCTGGTTCCGGTCCGAGCAGGGGAGGCGCTGAGCGTGGCCTCCCGCGCCGGTCGCCCGATCTGGATGGAGCGGCCCAACGTCGCCGTGATGGTGGCCAAGGTGGTGATCCTCCTGGTCGTCGTCGTGGTCATGGTCTTCCCGTTCGTGTACGTCCTCTCGGTCAGCCTCGGCGGCGACTGGGACCCGCAGGTCGGGCCCTCGGGCCTGATCCCCCAGCATCTCGACCTCCGCGTCTACCAGGAGATCCTGCGCGGTGGCGTCGTCCTCCACTCGCTCGAGGTCAGCATCGGCGTCACCGCGGTCGGCACCTTTGTCGACATGGTGATGACGACGACGATGGCCTTCGGGCTGTCCCGCACGAGCCAGGTCCCGGGCAGCCGGATCGTGCTCTTCATGGCCCTGGCCACGCTGCTCTTCACCGCCGGCATCATCCCCACCTACCTGGTCGTTCGCGACCTGGGCCTGCTCAACAACTACGCCGCGCTGATCCTCCCGGGCATGATCAGCGCCTTCAACCTGGTCATCGTCCGCCAGTTCTTCATGAACATCCCCGACGACATCACCGACGCCGCGCTGATCGACGGCGCCAGCCCCGTCCAGGTCTTCCGCCACATCGTCCTCCCCCTCTCCAAGGCGGTGATCGCGGTCGTCGCCCTCTTCTACGGGGTGGCGATCTGGTCGGACTACTTCAGCGCCCTGATCTACCTCAACAACTCCGCGATGTGGCCGATCCAGATGGTCCTGGAGGCGCAGATCCAGAACGGCATCAACGTCGGCAACGCGGCGACGGTGATCGTCGCCACGGTCCCGATCGTGCTCGTGTATCCCTTCCTGCAGCGGTACCTGACGCAGGGCGTCCTCTCGGGGGCGGTCAAGACCTGATCGGAGCGCGCGAATTGAACGAGACCGAGATCCTGATCCCCGCCGGCAGCTCGCCCTCCGTCAGCAGGGTCGGACAGCCGACCGGCTTCGAATTCCGGGAGGAGGGATGATGGCGGCCGATTCACCCCGCGTCTCGGGCTGGCGCCTGCTGCTGGACCTGGCCGGGCTGGCGGAGGTCGGAGGTCGGCCGGACGGCGGCGTCGACCGCGTCGCCGGGTCCGCGGCCGACATCGAGAGCCGGCGCTGGCTGGTCCAGCGTATGGAGGAGGCCGGCCTCGAGGCCGAGATCGACGAGGCGGGCAACGTCCTCGGCCGGCTGCCGGGGGCCGGCGGCCCCCGGCTGCTGGTCGGCTCTCACACCGACACCGTTCCCGCTGGCGGCCGGCTCGACGGCGCCTACGGCGTGCTCGCCGGGCTGGAGGTGGTGCGAGCCCTGGCCCACGCCGAACATCCCATGGCCTCGGCCGTGGAGGTGGTGAGCTTCGCCGATGAGGAGGGCGTGGGAGCGGGTGGTGGTCTCAGCGGCAGCCGCGCCCTTGTCGCCGGCGAGCGCGCGGGTTCCATCTCCGGCTATCTCGAGCTGCACATCGAGCAGGGTCCACGCCTGGAGGCGGAGGGGCTCGCGCTGGGCGTGGTCGAGGGGATCATGGGCCTCGAGCGCTGGGATCTGGTGATCCGCGGCGAGGCCAACCACGCGGGCACCACGCCGATGGACATGCGCAGGGATGCCGGCCGGCCGGCCGCGCGCGTGCTGGAAGGCGTCCGCCAGCTGATCCGCGCCGTCGACCCGGAGATGGTCGGCAACGTGGGTCAGCTACGTCTCCGGCCTGGGGCCCCCAACGTCGTCCCCGGCGAGGCGGCGATGGTGGTCGAGCTCCGTGCGCTCAAACCGGACTCGCTGCGCGCCGCCTCCGAGTCGCTCCGACGAAGGGCGGAGGCGGAGGCGGCCGAGGATGGATGCACCGCGGAGCTCCGGCAGCGAAGCGCCGTCGCCCCGGTCGCCATGGACCCGCGCGTCGTGGGCTCGCTGGCGGCGGTCTGCGAGCGGTCCGGGCGCGGCTGGCGGAGACTCGTGAGCGGGGCCGGGCATGACGCCATGATCCTGAGCCAGCACGTCCCCAGCGGCATGCTCTTCGTCCCCAGCCGCGGCGGTTTCAGCCACAGCCCGCGCGAGCACACCGACGACGCCCAGTTGATCCTGGGCACGCAGGCGCTGCTCGAGAGCGTGATCGAGGTCGGCTCGTGGCTGCTGGCCGACCGCCCGCAGCCCGCTTCTCGCCGAGGGACCGGCTGAGCTGTACCGGTGCCGCGGCCGGACCGGTCGGCCGCCACCGGAGGACGCCGGTCCTCCTGCCCCAGAGCCGCCTGACACCTCAACCGCGGCGCGCACGTGCATGGAAGCGGGCGGCGATGCGCCCGGACGGCGCCGGATGGACCCCCGGCCCGACTTCTTCTTGGGACCCGCGAACTTTTCATGAACAAGGTGCCCGATGAGCGCGTTGACAGATCGGAGTCGGGTTGGAGCCGTATGTGAAACCCACCCGCCAGGACAACTTGAGAGGGAGCGGACACTGGCATCTCCCCCCACCTGCCACGTGTAGCGGCTCCCTTGCTCACGGGAGGTGCCTGCAAAAGGCACCTCCCCCCTCCCCTTTCGGCGCCGGGTCCCTCAGCTCGAGGGCCCGGCCTGCCCGGAGTGAGGATCAGGTGCGCCCGCCACTCTGCGCCGGCGTCCAGACCTCGAACCTCCCCTGGCGGCAGACCAGCCTCCGGCCTCCGGCGGCGAGGTGCGCGAGCAGAGCCGTGCGCGCCTGCGCGTCCACATACTGCGGCGGCTTCGCCTCGGTGTCGACGACGATCCAGTCGGAGGGTCCGGCCCAGGTCAGCGGCACCTCCCACGGGCGCGCCGCCAGAGGGGCGGCCACATCGTCATCCGTGGCCACCGGCGCCGACGCGGGGATCGCCGCGGAGCAGCTGTCCAGCTGGCCGAGGAGCGACGGGGCGAGGGCGGGATGCCCGCGGACCATGGGTCCCCAGAGCCCGCCGATGAGCAGCGCGGGAACACAGAGAGCCGCCAGCGCCGGCTGCGAGCGCAGGAACCGGAAACGCTCGGTGTCGAGCAGGCGCTCCAGGCCGAGCCCCCCGGCGACGAAGACCGGCATCACCAGGGGCAGCCCGTACTGGAGGTGCAGCGCCGGCTGTGGCGAGTGGTCGCTGAGCAGGCTCCCCAGCAGCGGCGGCGCGGCCAGGGCCAGCCAGCCGGGGCGGAGCAGGGGGAGACCGGCCATGCTCGCGACGATCGCCGCGAATCCGACCCAGCCGGCGGGAGCGGCCAGGTGCTGGAGGAGCAGCGCCGGGGTCGGGTGGTGGAGCCAGGCGTAGTACGACGCGATGTCGCTGCGCACCGATCCGCGAAGCATCGGCATCAGCCAGAGCTCGAGCACGCCCGCCCAGGCGACGGCCAGGCCGGCCATCACCGCGCCGTGCCGGGGATGCGACCCGCGCCGGACCAGCAGCAGGCCCAGAACCAGCACCGCGTAGGCCTGGTCCTCCTTGGCGCAGATCGCGATCGCGACCAGGATCCAGCACCAGGCCATCCGCCCCCGCAACCCCGCCCACCCGGCCAGGAGCAGCAGCGGCAGGGCCATCGACTCCGGATGGAAGCCGGCCCCGGCGGCGTCCTGCAGCGCCAGCCAGAGAGGAAGTGGCGCGGCCAGCGCCACCGACGCGATCTGGGCCCCCCGGCGATCGCCCAGCAGCCGGCGCAGGAAGAGGTAGCCGGCGGGCGCGGTGAGGGCGATCCCGGCGGCCTCGAGCAGGCTGAGGAGCCTGGTGTCCGGCCAGATCCTCTCCAGCAGCGCGGGCACGACGAGGAGCGGCTCGAAGTGCAGGCCGAGGAAGTTGGCGGAGAAGTAGCCGCTCTGGAAGCCGCGGCCGTGGCCCAGGTTCCACACCACCTGCTCGAAGAAGGCGGTGTCGTAGGCGGGCACCTCCAGCGCCGCCGCCCGCTCGAACAGGGTCCAGGCGACGAGGAGGAAGGCGGCGAGGGCGGCGGCCCAGGGGAGGACCGCCGGCCAGACGCGCCTCACCTGAGGGCGGAGGGGGCGTAGGCGCCGAGCCCGAGGGCGCCGATCAGCCAGACCGAGAGGATGGCCAGCAGCACCGCGACCAGGACCGCCAGGGGAAGGAGGGCGAGGCGGGGCATCAGCCCGTCCCCGCCGGATCGCGGG
>DATAXV010000136.1:0-17345 GCA_036272915.1 Candidatus Dormiibacterota bacterium
CAAGAGGCGGGTGAGGGCGTTCATGACGCACCGATGGACAGTGACGAAGGTGGCTACGGCGTTGTCGCGCTGGACGTCATGGCGGCGCTCGTCCGGCAACGTCCTACAGTTGCGATCATCAACTGCATGAACAGAGGGACCCTGCCCTGGCTCGACCGATCGGCCGTGGTCGAGGTCCCCTGTCTGGTGGACCCCAGCGGAGTGAGCCCGCTGTCGGCGGCCGAGTTGCCGGCGCACGCTCGGGGGATGGTCGAGACCGTCAAGGAGGTTGAGCGCCTGGTCCTCGACGCGTCGGTAAGTGGGTCTAGGCGAGCCCTTCTCAAGGCTCTGGCTCTCCACCCGCTCTGCGGTGGCGTCGATGCGGCCAATCGGATCTGCCAGGAGCACCTCGAGGGTGTCTGACCTGTGTGTCATGGGCCCGAGTAGCCTCGAACTCTGTTTCGGGGACCTCCAGCGGCTACCCGAACCGGGTGAGGAGCTCTTCTGCCATGAGCTGGCCATCCGTCCTCGCCAGGCGGCCCTGATAGCGATAACCGCCAGGCGCCTCGGAGTGGAGACCTCGTTGCGGTCGCCTTTGGCGCGAGACTTTCCAGGTCGATACCTGGAGAAGTTGCTCGCCGCGGAGGGCGTGGTTTGGCAGGGGCCAAGCTCAGGATCGAGCAGTGGCATGCGAGTTGACTTCGGCCTCACCTGCGAGACGGCGGTGCAGGTCTCTCCGGCTCGCGTCGCCGACGCCCGGTCGACCTCCCGACCCTCCGTCCTCGCAGTGCCGCTGAGCTGGCTGGATGCGGCACCTGACGGCGTGGAGCTGTGCGTGCTCGCAGACGGGATGCGTCTGTCAGACAAAGTCGATCATCGGGGGATCGCACTCCTGCTCACGACGCCTGCGACAGCCACGGCTGCGTCAGGCGAGGCTGACATCCAAGCGGCGCTGCGTGGGCTGGCCAAACACGCCGACACGGTGATCATCGACATGGGAACCGACGGAGCGATTGCGGCATGCGACGGAATGATCGAGCGAATCGATGAGGCACCGCGGAGCCGCCATGCTTCTGACATCGCCCACCAGCTCTTCTGCGGCGCATACCTGTGGGCCTACGTCCGCGGCCTGAAGCCGACGGAGCGTCTCCGCTGGGCGATGCTCCACGCTTCAAGGGGTGACGTTCCATGAGAGGCACAGCGACTCTGTGCGTGGGCGCGAGCTGCGTCGATCTCGCCCTGATCGGACTGACCGCTCCGCCGGTTCGCGGACAGATAGTGGATGCCGAGAACATCTTCTCCTGCCCGGGAGGGATGGCCAACGTCGCCGTCGCGATCCACCGCCTCGGTGGGACGGCGCGGCTCGCCTCCGCGATCGGGGATGACAGGAGCGGCGAGATCCTCCGCGCCATGCTCGAGATCGAGGGAGTCGAGGTGCTACCGCCGATGCGCGGCACCCGGACCGACGTCACGATGTGCATGCCCTGGGGTGGCGAGCGGGCGATGGTGAGCTTTCGCGACGCCACCGCACCGCGGATGCCCGATCCCGATTCACCGATCTGGGACAACGTCGACGCCGTCGTGATCGACGTCGGCTGCGGGCTCGACCCCCGCATCCGCGCCGTCGCCGAGCGAGGCGTCGCGCTCTTCGGCGATATGGGCTGGGAACAGGATCGCTTCTGCCTCGACAACTGCCTCGAGGCGCTCCCCGAGCTGACCGCCTTCCTTCCCAACCAGGCGCAGGCATGCGCGCTGGCGGAGACTCCGGACGTGGACCTCGCGATCGAGCGCCTGGCGGCGAGGGCGCCGACGGTCGTCGTCAAGCTGGGTCCGAGGGGAGCCACCGCCGCCAGCGGTGGCCGGAGGACGACGGTGGAGGTGCCCCGCGTCGCCGCGGTCGACTCGACCGGCGCCGGCGACATCCTCGATGCGGGATTCGTGTACGGGAGCCTCCTGGGCATGGACATCGATCGGGCGCTGCGCCTGGGCTGCCTCGCCGCGGCCGTCTCCGTGACCCGCCCCGGAAGCAGCGCGAGCGCTCCCAGCCTCGCCGAGCTGG
This sequence comes from Candidatus Dormiibacterota bacterium, assembly GCA_036272915.1. Classification (GTDB taxonomy): domain Bacteria; phylum Chloroflexota; class Dormibacteria; order Dormibacterales; family Dormibacteraceae; genus DATAXV01. The sequence continues at coordinate 2,039 of DATAXV010000136.1, forward strand.
GCGCCTTCGTCGCGTCCCTTCCCGAGGAGGAGCGACCGGAATGGGCCGCGGTCATCGACGCCGTGCGGACGGCGGTCGGAGACTGAGCGAGCCCTACTGGATCGCGCCCAGCGTGATCCCCTCGACGATCTGGCGCTGAGCGATCATCGCGACCGCGAGGATGGGCGCGATCGTGATCAGGGACGCCGCCATGATCAGGTTGTACTGAACTGTGAACTGGGTCTCGAGCACTGACAGGCCCAGCGGCAGCATCATCATGCTGGTGACGCTGGTCATGATCAGCGGAAAAGGGAAGTTGTTCCAGGTGTAGAGGAAGGAGATGATCGTCAACGCCGCGATCATGGGCCTCGCCAGCGGCACGTAGATGGACCGGAAGATGCGGAAGTCGGATGCCCCGTCGATGCTCGCCGCCTCGCCCCAGCTCCCGAAGCGCGCGTGCCTCCTCCTTGTCGCTGGCAGGCGACCCATACGACCGTCCGTCACGCGATAGCCATCTCCCGTTGAGCCGAAAGGTCCGCGACTCCTCCGAAACGTAGCAAAGCCACGACGCTTCGAATCGGAAATAACCCGTCCGCCATTCCCTGATCAGAGCGGACGCGTACCGGCTGTCCGATGGCCGCGAAGCGTCCGGTGACCGTCCGACGACGAACGGGCCCTGCCCGCCGGGCCACCGTCCCAACGCCCGCACATGCCGCCTTGACAGGACCGCGAAGCCTGCATAGGATGCGGGTTGAGGGAAAACGCTTGCCGCGCTGCGGCAGCGGGCTGAAGGAGGAGAGGGGACTCGGGCATGAGCCTGACGAAGAACATCTCGCCACCAACGACACCACCGTCGTTGCCATTTGGGGAAGCGCTTACCGAAAGGCGTCGGCGCTGGTGGCAGCGGATGTGGCGAGACCGCCTGATGCTGGTCCTGATGCTGCCGGGCATCGTCTACTTCCTGCTCTTCTTCTACGTGCCGCTGCTCGGCAACATCGTCGCCTTCCAGGACTATGTTCCCTTCATCGGCTTCGCCAACAGCCCCTTCGTCGGGCTGCAGAACTTCACCGAGATGTTCAGCGACCCCGACTTCTGGCAGGCGGTGGTGAACACGCTGGAGATCAGCTTCCTGCAGCTGGTCTTCTTCTTCCCCGCCCCGATCCTCCTCGCGCTGCTGCTCAACACCCTGATCAGCACCCGGATCCGACGCCTGGTGCAGAGCGTCGTCTACCTACCGCACTTCATCTCCTGGGTGATCATCGTCGCCATCTTCGAGCAGATCCTGGGCGGCGCCGGAGTGATCGATCAGATGCTCCGCGACCACGGCATGCAGACGCTGAACATCATCGGCAACCCGGCCATGTTCAAGCCCCTGGTCACCTCCCAGGTGATCTGGCAGGGCACCGGCTGGGGCACGGTGATCTTCCTCGCCGTCCTCACCAACGTCGACGTCGACCTCTACGAGGCGGCCGCGGTCGACGGAGCCAGCAACTGGCGGCGGATGCGCCATATCACGCTGCCCTCCCTGAAGTCGATCACGATCCTGCTGCTGATCCTGCAGCTCGGCAACGTGCTCAACGTCAACTTCCAGCAGATCCTGCTGCAGCGGGACTCGGTCGGCCCGCAGGCAGCCGAGGTGCTGAACACGTTCGTCTACTACCACGGCATCGTCAACGGCGACTGGGGCCTAAGCACCGCCGTCGGCCTGGTCCAGGGGGTGGTCGGCGCCATTCTCGTCATCGGCGCCAACAAGCTCGCCCACGTCTTCGGCGAGCCGGGGATCTACCAATGAGCACCCGCCCGATGTGGATGGAGCGACCGCGCCCGTCGACCCAGGTGATCAAGGCGATCATCCTTGTCGTCGTCGTCCTGCTCGTGGTGCTGCCCTTCGTCAGCATCATCGCCACCAGCCTCGCCTCGCAGAAGCAGGTGGCGGAGAGCGGTGGGCTGGTCATCCTTCCCACCCATCCGACGCTGGGCGCCTATCAGGACATCTTCCAGGGCGGGGTCGTGACCCGCGCCATCATCGTCAGCGGCGGAATCACCGTCGTCGGCACCCTGCTCAGCCTGATCGTCACCGCGGCCCTCGCCTACGCGCTGAGCCGCCCCGGGGTGTTCGCCGCGAGGCCGGTGCTGCTCCTGGTCTTGGCCACCCTCTTCTTCGCCCCCGGCATCATCCCCGTCTACCTGGTCGTCAAGGAGCTCGGGCTGCTCGGCACCTACGCCTCGCTGATCCTGCCGGTGCTGGTGGGCGCGTTCAACGTCGTCGTCATGCGCGCCTTCTTCATGGGGATCCCGCAGGAGGTGCTGGACAGCGCTCGCATCGATGGCGCCAGCGAGGTCACGACCCTGACCCGCATCGTCCTCCCGCTCTCCAAGGCGGTGATGGCGGTGATCGGCCTCTTCTACGCGGTCAGCTACTGGAACGCCTTCTTCCAGGCGCTCCTCTATCTCAACAACACGGCCATGTGGCCGCTGCAGCTGGTCCTCCGCCTCTATGTGCTCCAGGGCGAGCCGCTGCCCGGAAGCACGATCGCCAACGAGGCGGGCGTGCCGCCGCCGGCGGAGTCAATCCAGATGGCGGTGGTGGTGATCGCGACGATCCCGATCCTCATCGTCTACCCCTTCCTGCAGCGCTACTTCAGCCGTGGTGTCCTCACGGGAGCGATCAAGGGATGAACGACAAGATCAGCCGCCGAACCCTCCTTCGCCGCGGCGCCGGGCTGGGCCTGGCCGCGACGGCGCTGCCGGGGGCGCTGGCCGCCTGCGCCGGTTCACTGCCCGGCGCCACCTCAGGTGGCACCGGGAGGCTGCCCAACTACATCGCCGCCAAGGTGCCCAAGCCGGACGAGCCGGGCAACCACACCGGCCTCGCCTCGGGCTACTGGCACTATCCCACCGACCTGGTCAAATCCGTCCCCGAGGTGCCGGGAAGCGGGGGCGACGTGACGGCGCTGGTCATCACCTACAGCCCGCCGCCTTCGCCCCTCTCCGGCAACCAGTACTGGCAGGAGCTGAACCGCCGCCTCGGCGTCAACCTCCAGCCGGACGTCGTCGACGAGGGTGACTGGCAGAGCAAGCTGCCGACGGTCATGGCCAGCGGGAACCTTCCCGACTTCATCCTCCTCTTCGGGTCGGTCCCCCAGGAGCTCGCCTTCCTCGAGGACAAGTGCGAGGACCTGACCCCCTACCTGGCCGGAGACGCCGTCCGGCAGTACCCCAACCTCGCCAACATCCCCACCTACGCCTGGATCCCGACCAGCCTCGGCGGCAGGATCTACGGGCTGCCCCAGGATCGCGGGCGGATGGGCGACGGCATGTTCATCCAGCAGAACCTGGCCGACCAGGCGGGCATGTCCCAGCTCAAGAACACGGACGACTTCACGCGCCTGATGCAGGAGCTGAACCAGCCCAAGCACGGCCGCTGGGCGATGGGCGCGGCGGTCAACTCGATCTACAACCTCGGCTTCTTCCAGCAGGTCTTCGGCGTGCCCAACAACTGGTCGGTGGACAAGAACGGCAAGTTCACGTCGGCGCTGGAGACGGACGGCACGAGGGAGGCGGTCTCCTATCTCCGCCAGCTCTTCCAGAAGGGCCTATTCCACCCCGAGGCCAACAACATGACCACGGACCAGGCCAAGAACGCCTTCTACGGGGGGCAGATCACCGTCTACCAGGACGGCTTCAGCGCCTTCCAGACGACCTGGCACGCGGTCGCCGCCGTCAACCCCGGCTTCAAGACCCGGGTGATCGTGCCCTTCGCCAGCTCCGGCGGTCGCGGGAGCTACTACCTGGGCGCCGGCACCTTCGGCGTGACCGCGCTGAAGAAGGCCTCGAAGAAGCGGATCGAGGAGCTGCTGCGGGTCGCCAACTTCCTCGCCGCGCCCTTCGGCACCGAGGAGTACTTCTTCATCAACAACGGGATCGAGGGCGTCGACTACACCCTCGACGCCCACGGCAACCCGCTGATCACACAGCGGGGCCAGGCGGAGATGACGCTGCCCATCGGGTACGGCGGCCACGACTACATCACCGGGCCGCCCTGGGTCTACGTCGACACCCAGTACCCCGACTTCGTCAGGACCGTGCACCAGGAGATCGAGCTGCAGCTGCCGCTGGGCATCGCCGACCCCAGCGTCGGCCTCTACTCCGGCACCGCCGCCCAGCAGGGGGCGACCCTCGCCCAGCTCGCCGTCGACAAGATCAGCCCGATCGTCGCCGGCCGGGCGCCGATGAGCTCGTACGGCAGCTTCCTCCAGGAGTGGCGCTCCCAGGGCGGGGACCAGATGCGCAAGGAGTACCAGCAGGCCTTTTCGTCCGTGCACAAGCGGTCGCGGACGTGACAACGGCATGGCCGGATGGCGCCGGCCGCCCGGGATATCCGTCGATCGTGTTGTGCAGGGAGGAGAGATGAGCGCAGGCATTTCGCGTCGATCGTTCCTGAGCGGAAGCGTGGGCCTCGGCCTGGCCGGAGCCGCCCTGCCCGGGGTGCTCTCCGCGTGCGCCAGCGGCACCGTCGTGCCCACCTCCGCGGGCAGGGCGACGCTGCCCGACTACGTCGCGGCCAAGGTGCCGACGCCGCAGGAGGCGGGCACCGCGGCCGGCGTCCGCGACGGCTACTGGGAGTACCCGGGCGAGCTGGTGCGGTCGGTGCACGATGCGCCCGGCAGCGGGGGGACGGTGACGGCGCTCCTCATCGCCTACGTCCCCCCGCCGACGCCGCTCTCCGGCAACCAGTACTGGCAGGCGTTCAACCGCAACCTCGGGATCAACTTCCAGCCGAGCATCACCGCCGAGGGCGACTACCCGACCAAGCTGCAGACGGTCATGGCCAACAGCGACCTGCCCGACTTCATGCTGCTCTACCCGACCAACGACACCGCACACCTCATCGAGTTCCTCGAGGACAAGTGCGAGGATCTCACCCCCTACCTCGCCGGCAGCGCGGTCAAAGCCTATCCCAACCTCGCCAACCTGGGCAACTTCTCCTGGCAGACCGCGACCTATGGCGGCCGCATCTACGGGCTGCCCCAACCCCGCGGCGTGTTCGGCTCCAACCTCTTCATCCTCCAGAACCTTGCCGACAAGGCCGGCATCTCGCAGCCTCGCGACGTGGACGACTTCGAGCGGCTGATGAAGGAGCTCAACCAGCCCAAGGCCGGACAGTGGGCGATGGGGGCGCAGACCCAGAGCAACTACAACCTCGCCTTCTTCTATCAGCTGTTCGGCGTCCCCAACACCTGGTCGGTGGACAAGAACGGCAAGTTCACGGCCGACCTGGAGACCGAGGCGGCGCGGGAGGCGATCGCGTACGCCCACCGGCTCTATCAGGACGGGGTCTACCACCCCGAGGCCAACAACATGACCACGGTCCAGGCCAAGGACGCGTTCTACTCGGGCCAGATCGCGAGCTACGTCGACGGCTTCTCCGCCTACCCGTCGACCTGGCAGCAGGTTGCGCTGATCAAGCCCGACAACAAGCCGCGGGTGATGATCCCCTTCGGCCACTCCGGCGGCAAGGGCTCGTATTACCTCGGCAGCGGCAGCTTCGGCACCACGGCGCTGAAGAAGGCGCCGAAGAAGCGGATCGAGGAGCTGCTGCGCGTCGCCAACTATCTGGCGGCGCCCTTCGGCACCCAGGAGAACTTCTTCCTCACCAACGGCGTCGAGGGGGTCGACTTCACCAGGAACTCGCAGGGCGCGCCGATCGCCACCACCAAGGGACCGACCCAGAACGCGCTCAGCCAGGGGTACATCACGTCCAGCCCGTCGGTCAACGTCAACACCCAGTACCCCGACTTCATCAAGGCCATCCATCAGCAGGAGCAGCAGCTGGTCCCGCTCGGAATCCCCAACCCGACCATCGGCCTCTACTCGGAGACGGCGGAGGACCGGGGCTCCGATCTTGCCACCCTGGTCGATGACCAGCTGAGCTCGATCATCGCCGGTCGCGCTCCGATCAGCTCGCTCAGCACCCTGATCCAGAACTGGCGGTCGCAGGGCGGCGAGCAGATGCGGAACGAGTTTCAGAAGTCGTACGAGGCGAACCACAAGTGACGCCGAGCCTGAGGACGCTCCTCAGCCCGGCCCGCATCCAGGAGTCGCTGCCCGCGCCGCTCGCCTGGCACCCTCATCCGACCGTCGCCGAGCGCGGCCCGTGGGAGGCGCTGCCGGCCTCGATCAGGGAGGCGGCGATCGTCGCCGCCGACCAGGTCAGGGGCAACGCATGGCCGGTGCTGCCGGCCACCCTCTACGCCGACTACCGGCGGACCGGCAACCGGGTCCGCTACGAGACTCCCTACTTCGAGCGGCGGGGCCGGATCGGGCTGCTCGTCGTGGCCGAGTGCGTCCGCGGCGACGGCCGCCACCTGGACGATCTGCTCGACGGGCTCTGGGCGGTCTGCGAGGAGACCTCGTGGTGCATCCCCGCCCACAGCCGGACACGGCGATTCGCGGGCAGCGCCCTGCCCGATCCCTCCGAGCCGGTCGTCGACCTCTTCGCCGCCGACACCGCCTCCACGCTGGCCTGGGCCGCCTACCTGCTCCGGCCCGAGCTGGAGCGGGAGGCCCCCGTGCTCCTGAGCCGTATCACCGACCAGGTCCGCTCCCGGCTGCTCGACGTATATGCCTCCGACGACAGCTGGCCCTGGCTCTGGGGCGATCCCGAGCGCGGCCCCAACAACTGGAACCCATGGATCCACGCCAACCTGCTCGCCTCCGCCCTCCTCCTCGAGGAGGACCGGCACCGGCTAGCGTCGATGGTGATCCGCGTCGTTCGCGGCCTCGACGCATTCCTCGAGGGCTACGGCCCCGACGGCGGCTGCGACGAGGGCCCGAGCTACTGGTGGCGGGCGGCCGGCAGCCTCTTCGACTGCCTCGACACTCTGCACAGCGCCACCGGCGGCCGGCTCGACGGCTTCACGCTTCCCACCGTCCGGGAGATGGCGGCCTTCCTGCCCCGCATGCACGTCGGCGGCGAGTGGTACGTGAACTTCGCCGACGGCGCCGCCCGGCAGGCGCGCGATGGCGAGCTGCTCTACGCCTTCGCCCGGCGTGTCGGCGATGCCGATACGCAGAGGCACGCCCTGACCATGCGCGACGCCGCGGCCAGCGACGAGGACGAGCGGCGGGACCTGGGGCGGCGCCTGCGCCGGCTCTTCGACCGCGACTACGCCGAGGCGGCACGCCCGGCGCCACCGCTCCCCCGCGACAGCTGGCTCCCCAGCCTGCAGGTGCTCACCACGAGGCAAAGGAGTGGAACCACCGAGGGCCTGTTCGTCGCCGCCAAGGGCGGTGACAACGCGGAGAGTCACAACCACAACGACGTCGGCAACTTCATCGTCGCCCTCGACGGGGTGCCCGCGCTGATCGACGCCGGCGTCGGCGTGTACTCGCGACAGACCTTCTCGCCGGCTGAGCGCTACGGAATCTGGACGATGCGCAGCGCCTTTCACAACCTGCCCCTGATCGACGGCGTCGAGCAGCGCGCCGGTCGGGAATTCCGGGCGACGGACGTCCAGTGCGAGATCGGCGAAGCGGCCAGCTGGCTCCGCCTCGACCTGGCCCAGGCCTACCCCGCGGAGGCGGGTGTGCGGCGCTGGGTGAGGACGGTCAGGCTGGAGCGGGTGGGCGACGGACGCGTCGTCATCGAAGACGAGTGGGAGCTCGAGCGCGAGCCCGGAGAGCTTGCCCTTCACCTGCTCTCCTGGCCCCGTCCGCGGCTCGATGACGCGCGAATGCGCCTCTCGACGCCGACGCGCCCGCTGCTCGTGGTCTGGGAGCCGGGCCTCTTCACTGCCGCCGCCGAGCCTGTCGCCACCGGCGACGACGCTCGCCTTCGGTCGACCTGGGGCGAGGAGGTGCACCGCACCAGGCTCACGGTCCGGCGGCCGCCCCAGCGAGGCTCATGGTGCGTGGAGGTCCGGCCGGGCTGAGTCCCGGGCAAGACGGCGAGAGGAGTGGCTGTGGACGCGGCGAAGTCAGCCGAGCGACCGAGCACGAACTGAATCTGACCTTCAAGTGTCGCTCGGGAACTTCTTCTTCCTCAGAGAGGATGACCTCCGGAACCTCGGCCAGCTGGTCGTGGTGGCGGGCATGGATGTGACCGACGAGAGGTTGTTGGAGCCTGACGAGCCGTCGTCGCGGATGGTCGCGGGACCATGGGGACCGGTGTTGGCAGAAGGCCGCCTCGCGAAATACGCCTACCACCGATGCCTTGAGATCTTACTTCTCTCAGCGAGACCTCCTGGAGTTGGAGGAGTTCCAACTCAAGCAAGGTGAGCACCCGGTGGCGGAGGATCCGTACTCGCCCCTCGCGGTGATCTTTCGACGGGCCTGTGAAGCGGTCCGGCCGGAGGTCGCGCTCGTGAATGGCTCCCCCCTTGCCGCCACCTCCGAGCGTGTCGACCGGGATCTCTACGACCTGGTCCTCGGCTTTCTGCCTGACCTGCTGGTGGGGGGATATCCCTTCAAACTCCTTTACTTCGACTCCGATCGGACAAGGACATGGACTCCTGGCACCGGCAGCCGGAACCAGACCGAGATCGAGGTGGGCGAAGCAGGCTCCTGTTTGAGCGCTACAGGCGACTCGACGTAGGCGAGCTCACCAGGGCGGGGCAGGAGCTGAGGAGGATGCTCGACTCCGGCGAGCTGCCAGACGGGGGCGACGAGGAGGCCGGATCCGTCCGCGAGCGATGAGGCTGCCCGGCTGGACCCGTGGGCACCGCGAGCGAGAGGAACGGCGGCCACGGAACAGGCGCGCGGGCCGGGCAGTACTTTCGCTAGTGAAGATGCGCCGCCTCGAACGCTACTCCGTGCTGTTCATCGCCCTCGCCGCGGTCCTCTGGGCCACCGACGTCTACTTCCGGGCTGGCCTGCTCAAGCATCTGAGCGCCAACGAGATCGTCCTCATGGAGGACCTGATCGAGGCTGTGGTCCTCCTCCCCATCCTGTTCATCAACCGTGGTGAGCTGCGGCGGCTCACCCTCAAGGGCTGGATTGCGGTGGCCGCCGTCGGCATCGGGCCCCAGGCCATCGCCACCGTCCTCTTCACCCAGTCGCTGCTGTACCAGGACTTCGCCGTCACCTATGTCCTCCAGCAGACCCAGCCCCTGATCGCCGTCCTCCTGGCTGGGACCATCCTCGGCGAGCGGCGGCGCGGGACCTTCTGGCCGGGGCTGGTGGTGGCGGTCGTCGGCGTGTACCTGGTCGCCTTCGCCCCCGACCCCGGAGCCCCGTTCACCGGTCTTCCCCATGCCCGCCTCGTCGCGGCCCTCCTGGCCCTCGGCGCAGCAGCGCTCTGGGCCCTGGGCACCGTGCTCGGCCGCTACCTTCTCAACCAGATCTCCTTCCCGACCATGACCTCGCTCCGGTTCACCGCCGCCGTCCCGGTGCTGGTGATCCTGGTCGTGGTGACGGAGGGCGTGCACGGATTCCAGCACTACCGGGCCAGCGACGCCTCCGGCTTCATCGGCCTGGCGCTGATCACGGGCGTGATCGCACTGCTGATCTACTACCGCTTCCTGGCGGTGACGCCGGCGTCGCTCTCGATCATCGCCGAGATGGCGTACCCGGTCGCCGCGACGTTGATCGCGGCACTGCCGGCACCGCTCGGCTTCAGCCAGCCCCTGTACCCCGGCCAGATCGCCGGCACCGCCCTCCTCATGCTCGCCATCCTCTTCGCCAACTGGGGCCGGATGCACGGCGTGGTCGAGCGGCCGCCGGCGAGCGCGGCGGCCGCGCCTACGGGGTGATGGTCACCGTCCGGATGCTGGTGTAGAACTCGCGGGCGGCCTTGCCCTGCTCGCGCGGGCCGTGGCTGGACGACTTCTCACCGCCGAATGGCGCGTAGAAGTCGACGCCGCTGGTCGGGGCGTTGACCCGGATCAGCCCGGTGTCGAGGTTGTCGACCACACTCAGCGCCCTGGCCAGGTCCGAGGTGTACACCGAGGTGACCAGCCCCTGGCGGACGCCATTGGCGATCGCCACCGCGTCCCCGTCGTCGGAGGCCTGGATGATCGCCGCGATCGGGCCGAACACCTCCCGCTGGTTGAGGGACGCCTCGGCGGGCAACCCGGACACCAGCGTCGGCGCCACCATCCAGCCCAGGCCCGCGCCGGCCTGACCGCCGGCGATGACCCGGCCGCCCTCGGAGCGGGCCTCCTCGGCCGCCTCGACGACGTCACGGCGGGCCGCCTCGTTGATGACCGGCCCGACCTGGACGCCCTGCTCCCCGGGATCGCCCTGGGGGAGCGCGGCGACCGCCGCGACCAGTGCCTCGGTGAACCCGTTGTCCTCGCCGACCACGATCACGCGGCTGGTCGCTGTGCACTTCTGACCCGCGTAGCCCATAGCCGCCCCCGCGATCTGGGTGGCGGCGCGCTGGCGGTCGGCGTCGGCCAGGACGATGGAGGCGTTCTGCCCACCCATCTCGCACTGGGCGGGGATGCCGGCCTCGGTGGCGGCTCGGGCGACGTGGCGCCCGGCCTCGGTGGAGCCGGTGAAGGAGACGGCGTCGGAGGCCCGTAGCAGCGCCTGGGCGATGGTGGAGTCGCCCGGGGCGACCTGAAGGAGGTGGTCGGGCAGATGGGGCGCGATCAGCTCCTGCACTTTGAGCGCCACGCCTATCGCCTCCCGCGCCGGCTTGAGCAGAACGGCATTGCCGTAGGCGAGGGCCGGAGCCGCCTTCCACAGCGGGATGGCGATCGGGAAGTTCCAGGGCGTGATCAGGGTGACCAGCCCGCGCGGGCGCCGGCGGGCCATGAGCAGGCTCCTGGCGTCGGGCGCCGGATAGGTCTCACCGTCGGGATCGAGGGTCTGCTGCGCGTAGTAGCGGAGGATGGAGATCGCTCGCTGCACCTCGCCCGGCGCCTCTGCCCGGGGCTTCCCCACCTCGCGGATGACCAGCTCGGTGAGTTCGGCGGCGGCCCCGGCGACCGCGTCGGCGGCGGCGCCCATCGCCTGGGCGCGGGCCGGCGCGGGAGTGGCACGCCACTCCGCCGCCGCCTTACGGCCGTGCTCGACCGCCGCGGCGACCGCATCGGAGCCCCAGGATTCGGCCTCCGCGACCACTTCGTCGGGCCGGAAGGGGTCGGTGCTTCTTATCGGCCGCTCTTCATCAACGATCACGTTCCTTACTCCTTTGTCTCAGGGGGCGCCTCACAATAGGTTAGGATGCCGGACCAACCCAAGCCGAGGCGGGACCTGGCTGCGGATGCCGGCCGCGTCGCCGGTCGGGTCTTCAGCCGCGTCGGTGTCCGCCTCCTGCGCACGAAGCCTCTTCGCGAGGCGGTGCGACGGGCGCACGAGGAGGCCACCCGTGACGACGACGCCGAGGTGGGCACCGATGGCGAGGGCGGCCGCTGAGCCACGCCGGCGCTGCCCCAGCGAGGTCACCTGGGTGGCGGTGGTGGTGGTCCTCCTCGCGATCCAGACCCTGCTCGCGGGCGTCCTCGCTCTGACCGGCCTCGGCCGGGACATGGCACTGGTCGCGCACAGCCACCCGAACTGGTCGGTGGCGAGGGTCCGCGGCGACGTCCTCAGCCAGGTCCTGACCCTGGTCATTCCCCGGGTGGCGCTGGCCCTGATCCTGCTCTGGCTGGCCGCGATGCTGCGACGCGGCCGCCGCTGGGTCCGGCTCGTCGTCACCGTCGTCCTCGCCGCCGGGGTGCTGGTCGAGCTCGAGGGGGCCTTCTCGCCGGCGACCGCGCTGCCCCTGCGGCTGGTGGCCGGGCTCATGGCGGCGCTCGAGGTGCTGACCATGGTCACGCTCTGGCTGGCGCCGCGGTCGAGGGCGTTCTTCGCTCCCGGTCGCCTACCATGAGCGGCGTCATGGAACCGACCGTCCACCCCAACGTCAGACTCGGCGAGGGAGTGGTCCTTCAGCCGGGCGTCATCGTCGGCCTGCCGCCTCGGGGCCATGAGCCCGGCGAGCTGGAGACGGTCATCGGCGCCGGCTGCGTGCTCCGCGCCTACACCGTCATCTACGCGGGAACCGTGCTCGGCGCCGACTGCAGCACCGGCCACGGGGCGATGATCCGCGAGGACAACATCCTCGGCGACGGCTGCAGCGTCGGCACGCACGCCGTGCTCGAGCCCGGCAACCGGATCGGCAACCGCTGCCGCATCCACTCCCACTGCTTCATGGAGCAGGTGACGCTGGGCGACCGGGTCTTCCTCGGGCCGGGCGTGGTCTTCACCGACGACCCCCATCCGATGTGCCCGCGCTACCTCGAATGCGTGCGCGGCGCGACCATCGAGGACGACGTCAGCGTCGGCGGCGGCGTGGTCGTGCTTCCCGGCGTCCGGATCGGCGCCCGCTCCCTGATCGGAGCCGGCAGCGTGGTCACCAGGAACGTGGAGCCCGACGTCGTCGCCGCCGGCAACCCGGCGCGCAGGCGTCGCGCGGTGTCGGAGCTGACCTGCTTCACCGGCTTCTACGAGCGGCCCTACGTGTGGCGCGAGGCCACCTCCGACGCGGGCCAGTGAGCGGCCGGTCCTGACCATGTGCGGATGCTCGAGAGCGGACCGTGAGCGTTGACGCCACCCGCTGGCGGTGGATCCGGGCGCTCCTGATCCCGCTGATCATCGGCGCCTGGCTCGGCGTGATCGTCCTCCTCTTCTGGCTGGTCAGCCACGTCACCACCGCGGTGCTGATGCTGGTCCTGGCCGCCATCATCGCCTACGCGATCCGGCCCGTGGTCAACCTCTTCACCCGCTGGCTCCCCAACAGCCTGTCCATCGCCGGCGCCTACCTGGTCGCCTTCGCCCTGATCCTGGTCTTTCTCAGCTTCATCGTCGTCACCGCCGCCGAACAGGTGGCCCGGCTGGTCGTCCACGCGCCCGGCTACATCAAGGAGGCGGAGCGCCTGGAGCCGCAGGTGATCGCGCTCCTCCATCCGCTCGGCGTCAACCAGATCCGGATCGAGGACGTGCGCAACGCCCTGATCGCCGCCGTCCAGAAGACCGGCGGCCAGGTCGCCAGCGGCACCTTCGACGTCCTCCAGGCGGTGGGCGGGGCGGTGGTCGACGCCATCCTGGTCCTGATCCTCAGCATCTACCTGACCGCCAACGGCCCCGCCATCGGCGCCTGGGTGAGGAGCCACGCCAGCGTCGGATCGGCCTTCCGGGCGGCGCCCTTCGTCAGCATGGTCAACCAGGTGGTCGGTGGCTACGTGCGCGGGACGCTGGCCATGGCCACGCTGGTCGGGGCGCTGGTCGCCGTCGGCATGTACGCGATCCAGGTCCCCTACGCCCTGCTCCTGGGCGTCATCGCCTTCTTCATGGAGTTCGTCCCCGTCCTCGGCGTGATGATCTCGGGCGGCATCTGCATCGCCATCTCGCTGACCGACCCGCCCTGGTGGCGGGCGCTGATCGTCCTCGCCTACTTCGTCGTCGTCCACATCATCGAGGGCGACTTCGTCGGCCCCCGGATCATGGGCCGGGCGGTCGGCATCCACCCCGCCGTCGCCCTCGTCGCGCTGGTCGCCGGGACCGAGCTCTTCGGCATCTGGGGCGCGCTCTTCGGCGCACCCATCGCCGGCCTCATCCAGGGCCTGGTCATCGCCGTCTGGCAGCAGCTGCGGCCCGCTCCCGTCCTGGTTCCGGCGACCGCCGCCGACGTCGAGGAGGAGCGCGAGGCCCGGCCCGAGAAGGTCCCCTGACCTCGCCGCCCGGAGGGCGGCGAAAAGAGGTTGGAGAGAGGAGAGAACATGAGCGATTCGACGGTCGACGTCCTCATTCGCGGCGGCCGTGTGGTCGACGGCACCGGCAACCCCTGGCGTCATGCCGACGTCGTCATCTCCGGCGACCGCATCGGCGACGTGGCACCGCCCGGAAGCGTCCCCGAGGCGTCCGCCGCCGAGGTCGTCGACGCCGCCGGGCTGGTCGTCTGCCCCGGCTTCATCGACATCCTCAGCCACTCGATCGTGCCGCTGATGATCGACCCCCGCTGCCTCTCCAAGGTGACCCAGGGGGTGACCACGGAGATCATGGGCGAGGGCACGACGCCGGCCCCGGTCGGCGGGCCGGTGACCGACCCGCTGCCCACCTCCCGCCTCACCCGCAACATCCCCGAGTGGCGCGAGCGGGCCAGGGGCTGGAAGCGCTTCGGCGACTGGCTGGCGGCGATGGAGGAGCACGGGACCACCCCCAACATCGCCTCCTTCCTGGGCGGCGGAACCCTTCGCCAGCTGGTCAAGGGGATGGAGATGGGCGAGGCGACCGTCGCCGAGATGGGCCGCATGCGCGAGATCATGGCCGAGGCCATGGACGACGGCGCCGTCGGCGTCTCCTGCGCCCTCATCTATCCACCCGAGAGCTACGTCAGCACCCGCGAGCTGATCGAGGTGGCGAAGGTGGTCGCCGGGCGGGGTGGCATCTACATCACCCACATCCGCTCCGAGTCGAGCCACCTCCTCGAGGGCATCGAGGAGGCGATCCAGGTCGGTCACGAGGCCGGGCTGCCGGTGGAGATCTACCACCTCAAGGCCTCCGGCCAGCCCAACTGGCCGCTGATGGCACAGGCGATCGAGCGGATCCAGTCCGCGCGCGACGACGGCCAGGACGTCGCCGCCGACGTCTACCCGTACACCGCCAGCGGCACCGGGCTCACGTCGGTGCTGCCGCCCTGGGTGGCGGCCGGCGGCGCCCTCTACGACAACCTCGGCGACGCCGCCGTCAGGGCTCGCATCCGCGACGAGGTCCTGGGCGGGCGCGGCAACTGGGACCAGACCGCCGACCCGCGACGGCCGGAGAGCATCATGCCGGTCGGCCTCCAGCTGCCCGAGCACCGCGCCTTCAACGGCAGGCGCCTGGCGGAGATCGCCACCGAGCGTGACCAGGACTGGCTCGACACGGCCATGGACCTGCTCCAGGCGGAGCGGCATCGGATCGACACGATCTACTTCACGATGAGCGAGGACAACCTGGTCGAGGAGATCCGCCAGCCCTGGGTCAGCTTCGGCACCGACGCCGGCGGCATGGACCCGGAGTGGGCGGCGTCACTGGGGCCGATGCACCCCCGGGCCTACGGCACCTACCCGCGGATCCTGGGCACCTACGTCCGGGAGCGGCGGGCCCTCGGCCTCGAGGAGGCGGTCCGGAAGATGAGCTCGGCCGTGGCCGCCCGCATGGGCTGGTCCGACCGCGGCCTGCTCCGGGCCGGCTGCCACGCCGACGTGGTCGCCTTCGACCCCCTGACCATCGCCGACCACGCCACCTTCGAGGAGCCCCACCAGCTCTCGACCGGTGTCCGCGACGTCTGGATCAACGGCCGCCGGGTGCTCGAGGAGGGCCGCCACACCGGCGCCACTCCCGGCCGCGTCCTCCG
>DATAXV010000137.1:0-22839 GCA_036272915.1 Candidatus Dormiibacterota bacterium
CAATAAGAAGCTGGTCAAGTTCCCGAACGGCCTTGAGTACGCGGACGTCAAGGTCGGGAAGGGGAAGCTCGTTTCCACCGGCGACACGGTGGAACTCGACTACACCCTGTTCGGCTCCAACGGCAAGCTGGTCCAGACCACGAAGGGGGGCACCCCCTTTCAAGCGACCCTGGACAGCTCGAGCGGGCTGATCACCGGGTTCGTCCAGGGCGTCACCGGGATGCACGTCGGGGGTGTTCGCCGGATCGTGATCCCGCCAGGCTCGTTGAGCTTCCCGTCCTCGGGCTGGCCGTCGGGCATCCCGACCAACTCGGATGTGATCTTCATCGTGACCGTGCGGTCGATCGTCCCGACACCTTCACCCACTCCCACACCCTGATCCCTCGCCCTCTTGAGGACGTCAGAAGACGCCCGGCCTCATCTGAGGTGACGTGGGCCTGGTCGACTCGGTGCCGGCGAGGCGAGCCTCGTCAGCTGAGGGAGGCGTCGACGACCGCGAGCCCATCACAGGAGTAGAAGGAGGTCGTCCACGCGGGGCGCCCCTGACCGGCGGGATCTCCGGCCCCTGCGGCCGGGCACGGTCCCCCTCGAGGCGCGCGACGGCGATCCATTCGCCGCCGTGGCGAGCTCGGTCCAGGGATCATCGACTGCGTTGCAGGCATTCGGTCGGATCTCAGCGGATGGGTCGACGGCCCGGCAAGCCCGCAGCTCGGTCAGAGGCGAGGCGGCTGCCGCCCGGCGAGGGCTCAAGGGGGGGGACTGGCAACGCAGCGCGCGGGTTCATGCAGGGGACGGGCAACCGCAGCAAACTATGCGGATCCAGCGCGTGCGGGGAACCGGGGCCATGAGGAGCCGATGACTAAGAAAAAGGGCCGGGCTGCAACCGCCCGACCCTGTTGTCGTCAGCTTGGCTAGAGGGTGACCCAGAGGTAGAGGACGCTGAAGAGGAAGATCCACACCAGGTCGACGAAGTGCCAGTAGAGCGTTGCCGCCGCCACCGCGACGTGGTGCTGGGAGTTGAACTGGCCCTTCAGGGCCCGGCCCATCACCAGCGACAGGAAGATCAACCCTCCGAAGACGTGGGCTCCGTGGAACCCGGTCATCAGGAAGAATGCGCTGCCGAACTCGTTGGTCCCGCTGAAGTGCAGCTTCGAGGTCACGAACTCGAAGACCTGGCCGATCTCGAAGAACAGACCCAGGAGCAGCGTCGCCACCATCAGGAGGAAGAAGCGCCTGCGGTTGTCCCGGGCCATGGCCTCGGCTGCGAAGTGGCAGGTGACACCACTGGAGACCAGGATGATGGTGTTGACCCAGGGGATCGGGAACCAGTGGACGGGCTGCGTATGAGCCGGCGGCCACTGGGTCAGGTGCGAACCGAACAGATAGAAGTAGGTCGCGAACAGGCTTCCGAAGAACATCACCTCGGAGGCGAGGAAGATGTACATCCCCATCATCCCGACGCTCATGATCGGGTGCTGAGGCTCTTGCTCCTGCTGCTGCTCCTCGATGGGTGCCGAGGCGATCGCCACTACTCGTGCTCCTCGTGCTCGTGAGTCGTCGATTCGGGCGCGTGCCCGTGGCCGCCGCTGCGCTCGCTTTGGATCACCGCCTGGAGGTTGCGACTGTCCTCTCGCACCACCCAGCCGAAGATGCCCATCAGGAAGAAGATGGCCCCGATGACGCCTGAGCCGATCCGCATCGGCGTCGGGAACGGAATCGCCGCGAAGGCGAGGAAGAGGAAGCCGATGCAGATGACGATCGGGTAGGGCGAGGCCCCGGTCATGTGGATGCCGAGCTCGTGAGCGCGCGCGTCGTAGTCAACGACCGGCCGCTCCTCTTCAGGAGGAGCGGGGATCTCCATGTCGTAGCGCCGTGCCCTGCCCCTCGTCTCGGGGTCCGCGTCGCGCCAGGCGACGAAAGCGGCCGAGGCGTAGGGCCCGCTCGGCCAGAGGGCGAACCCGCAGTTCTTGCAGTACTGCAGGAAGCGGGGAGCCATCAGGCCGCAGTTGGGGCACTCGATGGCCAGGACCGGATTTCCGGTGTCAACGAACCGGGGCTTGGCTGCGGGTGACACTGGCGCGATTCTAGCGCGGAGGGGCATCCCGGCAGAGCGTCCGAGTTGTCGGCGGGCTCGCCATGGGGGCCGAAACTATACTTACGGCTCGTATGAGCCAGCGACCCTTTCGACTGCCTCGCGCATGGCTGATGGCTACGGCGATCGCCGTGCTGGCAGCCACGGCCGCGACGCCGGCCTTCGCTGCCTCGGGCCTGAGCCCGATCGTCCCCAACGGCGTCTCGCCCAATGGCCAGGCCATTCACTGGCTGTACCTGTTCATCAGCCCCTTCGCGGCCTTCATCTTCCTGCTGGTCGAGGGGCTGCTGATCACGATCATCATCAAGTACCGACGGTCCCGGCTACCGGCCGACTACAAGCCGCCGCAGTGGCATGGGAACACCAAGCTTGAGATCGCGTGGACGATCGGCCCCGCGCTGATCCTCGCCTGCGTCGGCTACTTCTCGTTCCGCACCCTGCAGACCGACTTCGTCGAGCCGGCCAACGCCGCCGGTGACGTCAACATCCACATCGTCGCCCATCGCTACGGCTGGGACTACGAGTACTCAAACGGGGTGAAGGTGGACAGCGAGGGTCTGGCCGCCGCCGACGACCCGATGGTCATCCCCGCGAACACCATGGTTCGCATCCGGCTCGACTCGATCGACGTGATCCACAGCTTCTGGGTGCCCGACATCACCGGCAAGACCGACGCCGTCCCCGGTTACAGCAACTACACCTGGATGAAGGTCGACCAGACGGGTGAGTGGCGCGGGGAGTGCGCTGAGCTCTGCGGTCCCGGTCACGCGACGATGCAGATCAGGGTCAAGGCGGTGACTCCAGCCCAGTACCAGGCCTGGCTCAGCCAGCAGAAGAAGAAGGGCTCCGCGTCGACGGACAGCGCGACCGTCACACCCAAGCCGTCGCCGAGCCCATCGCCCAGCCCGTCTCCGACGGCCAGCCCAACCCCGAGCTCCTAGAGGTCAGGTAACCATGGCGACCACTCTCGCACCGCCCCGACCAAAGGCATACGACAACACCTTCTGGAAGCCGATCAGCCTCTGGTTGACGACGACCGATCACAAGTTGATCGGGATCATGTACATGGTCACCGGCTTCCTGTCGTTCCTCGTGGGCGGGATCTTCGCCCTGATCATGCGGCTGCAGCTCTCGACCCCGAACGGGACGGTGCTGACCGCCGACCAGTACAACGAGCTGGTCTCCTCCCACGGCGTGACGATGATCTTCTTCTTCGTCACCGTCTTCCTGACCGGCATCGCCAACTACTTCGTGCCGATCATGATCGGCGCCCGGGACATGGCGTTCCCCCGCGTCAACCTTCTCGGCTTCTGGCTGATCCCGGTCTCGATCCTCGTCTACTACACCGGCTTCTTCGTCCCCGGCGGGACCCTGAGCGCCGGCTGGACCGGCTACCCGCCGCTGACCGAGCTCGAGTACAGCACCGGGCTGGGCACCGACCTCTGGATCTTCTCCCTGGTCATCTGGGCCATCAGCGGCATCATGGCCTCGACCAACTTCCTGACCACGATCGTGGCGCTCCGTGCGCCCGGCATGACCCTGACCCGGCTACCGCTGTTCGTGTGGGCGCAGATCTCGACCTCGATCTTGCTGCTGCTGGTGGGTGCTCCGCTGGCCGCGGCGATGATCCTGCTTGAGATGGACCGCCGGTTCGGCACCCACTTCTTCGCGACCACCGGCGGGCGCCCGGTGCTCTACCAGCACCTGTTCTGGTTCTTCGGGCACCCAGAGGTCTACATCATGATCCTGCCCGGCTTCGGGATGATCTCGGAGATCATCCCCATCTTCAGCCGGAAACCGATCTTCGGTTACGGGTCGATGGTGGCCGCGCTGTTCAGCATCGTCTTCCTCTCAATGGCGGTGTGGGCGCACCACATGTTCACGGTCGGCATGAACATCTACGTCGAGACCTTCTTCATGGTCATGACGATGCTCATCGCCGTACCCACCGGCATCAAGTTCTTCAACTGGATCGCCACCGCCTGGAAAGGCTCGATCGAGTTCAAGCTGCCGATGAAGTTCGCCTTCGGATTCCTGGCGACATTCCTGATCGGCGGTATCACCGGCATCTATCTATCGTCGGTGCCGGTCGACACCCAGCTCCACCAGAGCTACTACGTGGTCGCCCATCTGCACTACGTGCTGTTCGGCGGCAGCGTGTTCACGATCTTCGCGGGCATCTACTACTGGTTCCCGAAGGTGACCGGGCGCTTCCTCAACGAGACGCTCGGCGAGTGGAACTTCTGGACCATGTTCATCGGCTTCAACGGCACCTTCCTGGTCATGCACACGCTCGGCCTGGAGGGTATGCCGCGGCGCATCTACACCTACCCCGGCGGCTTCGGCGAAGAGGGTTGGGGCGCCACCAACATGTTCATCACGATCATGTCGTTCGTGATCGCGTTCTCCGTCCTGATCTTCATGATCAACGTGATCTGGAGCTGGAGGCGAGGCGAGCCCGCGGGCGACGACCCCTGGGAGGGGAACACGCTGGAGTGGGCGACCAGCTCGCCGCCCGCTCCGTACAACTTCGAGCGCGTTCCCCCAATCCGCTCCTTCATGCCCCTGCGCGACATCCGAATGGCCCGGGAGCTGCAGGCGTCGCATGCGGCAGGTGAGAGTGGCGGAGGCGGAGGCGAGAGCGGCTCTTCCTAGCGGGACGGGCCCCACCTCCACAAGAAGCGGGCTCTGCCTCCGGGCAGAGCCCGCTTCTGCTTGTGCACCCGGCATGGCGGTTGCCAGGAGGTGAGAGAGCTCGGGGGGAAGCGGTGGTGCCAACCCCGAGCCAGAGGCAAGCGTGAGGCCGCGAGACGTGGTCGGAAGGAAGCCCGAGGCGAACCTCTGCACCGAGGGACACGAACCGCGTACGAGGAGGCATGGGATGTCCTGGCGCGGGCGGAGGTGGGGCTCACGCGCCGAGGGAAGGCCTTCGTCCACAGCGATATGCGCAGCGACAACATCCGCCTCACCGAACAGGCCGTGAAGTTCGTGGACTGAAGCCACTCCCGGCGTGGGGTACGCGACATCGACCTCGCACAGTTCCTTCCCACGGCACAGGTGGAGGACGGACCCGCTCCGGCCACGTCATGCCCGATGGTGGCAACGCGTTTGAGGCGGCTGCTGTGGTGCCCGCATCGTGGCGAGCGGTCCATGACCGGGACGACTGCGTTCACAGCGTGAGCCGCGAGCTCGAGGACCAGGAGTTGCCTCAGGCGAAGTTCGAGGAGGCGGCCCGAGGTGGGGTGGCACCGCACCTCTCCGCGCTGGCCGCCGGATTCGCAGCGGGTCCTCGAGGAGGACCCGAACCGATCAGCTGTGGTCGTCCTCGTGCCCGGAGACGTGCTGGTCGGCGTGGTTCGTACTGGCCAGACGGTTGAGGCGGTCAGCGCGCATCACCCACACGCCCAGTCCGACCGCACCGCCCGCCGCGATGAAGAAGATGCCGCCGAGGCCGACGAGCGACGTCCACCACTCACCCGCATGGTCGAGGAAGATCACGCTCGACATTATGGCCGGTCCGCCGGCACCGGATGTCATTCCGAACGGGGGGAACGAGCGGCGCCGGCCACCATCGCGCGGCAGGCGTCATCATCGCGAACACGGTGGCGGACAGGGGGGTGCCGCTGGAACAGGTTCGGGGCCAGGCCTTCAGGTCGCGTCGCCGTTCGGAGCGGACATCCCAGCCTCGCCTGGCTACTCTTGGTGCATCAGCATCGACGTCGTCGACATCGTGATCGTCATCGCCGCGCTGCTCGGCCTCGTCAATGGCTGGCGGCGGGGGTTGCTCCACTCGACCAGCCAGTACGCGGGCATGGTTCTCGGCGTCGTGGGCGGCGCCTTTCTGGCCACGCCCATCCTCAACCGCCTCGACGTCTACAACCCGGACGCGCGCCCGATCGCGGCGGCGCTCCTCATGCTGCTGGCGGGAAGCCTGGGCTCGACGCTGGGCTTCTGGCTGGGCGATCCGCTGCGGCGCGCCTTCCTCGGCCGGGCTCCCGCCCAGAGCCTGGAGCGCGTCGGCGGTGCCGCCCTCTCCACGGTGATGGTCGTCTGCATGGCCTGGTTCCTGGGCCTGACCTTCGACCGGGGACCCAGCCCACAGCTGGCGCTGCTGATCCAGCGGTCGGCGATCCTGCGCAGCCTCACCGCGGTCGCGCCCTCGCCGCCGGGCTTTCTCTCCTCGGTCGAGCAGACGCTGGCCGGCGTGCCCTTCCCACAGACCTTCGCCGGGTTGGAGCCGCCGCCGCGGCCGCTGCCGATCCCCACCAACGTCGACACCGCCCAGGTCACGGGGGCCAGCTCGGAGGTCTTCCGGGTGGTCGGCCGGGGCTGCGGTGGGCTGGTCACCGGCTCCGCCTTCCCGATCGCCCCCGGCTACCTGATCACGGACGCTCACGTCGTCTCCGGCACCGTCGGCACCGAGGTCGTGCGCGACAACCCGCAGGAGACCTTCCCCGCCAGCGTCGTCCTCTTCGACCCCAACCGCGACATCGCCATCCTCTACGCCCCCGGCGTGACCGTTCCGGCCCTGCAGACGGCTCCGGCGGGCAGGGGCACGCAGGGCGCCGTGATCGGCTATCCGGGCGGCGGTCCGGAGTCGGTGGTCCCGGCCGTCGTCGACAGCGAGATGATGGCGACCGGCCGCGACATCTACGACCAGAACCTGGTGACGCGGCAGATCTGGACGCTGGGGTCGTCGGTGCATCAGGGCGACTCGGGCGGCCCCCTGATCAACCTCAAGGGCCAGGTCCTGGGAATGGTCTTCGCCGTCTCCACCACCGATCCCAGCCAGGCCTACGCCCTGACCGACGCCGAGCTGGCCAGCGACGAGGGCGCCGGGGTCGGCCGCAAGGGCGCGATCAACACCGGCGCCTTCGCCTGCGCCGTCTGAGGGGGGAGCTCCTCCCCGGAGCGTGACGCCGCTCACAACTCCCCGCTCTCGGCGGGAGGATGATGGGCGCTGACGGGACTTCCTGCAGACACAGGCCCTCGTCGCATCGGTGGTGACGCGCCGGTCCCGGCGCGGAGGCGGCGCCCCGGATGCCTGGCGGGGGCGGGAGGTGATCCTGATGACCGATAACGTGGAGTTCACCATAGGCAGCCGCGTGAGCTGCTCGGACGAGGACTGCGGAGAGCTGCGGCGGGTCGTGGTCGATCCCATCTCGCGCACGCTGACCCACCTCGTCGTCGAGCCCAGCGACGGCGCCATGCCCCGGCTGGTACCGGTCGACCAGGTCGAGTCGACCGAGGGCGGGATCGCGCTGCGCTGCTCCAGGGCTCAGTTCGACGCCCTGGAGGAGGCGGAGGAGGTGCACTTCCTGCCCGGCGCTCCCGGCGACTGGGCCTACCAGCCGGGGCACATGATGTCCTGGCCGTACTACGGACTGGGCATGGGCGGCATGGGCATGGGCTTCGGCGGCCTCGAGCACGGCACGGGCGCGCCACCCCCGGTGTCGGGGGCGGTGACCGAGGAGCGTCTGCCGCCGGGCGAGGTCGAGGTTCGCCGGGGCGAGTCCGTGCACGCCACCGACGGCGACATCGGTCGCGTCCAGGGTCTGGTCGTCGACCCCTCCGACCATCGCGTCACCCACGTCCTGCTGCAGGAGGGCCATCTCTGGGGCAGGAAGGACGTCGCCATCCCCATGGACGCCGTCACCGGCGTCGAGGACGGCGTCCAGCTCCGTCTGAGCAAGGACGAGGTCCGCGATCTTCCGCAGGTCGAGATCGAGCGCACCTGACGCGGTGCCGCCGCTCCAGCGCGCCGATCAGGCGGGCGGGCCCTCCGGCGGCAGGCCCAGGGCACCGGCGAGATGACCGGTGAGCCGGCCGAGCTCATCCGCGTACCAGCGGAGGAACTCGGCGGAGTCGGGATCCGTGTCCGGATCGAAGATGCTGCGTACATGCCTCGGCATCGCCGCCGGCGCGTTGGCCGCGGCGATCGGGGCGAGGAGGAAGCCGCGGGGATCGAGGTCGGCGGGGAGCCCGTCCGCGTCGCTCCAGAAGGCGCTTGGCGCCGTCCCGGCGAGGCAGCCAGTCCGCAGGGGTGCGCCGGTGGATGGGGCATCGCGCCGCATCCACCGGTCCCCGCGCCGGGTCGGGAGCAACGCCCCGCCCGGAGACGTTATGTCAGTAGCTCTTGGCCTCGTCAATCAGCATCACCGGGATGCCGTCCACGATCGCGTAGCGGAGCCGGCACTGCTCGCAGACGAGGGCCGGGTCCTCCTCGTCCAGCTTCACCGGCTTCTTGCACTTGGGGCAGGCGAGAACCTGCAGCAGCTCTGGCGAGATCACGCCCTGATCATAGGCGGCGGGCGCGCCGGCGGCCTCTCGGGACGGGCGCTGCCACCGGCCCCGGCCCGGGCCGGGCGCGCGGCCGGCATGGGACGGAGGTCCCGCCATCTATGTACAATCGCCCATCGTCAATGCGTGCTCTGTCTGATGGGGGCGCGCCGTCGGGGGGGAGAGGCTGAATTTGTTGCGTCCTCAGCAGACCTCCCTGGATCGGGGCCTCCGCCTGCTCGCCTTGCTGCGCGAACGCGGCGAACTCCGGCTTTCCCAGATCATCGAGGAGCTGGGGAGCTCGAGGGCGACCGTCTTCCGTGCCCTGGCCACGCTCCAGGCCCACGGCTTCGTCGAGCACGACCGAAGCGGCCACGTGTACCGGCTCGGCCCGGCCCTGCGCGACGGTCCGCCGCCCGGTATCGTCCGGCACTCCCAGGCCGCGCTCGAGGACCTGGCCGAGCGCACGCGCGAGACCGCCGGCCTGGCCGTCATCCAGGGCCGGCGCATCACCTACGCGGCGCTGGTCGAGGGGAGCTACTCGGTGCGTTTCGTCGCCGAGGCCGGGGCCGTGATACCCGCCCACGCCAGCGCCGCCGGCAAGGCGGTCCTGGCCGCGCTCGGGCCCGACCAGCGCGACCTGGTGCTGGGCTCCGACCCCTACGCCGAGTTCACCCCCCGCACCCTGGTCCGGCGGGCACCGCTGGAGTGGGACCTGGAGGCGGTCCGGGAGCGCGGCTACGCCCTCGACGACCAGGAGATGGAGCGGGGCACCCGGGCGGTCGCGGTCGCGGTCCTCGACGGTGGACGGCGTCCGCTGGGCGCGATCATGGTCGCGGCTCCCGCCAACCGGCTGGGGCCGAGCGACGTGCCCAAGCTGGGACGGGCCATCGACCGCTGGTGCGACCGTATCGCTGACCGCCTGCTTGTGGGAGGATCAAAGGGGAGATGATCACATGCAGGTAGGCAAACGGACGGGCTCGATCCTCGAATCCTCGCGTCGGTCGCCGGAGCTGCCCCTGTGGCGCCCCGTCGAGCAGCACTTCCCCCGCCGGGCTTTGGCCTCGGTCGAGGACGCGGTGCGCTCGGAGCTGGCCAAGAGCGAGATCGAGGCGACGATACGGCCGGGGATGCGCGTCGCCATCGCCGTCGGCAGCCGCGGCATCGCCAACGTGGACAGGATCGTGCGGACCCTGGTCGAGGGTCTGCGGCAGAGGGGCGCCGAGCCCTTCATCGTCCCCGCCATGGGCAGCCACGGCGGCGGCACCGCCGAGGGCCAGACCGAGGTGCTGGCCGGCTACGGCGTCGACGAGGAGCGCGTCGGAGCGCCGGTCCGCGCCTCGATGGAGACGGTCGAGCTGGGCACCACCGAGGGTGGGATCAGCGTCTACACCGACCGCACCGCCCACGAGCAGGCGGACGTCGTCATCCCGGTGGCCAGGGTCAAGCCCCACACCGACTTCCGCGCCCCGATCGAGAGCGGCCTGCACAAGATGCTGACCATCGGCCTGGGCAAGCACCGCGGCGCCAGCACCATCCACACCTATCCCCTGTCGCGCTTCGGTGAGGTCATCACCGAGGTCGGCCAGTTCATCATCGGCAAGGGCCGGGTGCCCTTCGGGCTGGCCGCGGTCGAGGACGGCAACGAGGACACGGCCCTGATCGAGGCGGTTCCCGCCGCCGGCATGCTCGTGCGCGAGCGGGAGCTGCTGGTCCTGGCCAAGGAGTGGTTCCCCCGCCTGCCCTTCGCCTCGGCCGACGTGCTGCTGGTGAGCATGCTGGGCAAGAACATCTCCGGCTCGGGGATGGACCCCAACGTCACCGGCCGCTTCCCCCAGAACAGCGTCCCCGCCCACGTCGAGCTGGGCCGGCTGATCGTCCTCGACCTGACCGAGGAGACCCACGGCAACGCCTGCGGCATGGGTCTCGCCGACATCACCACCAGGCGTCTGGCGGAGAAGGTCGACACGGTCAAGACCTACACCAACCACGTGACCGCCCAGCTCCTCGACGGGGCCCGGCTGCCGCTGGTGGCGGAGTCCGACCTGGAGGCCCTGCAGGTGGCCGTGACCACGCTGCGCCGCACCCCGTCCGAGCGCGCCCGGATCGCCTGGATCGAGAGCACGCTCAGGGTCGGCCATCTCTGGATGTCGGAGCCGCTCTGGGACGAGGTCAAGGACTCGGAGTCGCTTCGCTCGGTGGGGGACCCCCAGCCGATCGCCTTCGACGCGGAGGGGAACCTGCTGCTCGGAGACTGAGTCCCCCTCGGTTCAGCCCTTGCAGGGCTCGGCCACGGCGTCGATGTCCCCCTCGGTGAAGCCGATGAGGCTGGTGTTCGCCTTGGCCGTCGCCCGCTGGGTGAGCAGCGTCATCATCCAGAGCTGGTTGATGAGGACGAAGCGGTAGTCGCCGGGCGGGACCAGCGGTCCGAGGAAGGGCATCGCCGTGGCGGTGCTCCCTCTGGGCTGCGTCATGCAGCTGCCGTTGGTGTCCGGCGTCGGCATCGCGTTGAAGTCGAGGGTGAAGAGGACGAAGGCGTCGCCGCCCGTGGTCAGGTAGGCGTCGTACTCGTCGGGCTCGATCCGGACCGGCAGCACCAGCTTCTGGCCGGCGAAGTTGATCATGTAGGACTCGATGCCCGAGGGGTTGGACTTGCCCGCCTCCGAGGTGATGAAGTTGGCGTACTCCCTGGCCGCGTCGTAGGGCGGGGTGGCGAACTGCCCGTTGTCCGCCATCGGCACCCGCTCGGCGTAGCCCTGGCTGTCGACCCGCAGCTTGGGCACGCTGCCGAACGTGTACTCGGCGTAGAAGTCCAGCCGCCAGGGGCTGTTCGCCGAGGGCGTGCGGAAGCGGTAGAGGAAGGTCTGGTTGAAGTCGGTGGAGATGGTGCCGTCGGCGTTGACGAAGGGATAGCTGACGACGGCCAGGAACTCCGCCGGGTAGGAGATCTGGCGGGGGACGTAGACCTTGATGCTCTTGAGGGAGATGTACTTCTGCTGCGCCGTGGAGCTCCAGAGCCGGGCCTGGGCGACGAGGTAGGGCCGATCGACCTCGAAGGCGTAGCCGGTCTCCTCGGCGGCGAGGTCGGCGAGCAGGGCCTTCCTGTGGCCGGCGGCGACGTTCACCGTGTCGTTGACCTTCCAGTAGGCGGCGACCACCTGCTTCGCCTGGCTCGGCGTGATCACCATCCGGCTGAAGGGCCCCAGCGCGCAGCCGGACAGCAGCAGGCAGGCCATGAGCGACAGGGCGAGCGAGGTCAGGGCCGGACGTCGCGGGGGCACATTCCGCAGAATAACGAAGAGGGAAGGGAGCGCAGCCGGCCGTGCATGGGGGAGCCGTTCGAGAGGAGGCTCCAGGCGGTTCCCGCGGGAGTCGGGGCTGGGCGGAGAGCTTTCGCTCTCCGCCCCTCCACCGAGCATGGCTGCGGGGGTGAGGTTCAACTCTTGAGTCCCGGTCCTTTGGATTTCCCTCAGCCCTTTGGTTTTCGGGAGCTTCCCTCAACCGGTGACGCTTTGTATTTTAGACCACCCTGGAGCAAATGCAAGCGTTTCCGGGCCCCACAGCGCAAATAGTTGTGAAGGCAGTCCCCAAACTGCTTGGATTTTCCAAGGTACCTATTTATAGGGTCTTGGAAAATCAAAGCAGGCGGTGCAATGTGTGGCCGCTTCCCCCGAAGTCGGCGAGGCCGGCGACTTCCCTAAACTCGGAGGGTGGGAGAACACCGCACCGCGATCATGACCTGCGGAGGCT
This sequence comes from Candidatus Dormiibacterota bacterium, assembly GCA_036272915.1. GTDB lineage: Bacteria > Chloroflexota > Dormibacteria > Dormibacterales > Dormibacteraceae > DATAXV01. The sequence continues at coordinate 12,122 of DATAXV010000137.1, forward strand.
GGGAGGGCCACGAGCCCGAGCAGACCACCGATCGGTTCGCCGCCATCCTCCGCGAGGAGGGATTCGAGGTGACCATCTCGAGGAGCCTCGACGTCTACACCGACCGGGAGGCCATGGGCCGCGCCGACCTGATCGTCCAGACCTGGACGCAGGGCGAGATGACGCGCGAGCAGGTCGGCGGCCTGCGGGAGGCGGTGGCCGGCGGATGCGGGCTGGCCGGCTGGCACGGCGGGATCATCGACTCCTCCCGGAACAGCCCCGACTACCAGTTCATGACCGGCGGACAGTGGGTCGCCCATCCCGACAACATCATCGACTACGAGGTGCAGCCGGTGCCAGGGGAGAGGGATCATCCGATCGTCAACGGAATCGGGCGTTTCGCCATGCGCTCCGAGCAGTACTACTGCCTGGTCGACCCCTCCAACCGCGTGCTCGCCACGACCACCTTCGCCGCCCGCAAGCAGGCGCCGTGGGTGGAGGGCACGGTGATGCCCGTGGTCTGGACCCGGTTCTGGGGCAGGGGCCGCGTCTTCGTCAACGCCCTCGGCCACGTCGACGCCGACTTCGAGGTCCCGGAGGCGGAGGAGATCACCCGTCGCGGGCTGATCTGGGCGGCCAGACGCTCCGATGACTGAGCCCGCGCCCCTTCGCGTCGGCGTCGTCGGCTGCGGCACGATCAGCGCCACCTACCTGGGGCACGCCCCCGAGTTCGGCCTCGAGGTGACCGCCGTCTCCGACCTCGACCCGGGCCGGGCCAGGGCCGCCGCCGAGCGCTTCGGCGTCCGCGCCTGCGCCTCCACCAGAGAGCTCCTGGGCCGCGACGACGTCGACATCGTCCTCAACCTGACCATCCCCGCCGCGCACGCCGAGGTGGCGGAGGCGGCGATCGCCGCCGGCAAGCACGTCTTCCTGGAGAAGCCCCTGGCCGTCCGCCGCGAGGAGGGCCGGCGCCTGCTCTCGCTGGCCGGGGCGAAGGGAGTCCGGATCGGCGTCGCCCCCGACACCTTCCTCGGCGCCGGCGTCCAGACCTGCCGGGCCCTCATCGACGAGGGCCAGATCGGGACCCCGCTGGCCGGCACCGCCTTCATGACCGGTCCCGGCCACGAGTCCTGGCACCCCTCGCCCGAGTTCTACTACCGGCCCGGTGGCGGCCCCCTCTTCGACATGGGCCCCTACTACCTGACCGCCCTGGTCGTGCTGCTCGGCCCGGTCCGCGCCGTCGGCGCCATGGCCCGCTCCGGCTACGAGGAGCGCACGATCGGGTCGGGCCCGCGGCAGGGCACCGTCTTCCCGGTCGAGGTCGAGACCCATGTGGCGGGGACCCTGGAGTTCACCTCCGGGGCCATCGTCACCCTGATCATGAGCTTCGACGTCTGGAAGGCGAGCCTGCCCCGCTTCGAGATCTTCGGCTCGGCGGCGACGCTGTCCGGCCCCGACCCCAACACCTTCGGCGGTCCCGTCCGGCTGTGGCGGGCCGGCGCCGGCAATTGGGACGAGGAGCCGCTGCGCCAGAGCGGCTGGCCGCAGACCCGCGGCCTCGGCCTCCGCGACATGGCCGGGGCGATCCCCGGCGGCGGCCCGCACCGCGCCAGCGCCGAGCTCGGCTTCCACGTGCTCGACGTCATGACCGCGCTGCTGGAGTCGGCCGAGCTGGGCAGCCAGGTCCGGCTGGGCAGCAGCTGCGAGCGTCCGGAGCCGCTGGCGCCCATGCCCTGACGGCGGGGCGCCGAGCGCCTCGCATGTCCTCCTGATCGATCAGGAGCGGTAGCGGATCCGCAGTGGGCGCCCGTGGTCGGTCTCGGCCAGATCGGTGCGCACCAGCAGCGCGGCCACGTAGTTGGCGACCGTTCGCGGGATCTCGTGCTTGAGGAGGGCGTCGACCGTCTCCCCCTCGGATCGGACCGTGAAGCGGCCCCCGACCTCGACCCAGTCCTGGGTGGCGAGCCAGACCATCAGGTCCTGCAGCACCGCCCAGGGGATCACGGTGCGGGTGCGCCGCTCGCCCAGCAGCAGCACAACGCCCTGCGCGTCGATCCCCTCGATGACGAACGGCCTCCTCCTGGTCAGGGTGCAGAGCGTGGACCCAGGGGCCACGCGCCGTCGTATCACACCCTCGGCCTGTGTCATCGGCCTTCCCTCCCAAATCCCGGCCAGCGAAGTCGGCACCGGCATCGCCGGGCCCTATATCAATCGTGCCCTGTTTACCGTGGGCTGACAATCCCGTTTCCGTCCCAATCGGGGGGGACGGCTGTCTCTCACAGGAAACTCTCAGCAATGTCTCAGCCTGCTCTGATGCTGGCGGCGTGGAATCGTGGCGTCGGCGGCGGACGCAGTCCGCGGGAGGGTCCGGCTCAGCGTCGGTACAGCAAGGAAGAGAGGATGGGCAGTCGGATCCGCCGCGTCGCCGTGCTCGTTGTCGTGGTCGTCGTCATCGTCGCCGCGGCCGGCGCCTACTGGTATCTCCGGATCGATCCCAAGCCCGTCCACTACCGGACGGAGGCGGCCGGCTACGCCACGGTCACGGAGACGCTGGGCATGTCCGGGAACCTGGTCCCGGCCGACCTCACCGACCTCAACTTCGGCGTCTCCGGGCAGGTGACCGCGGTCAAGGCCCAGGCCGGGCAGTCGGTGACGGTGGGGGCGGTCCTGGCCACGCTGAGCACGACCGACCTTCAAAACTCGCTGACCGAGGCCCAGGCCGAGCTCTCGTCGGCCCAGGCCAAGCTGACCAGCGACGAGGACGCGACCAACCCCAACGCCCAGACCATCCAGGAGGACCAGGACCAGGTCACGATCGAGCAGGTCGACGTCAACGAGGCCCAGTCCAACCTGCAGGACGCGACCCTGACCGCGCCCGTCGCCGGCATCGTCCTCGAGGCCAACGTCGACGTCGGCCAGAACGTCTCCGCCTCGGGCGCCTCGAGCTCCTCGTCGAGCTCCGGCTCGTCCACGACATCGGGGTCCAGCGACAGCGGGTCGTCCTCGTCGGGCAGCTCCGGCTACGCCTTCGAGATCATGCAGCCCGGCTCCTTCGACGTCTCCGGATCGATCAGCGACGCCGAGATCGGTGAGGTCGCGGTCGGGCAGAGCGCCGAGATCACGCCCGCCGGCGCCACCCAGGCCCTGCTCGGGGCGGTGACCGCGATCGCGCCCGAGGCGACGATCTCGTCGGGCGTCGCCACCTTCCCGGTCACGGTTCAGATCACGAGCCCCAGCTCCAGCCTGCGGCCCGGCGCCTCGGCCTCGGTCGACATCGTCATCAACCGTGCCGTTCACGTGCTCGCCGTGCCCACCGCGGCCATCCACACCGACGGCGACGCCAGCACCGTCGAGGTCATGGCCAGGGGCGACAGCCCGGAGACGGTGACGGTCACGATCGGCGCCCAGGACCCGACCGAGACCCAGATCCTCTCCGGGATCACCGCCGGGGAGAGGGTGGTGCTGGCGACGGTCACCAGCCAGGTGCCGCAGAGCAGCGGGACCGGCCTCCTCGGTGGAGGCCGAGGTGGTGGCGGATTCGGCGGCCGGGGAGGCGGCGGCGGGTTCGGCGGCCGCGGCTAGCCATGGCTGAGCTCATCCAGCTCGAGAAGGTCTCCAAGACCTACGGGCGGGCCGACGCCGAGGTCCAGGCGGTGAAGGATGTCTCCCTCTCCGTCGAGGAGGGGGAGCTGGTCGCGGTGACCGGCGCCTCGGGATCGGGCAAGTCGACCCTGATGCACATCCTCGGCTGCCTCGACGTCCCCACCTCGGGCACCTACACCTTCGCCGGCGAGGACGTCAGCGAATTCTCGGAGGCGCGCCTGGCCCAGGTCCGCAACCGCCGCATCGGCTTCGTCTTCCAGCAGTTCCACCTCCTGCCGCGGCTCTCCGCCTGGCGGAACGTGGAGCTGCCCCTCCTCTACGCCGGAGGCCGGGGGAGGCGCGAGAGGGCACTCGGCGCTCTCGAGCAGGTGGGCCTCGCCAACCGGGTCGAGCACCGGCCCAACGAGCTCTCCGGCGGCCAGCAGCAGCGGGTGGCCATCGCCAGGGCGCTGGTCACCGAACCCGACCTGATCCTCGCCGACGAGCCGACCGGCAACCTGGACTCGACCTCGAGCCGGGAGGTCCTCGACCTGCTCCTTCGCCTCCATGGCGACGGCCACACGGTGGTGGTGATCACCCACGATCCCGACGTGGCGCGGGTCACGCGCCGCGAGGTCCAGATGCGGGACGGCGAGATCGTCGCGGAGCGGAAGCGATGAGCTGGTACTCGATCCTGGCCACCGGCATGCGCAGCCTGCTCGGGCACCGGCTGCGCTCGATCCTGACCACGCTCGGCATCCTCTTCGGCGTCGCCGCCGTGATCTGCACCGTGGGCATCGGCGAGGCGTCGGCGGCGAGCGTGACCAGCCGCATCGCCTCGCTCGGCACCAACCTGCTCACCGTCACCCCCGGCGCCGCCACCTCCTCCGGCGTCTCCCAGGGCGCCGGCACCTCGGGCACCCTGACCATGTCCGACGCCGAGGGCCTGGCCGACCGCAGCGACGCCCCCGACATCCAGGCCGTGGCGCCGGTCGTGGAGGGCTCGGAGACCCTGATCAACGGTTCCACCAACTGGTCGACCACCGTCACCGGCAGCGGCCCCGGCTGGCTCCTGGCCAGCGCTCGGACCGTGAGCGAGGGCAGCTTCATCACCGCGCACGACGTCAGCACCCAGGCCCACGTCGCCGTGCTCGGCAGCGAGACCGCCTCCGAGCTGGACGCCGGCGTCGGCAGCAACGTGACCGTGGACGGCGTGCCCTTCCAGGTCGTGGGCGTCCTGACCTCGAGCGGGAGCACCGGCTTCACCGACGAGGACGACCTGGCCGTGGTGCCGATCACGACCGCCCAGGACGATTTCTTCGGCGGTTCGGAGACGGTCGAGCGGATCCTGCTCAGCGCCAGCAGCCCGGCCACCCTGGGCTCCGCCTATGAGGAGGCCAACGACCTGCTCCTCCAGACCCACCACATCGCCAGCCCCGCCGACGCCGACTTCCAGATCACGTCCCAGTCCTCGGTGCTGAGCACGGCCCAGGCGGTGACCCAGACCCTGACCGCCCTGCTCGCCAGCGTCGCCGCCATCGCCCTCCTGGTCGGGGGCATCGGCGTGATGAACATCATGCTGGTCTCGGTCACCGAGCGGACCAGCGAGATCGGGCTGCGCAAGGCGGTCGGGGCGACCCCCTCCGACCTCTTCCGGCAGTTCGTCGCCGAGGCCGCGGTTCTGACCCTGGCCGGTGGCCTGCTGGGGGTGGCGATCGGCCTCCTCGCCGGGCTGGTCATACCCCGGCTCTTCGGCATCGCCATCGACATCACCGCCCTGCCCGTGGCCATCGCGCTGGCCGTCTCCATCGCGGTCGGGCTGGTGTTCGGCGTGTACCCCGCTTCCCGGGCGGCACGGCTCGCCCCGATTGAGGCGCTGAGGACGGAGTGAGGATGAGGTTGACACCGCGATCGACGGGCCGCCTGCTGCGGCTCCTGCCCCTGCTGGCCGGATTCGCGCTGGTCGCCTGCGGGCCGCTCCCGACCGCCGGCTCCACGTCGCCCTCGCCCTCCTCCCGAGGCCGCTTCGCCTTCGCCCGCAACGGCGCCTTCGGGCAGCTGGTCCAGATCAGCGGGCAGACCCTGACGCTGAGCGGCCAGACCGGCGACAGCACCGTCACCTACACCACCACGACCACCATCGAGCAGACCTCTGCCGGGAGCCTGGGCGACATCGTCACCGGCACCTGCGTGGTCGCCACCGGCTCCAAGGGCTCGGGCGGCGCGGTGACCGCGGCGACGGTCGAGGTCAGGCCGGCGACCGGCACCGGCTGCGCGGCCGCGCGCCCCGGCGGCGGCTCGGGCCGGCCCTTCCCGACGCGGTCGCCGCGACCCCGGTCCAGCGGCACGCCCCGAGCGTCGTCGTCGTCGGCGGTGGTCGACGGCGAGGTCACGGCGGCGACCGGGACCCAGATCACGGTGAAGACCGCCACCGGCACATCGGAATCGCTGACGGTGCCGACCACGGCCAAGGTCACCGACGAATCGTCGGCCACCGCGTCGGCGCTGCAGGTCAACCTCTGCGTCGCCGCCACCGGCAAGCCGGGCTCATCGGGCAAGGTCGCGGCGACCTCGCTCACGCTCTCCCAGCCCGACTCCTCGGGCACCTGCACCGAGGCCGGGTTCGGCTTCGGCGGGGGAGGGGGCGGGGGGTTCCGCCGGCGCTCCGGCGGCTGATCTCAGCTCGACGCGCGGCGGAGCCGGTCGGCCAGCCGGCGGACGCTCTCGACCAGCTCCGGCGGCTCGTGGATCTCGAACTCGGCGCCAAGGGCGCCGAGGTGCGAGGCGAGCATGTTGAGGGAGTCGGCGCCGGTGTGGAGGACGCAGGTCTCGGCGTCGACGGCCTCCAGGAAGCCGGCGACGGGGGAGATCCACTCGGCCACCGCGCTGACCGGCGCGTGCAGGGTGACCCTGGCCTGGTAGCGGTAGGGAGCGGAGGAGATCGAGCGGGAGACGTAGGCGGCGATGTCGTCGGGCGGCGGCCGGGCCTCGAAGTGGATCCGGGTCTGCTCCGCGCCCTCGATCCGGTCGGCGCGGAAGGTGCGCCAGTCGTCGCGGTCGCGGTCCCAGGCGAGCAGGTACCAGCGGCGCCCGGCCTGGACCAGCCGCAGCGGCTCGGCCGAGCGCGAGCTGGCGTTGCCGTCGCCGTCGCGGTAGTCGAGGCGCAGCCGCTCGCGGTCCCGGCAGGCGCTGGCGAGAAGCAGCAGCATGTCCGGATCGACGGTCGGTCCAGGTCCGGTCAGCGGCACCGTCACCGACTGGAGGACGTTGACCCGCTGGCGCAGCCTCGAGGGGAGGACCTGCTCCAGCTTGGCCAGCGCCCGGAGCGAGGTCTCCTCGATCCCGGCCACGGTGCCGGCGGCGCCGGTCCGCAGCCCCACGGCGACGGCGACCGCCTCGTCGTCGTCGAGGAGCAGGGGTGGCATCGCCGTCCCCGCCTCGAGACGGTAGCCGCCGGCGGTGCCGGGGGACGCCCGGACCGGGTAGCCGAGGCGGCGCAGGCGCTCGATGTCACGGCGAACGGTCCGCGTGGTCACGTTCAGCCTGGCCGCCAGCTCGGCGCCCGGCCAGTCGCGCGGCGTCTGCAGCACCGAGAGCAGGCGCAGGAGCCGGGCCGAGGTCTCCAGCATGGGCCAAGTCTCGCAGGACCGGACCGGATGGAGGGGTCGCTCAGCCGCCCCTGACGATGGAGACGACGAAGGCGTAGGCGACCAGTGCCGTCACCCCGAGGACGAAGACGCGGAGCGCCCAGAGCCCGGCCCGGGCCCAGGGGCCGAGCCGGCGCCGCGGGAGAGGCGCGTTCATGGCGTCGTCGAGCTGATCCGGCTCGAGGGCGTCGATCAGGTCCTCGTCCGGCTCCCCCTCGTAGATGTGGCGGCGGTGCCCCTCGTCCACCTCAGCCGCCTCCCGTCATCGCCGTCACGGAGGCGACCACGGCGTAGGCGGTGGCGGCCACGGCGACGCCGACGATGACCGCGATCGAGGCCAGGTTGGCCAGGCGCCCGTTGGCCCTGCTCCCCATCAGCTCCCGGTCGTTGGCCATGAGCAGGAGGAAGACCAGCCCGGCCGGCAGGAGCGCGGTGGCGAAGAGGTTGGCGTTGAGGGCGATGGCCAGGAGCGGCGCGCGGGGGATGAGGACGACCGCCCCGGCGAGGGCGGTGGCGCCCACGATCAGGGCGTAGAAGAGCGGGGCGTCCTTGATCCGGCGGTTGAAGCTGTGGCCGCCGGAGATGCTCTCGCCGACGGCGTAGCCGGTGCTGGCGGAGATGGTCAGGGCGGCCAGGGCCCCGGCCTCGATCAGGCCCAGCGAGAAGACGGCGGCGACGGGGAAGCCGGACACCTTCTCCAGCGCGGTGGCGAACCCGGCCCCGGCCTGCAGGGTGGCGATCGAGACGTGATGGTCGAAGAGGACGGCGGCGGCGATGAGCGCGCCGCAGCCGGTGATCGCGGCGGCGATCCCCCCGATGAGCACGTCCAGGCGGCCCTGGGGAAGGTCGCGAGGGGTCATTCCCTTGTCGACGACGGCGCTCTGCTGGAAGAAGATCATCCAGGGCGTGACCGTGGCGCCGATGTCCGAGACCAGCAGCAGGAGCATGGTCTGGAGGTTGCCGCCGGGGAGCGGCTGCCAGGTGGCGAAGGCCCGGCCGAGGGCGAGCACGTGGGGGTGGACCATGATCGCGGCGACCAGGAAGAGCAGGTTGAAGGCGCCCAGGATCAGGGCCGCCCGCTCCCATCTCCAGTAGCGGCCGCCGCTGACACTGACCGCGACCAGGCCGACGCCGAGGACGACGGCGATCGGGGCGGGGACGCCGAAGAAGCCCATGCCGACGCGGATGGCGATGAACTCGGTGACCAGGGTGAGGATGTTGGTGAGCAGCAGGTCGCCCGACGAGAGCCAGCCCCAGAAGGCGCCGTAGCGGCGGAAGATCAGTTCGCCGTAGCCGCGGTGGGTGACGGCCCCCACCCGCATCGCCATCTCCTGGACGACCATCGCGGCGAGGAAGGTGACGAGGATGAAGGGGAGGAAGAAGCCGATGCCGTAGGTGGCCCCGCTGGTCGCGTACGAGATCATGCTGGGCCCGTCGTTCTCGCCCAGCATGACCAGGATGCCGGGGCCGATCAGCAGCCAGAGCAGCCGCCAGCGGCTGCCCTCGCGGCGGGCATCGAGTACACGGAGACGGTCGGCGGATCGGACCCTGTCCTCGCCGCTGAGCGGGGCAGGGCGGGCCTTGGTCAGCCCTCTGTCGGTCACGCCGGGCGGTCCACCGCTCGCTCGCCGGAATCCAGGTCCGGGCGTCGACAACGCGGGTGGACGGGATGCCGTGTGGGCGCCGATGCGGCCGCCACTCTCACGACATTATGTTTAGGCACGCCTAATGGATACCACGGGGGGCCCTCGTGGCGCCTGGTCCATATGACCCACTCAGCGCCAGCGATGGGCGGGATCATTGGCCATCTCGTCCCAGACCGGGCAGCCCTGACTGCTGGGCACCGTCATCGGGTAGATCCTCGAGGCGTCGCCGCCGTAGTTCTCCACCCTCCAGGCGCAGTGGCACGACCGGCAGTGTCCCCAGCCGTTGGGGCTGCGACGGGGATCGGAGAGCTTCCCCGGACAGCCGGGACAGGCGCAGCGGCCGGCCAGGATCTGGCTGCAGGCAGCGCGCCTATCAAACATGCGTTCGAATATACCTTGACGTCCAGTCCGTCCCGTGGTGGGTCATTTATTTGCGTTCGCATCGCACATTGTTGTACGGTGCTGTCGACATGGCCACCCGTCGGGACGACGTGAGAGACCTGGCCGCGGCTCTCGCCACGGTCAGCGGGAGCCTCGAGCGGGGGCGTCGCCGCAGCCGTGGGGCCACCACCCTGTCGACGCTTCAGGCGGTCGCGGCGCGAGGACCGGTCCGGCCGACCGACATCGCCTCCGAGGTCGGTCTCCACCATTCCTCCATCACGCGTCAGATCCAGACCCTTCAGCAGCTGGGCCTGGTCCAGGTGGGCCCTGACCCCGACGACGGGCGGGCCAGCGCGATCAGCCTGACCGAGCGCGGGGCGAGCGAGATGGAGCGCCTGCTCGAGCACGGCGTCGACCGCTTCGTGGCCTTCGTCGCCGACTGGGACGTGGAGGATGTGCGTCGACTTGCGGAGCTCCTGTGGCGCTTCGAGGAGTCGAAGGCGCGGGTGGGGCCTCCACGAGAGAGTTTTGTTGAGGAGACGACGTGAACGAGAGCCTCGGTACACCCGGCCCGGCGGTCAGGCGCGGATGGCGCGACTGGCGAGGTTGGCCCATCGTTCTTCTGCTGGTGATCCCCACCACCGTCGCCGAGGTCCTGTTCGGCTCGACCACGCTCAGCGACCTGCCCGGGGTTGTGCTCGAGGCGGGCATGTACGGCTGCGGCGCGATCCTCATCAGAGAGGTCGTGCGGCGCCGCGGCGGAAGCTGGCCCTCCCTGCTCCTGCTCGGCGCCGCCTACGCGACCGTTGAGGAGGGGCTGGTCGAGCCGACCTGGTTCACGCCACAGCTCTTCCACACCCATTGGGGCGTCCTCGCCGGCGTGTTCTGGCCCTACGCCGCGTTCAACATCGCCTACCACGCGGTCTGGAGCATCACCGTCCCGATCCTGATCACCGAGCAGCTCTTTCCGTCCCGGCGCGACCAGTCGTGGATAGGGAACCGTGGACTGGGCATCGTCGCGGCCATCTACCTCATCGACTGCGGGGTCACCTGGGCCTTCTGGAACCTGGTCATCATCCCCTTGCTGATCCACGCCCACCCCCACGTCTCGCCCGTCCTCTTTGGCGCCTCGGGCGTGCTGCTCGTGGTTCTGCTGGCGCTCGGATGGTGGTCGACTCGCGCCTGGCCTGGCTTGCGTTCGACGGCGCGTGGCGCGGCACCTCACGCCGCCGTGGTCGGGGTGGCGGCCCTCATCGCCGGAGGGCTCTGGTTCGGCTGGGCGATCGCGCCCACCAGCCTGCTGCAGGCATTCCCCTTCGAACTGCTGCTGGTCTTTGATGCCCTGGTCGTGGCGGTGTCCGCCTGGCTGGTGGCGACCTGGTCACGCCGACCGGGTTGGGGCGACCTGCATATCGTCGCCGTCTGCACCGGTTCCCTGATCGCTCAGATGGGAGGTGGCTTCGTTCTCAACCAGTCCTCGCTC
>DATAXV010000138.1:0-17916 GCA_036272915.1 Candidatus Dormiibacterota bacterium
GAGCAGCCTGCAAACGACGTCGGCAAGCAGACCTCGCGACCGGCGACTACGTCGGGGTCAGAGAGTCACTCCAGAAGAGCCGCACCCTATTGAATTGGTTCATAGCCGGTTCTCCTCAATCCACGGCCTGACCCGAACCGCTCGGGCCCTCTGGCCGGCGGGCCTCGCCCCAAAGCCCGATGGCGTAGGGATTAATATCGCTATGCGATATAAATTCCTCACCAAACTCTCGCACCGGCCGGCCGGCTGCGGTTCGACCGGCTGCGAGTCCCTCTTCCCGAATGGTCACCTGCCCTTGTCGTCGACCACTTCCTCGTCGTCGCCGTCGAGCCGCCCGGTCCCAGCGATCACCGGCCGGCGGACCAGGAGTCGGCTGAAGGGCAGGCGGAAGATTCGCTCCCGATGGCGCTCCTCGACCAGCTGCCGCTGCCGTGCCTTGAGGAGGTTGAACTCGGTCAGGACCCCGTGAAGCCGGCCGTCCTCCCGTCCCACCACCGGCAGCGCTCCCAACCAGTGCTCGGCCATGCGATCGGCGGCCGACCGCAGCGTCTCGTCGGGATGGGCGACGACGACGTCCTGGCGGAGGACCTCACCCACCGTTGCGTCGCGCCTGCCGTCGGCGACCGCCTCGAGCAGGTCCGAACGCGTCGCCACGCCCGCCACCACTCCGCCGTCGAGCACAGGGTAGAGGCGCTGATGGCGCAGCTTGGGGTCACGGGTCAGGCGCCGGTGGAGTTCCAACACCGGCTGTTCCCTGGATAGGGTCATCACCTCGGTGACCATCGCCTCCCGCACGAAGAGTGCCTCGAGCGGCTCGGAAGCGTATTCGCGCACCACGTGGAAGCCGCGGCGCGCGACCTTCTCGGTGAGGATCGACCGGCGTAGCAGCCCGGAGCTGATCAGGTGGGAGACGGCGCAGGCGGCGAGCAGGGCGGGGAGAGCCGAGACGTCATGGGTCAGCTCCAGCGAGAAGACGATGGCGGTGAAGGGGGAGCGGGTGACGCCGGCCAGCGTCGCCCCCAGGCCGACCAGGGCCCAGGTCGTGGTGTCGCCGCCGGGAAGGAACGGCGCGACCAGGGCGCCCATGGCGCCGCCGATCATGAGCAGCGGCGCGAGGATGCCGCCGCTGGTGCCCGAGCCGAGCGCGACGGCCCAGATCACGAGCTTGGTGACCAGCAGCAGGAGGAGGGCGGTCATCGCCATCCGGCCGGCGAGCTCGTCGCCGATGTTGCCGTAGCCGACGCCGAGGGCGCGGGGGTCGACGAGGCCCCCGATCCCGATCACCACGCCACCGATGGCGGGCCACCAGGCCCAGTGGATGGGGAGCTTCTTGAACAGGTCCTCAGCGCCGTACACGGCCGTGGTCAGGACCACCGCCAACGCAGCACCGCCGAGGCCGATGAGGCAGGCGCTGCCCAGGCCGACCATCGAGACCGAAGGCTGGGACGGGACCGGGAACAACGGTGCCGGCAGGATCAGGCTGTGGGCGGCCATGATCGCGCGCAGGCCGGTCGCCATGGACACGGCCAGGGCGATCGGCACCATCGAACGGGGTCGGAACTCGAAGACGAGCAGCTCGACGCCGAACAACGTCGCCGCCACCGGTGTGCCGAAGACCGCGGCCATGCCCGCGCAGGCCCCAGCGACGAGCAGCGTCCTCCGCTCGGTCGCCGAGAGGTGGATGAACTGCGCGATGATCGAGCCGAAGGCGCCACCGGTGAGGATGATCGGGCCCTCGGCGCCGAACGGGCCGCCGGTCCCGATGCTGATGGCGCTGGAGATGGGCTTGAGCACGGCCAGCGACGGCTCGACCTTGCTTCCGCCGACCAGGATCGTCTCCATCGCCTCGGGGATGCCGTGGCCGCGGATCCGCTCCGAGCCCCAGTACGCCATCCCACCGATCAGGAGCCCGCCGACGACGGGGATGAGGACGGAGAGGACTCCCAGGTGCTGGGGGGCGGGTGCGATCAGGTGGAATCCGATGCGTCCCTCATAGAAGAGGTGGGTGAAGAGGCCGATGAGGCCGAGAAGGACCAGTGCGGCGCCCGCTGCCACGGCACCGACCACTGGCGACAGGACCAGCACGCGCCAGGCGTCCCCGCGGAGGGAGAAGTCGCCCAGGCTCTGCTCGGCCCGTGTGGGCCGCGGCCCACGAACGTCCTCGGCATCCGGCGGGGACAGGATCGTCTCCGCACCCTCCGTGTGATCCGGGCGTAGGAAAGCAGTGAACCGACGACGACATGCCCGGATCCAATGGCGCAAAAGGGACCTCCCCAGAAAATTAGTCGCGTCGCGATACAATTTCGATTGTATCTGAAGGCGATACATGCCCGGGAGTCGGTCAAAATCGCCCTGTCAACTCTCCGCACAGGCGATCTCAGAACATGCCGGTGGGCGGCCGTAGGAGCCGCTCAGGAGGACCGATGAATGGACCTTCGTCACATCTCACATCCGATGGCGCCGATTCCTCTCGCCAGGCTGGTCACGGATCACGATCGGCGGCTCGTCTACGCAGTCTTCGTGTTTCTCGCGGGAGGGCTCTCGATCACGATCATCACCGCGATCGCCGTCTGGTCGGGTAGGCCGCTGGTCGTGCCCTCGCTGGGGCCGGCGGTCTTCCTCGTCTTCAACCGATCCCAGACCGAGGCGGCGCGCCCGCGCAACATCGTGCTCGGCCATGCGGTCGGGGTCACCGTCGGGTACCTGTCGCTGGTCGTGTTCGGCCTCGCCCATGCCCCTTCGGTCATCGACGGTGGCCTGACCGCGACGCGCATCGGCGCGGCCGCCCTCTCCATCGCCCTGACCTCGGCGGTGATGATCGTGCTCCGTGTCGAGCACGGTCCGGCGGGGGCGACGACCCTGATCGTCAGCCTGGGCTTCGTGACGACACCGCTGTCGATGGGGCTGCTCATGGCCGGCGTCTGCGGCCTAGCGGCGATCGGAGTGGCCATCGATCGCCTGGTCGGCCTCCAGCTCCCGCTCTGGTCCGGCGAGCACCGGCACAACGGCGGCGACCCGACGGCGGCGAACATCCTGCCTCTGGGACCGGCGACGGCACCCAGGGCCCCGAGCGCGCGCGGTGGCGCGGACGGGCGCAGCCGCAGCTGGCTGGTGGCCACCGGCGAAGGCCGCCGGGTGGACCTGGCCGGCTGCGACTGCGTGGTCAAGGTTGAGGACGCGATCGCGGCGGGCACCTACTCGCTGGTCGAGGTGGGGCTTCCTCCGGGACCGCCGTCGACCCTGATGCACGCGCATTACGAGTTCGACGAGAGCTACTTCATCCTCGAGGGCGATGTGCTCGCCGAGGTCGGAGGGGAGAGGAGCCGGGTCCATCCCGGGGCTGTGATCACGGTGCCGGCCGGCGTGCCGCACACGGTCGCGGCGGCGGGAAGGCGACCCGCCCGCTGCCTCTGCATCACCCGCCGCGCCAACCGCTCGGACCTGGAGTTTCTACCCTGAGCCGGCCGGGGTGATCAGTCACTGGTGGCGGGAAGCCCCGCGCGCCTCATCCTCCCTCCCTTGCCCGGTCGAGGACGGTCTCCAGCTCCTCGAGGATGGACAGCAGCCGGCCCGGATCCGAGGTGCCCGTGAACAGTGGCTGAAGGCTGTCGCCCAGGGCCGCCTCGGTCGTGCGGAGGGCCCTAACGCCGGCCTCGGTCAGCTCGATGTGCGACGCTCTCCGGTCGGCCGGATCGGGCACACGGAGCAGCAGCCCCAGGGCGGCGAGGGCATCGACGGTACCGCTGACCGCCGGCTTGGTCAGCAGGAGTCCCCTGGCCAGCCGGCTGCAGCGGCTGACGTCGGCCTCGGCCAGCGCGAGAAGCCGGTACTGCGTCATGGTCAGCGGGGCGGGTGTGCACTCGAGGACGCGGCCCAGCCGGGCGATGACCCTCACCGCCGCCCGAAGCTCCTCATCGTTCACAGCGGCCTCCCGGCGCGGCCGGTCATGGCGTGACAATTCGTTCACGCGCCGGACTCTCTCCCGTGATCCATCGTGATGCGATGGAAATGAGAATTGTATCTGAATGCGATGGAGTCCGAGGTTCAGCGTATCCTCCAGCAGAACATCGGCCGAGACGGCTCTCCGGCCACCTCCGTAGGGCGGCACGTGGGAGCCTCCACATCGAGGAGGGCAGAGCTGGAGTCCGCGCATTGCGTCACTGACCGGTCGGGGACGGCGGCGGGGACCCTTGCCGAGGTCGACTACCGGGCCTTGGCCCGGTTCCGCCGCTCCCTCCGTGCCTTTCTGCACTTCTCCGAAGAGGCGGCGAGGCAGGCGGGGATCAACCCGGCGCAGCACCAGCTGCTGGTCGCGGTCCGCGGCACCGAGGGCTCGGAGGCCCCCTCGGTCGGCGATCTCGCCGACACCCTCATGCTCCGCCACCACTCGGCCGTCGAGCTGATCAACCGGGCCGCGACGGCGGGCCTCGTCCTTCGCGTCGAGGACAGCTCCGATCACCGGCGCCAGCGGGTGATGCTGACGGAGCTGGGGACGGCCAAGCTGAGCGAGCTGTCATCCCGCCATCGCGAGGAGCTTCGCCGCTTCCGCGAGGAGGGACTGGCCGCCCTCCGCGACATCGATTGAGGCGGCTGCCCCACCGCCATCACCGGTGATCCGCTCCATCGTCGGCTTCCGGACCGATGAGAAGGGCGACTGGGTGGCGGAGCTGGCGTGCCATCACGGAATCCATGTCCGCCACCGGCCGCCCCTCGAGGTCCGCCCATGGGTCCTGGACAAGGAGGGCCGCTCCCGTCACCTCGGCGTCGAGGTCGACTGCGCCCGGTGCGATCGCGCCGAGCTTCCCGACGGGCTCGCCGTCGTGGGCCGGGCCGGTCCGTGGGATCGGGGGTCGCTGCCGGCAGCGCTGCTCGGCACGCACCGCCTTCCCGAAGGCCGATGGGGCCTGCTCCACGTCGCCAGCGGGACGGTCGGATTCCGGATGAACCGGGGACAGGGAATCCTGGCCGTCGATCTGAGGGCCGGGTCGGAGCAGCCGATCCCTCCCGGCGCCGCCCACCACCTGGTCCCTCGCGGACCGGTCTCCCTGACCCTCGCCTTCCTCGCCCGGCCGGCCCCACGGTCGAGGTAGGGGTCGCCCGGCCGCGATGTACCCTCCGGGGTGTGAGTTGCTGCGTGCCCGGCCGCGGGTCTACCGAACGGAAGGAGCCCGTGTCCCGGCCGTCGAGGCGGAAACAATCCCGGCCCCGGACCAAGGACATGGTCGAGCTCGGGGGACGCTTCCTGATGGGCGCGGATGATCCCGACGGCATCGCCACCGACGGCGAGGGCCCGGTGCGCGAGGTGACGCTCAGCCCGTTCCTCATCGACCCGCTGGTGGTCACCAACGCGCAGTTCGCGACCTTCGCCAAGGCCACGGGGTACGGGACCGACGCCGAGCGCTTCGGCTGGTCCTACGTCTTCTTCCAGTTCGTTCCACCGGAGCTGCGCCGGCGGTGTCGCTCCCATCCCGAGGCGCCCTGGTGGCTGGGGGTGGAGGGGGCCACGTGGCGATGCCCCGAGGGCCCGGGCACCTCGATGGGCGACCGTCAGCACCACCCCGTGGTGCACGTCTCCTGGAACGACGCCATGGCCTACTGCGCCTGGGCGGGCACGCGCCTGCCGACCGAGGCGGAGTGGGAGTTCGCCGCGCGCGGGGGGCTGGACCAGCGTCGCTACGCCTGGGGGGACGATCTGACCCCGGGGGGAGCTCACCGCTGCAACATCTGGCAGGGGAGCTTCCCGGACCAGAACAGCGCCGAGGACGGCTGGTTGGGAACGGCGCCGGCGAGGTCCTTCGCGCCCAACGGCCACGGCCTCTACAACGTGAGCGGCAACGTATGGGAGTGGTGCGCGGACTGGTTCGGCACCGATCACGCGCCCGGCGGCGCGGTCGATCCGATCGGACCCGTCTCCGGCTCGGCCCGCGTGATCAGGGGAGGCTCCTACCTCTGCCACGAGTCGTACTGCAACCGCTACCGGGTCGCGGCCAGGACCCAGAACACGCCCGACTCGAGCACCGGTCACATGGGCTTCCGCTGCGCGGCCACCGCGCCCGCCTCGACGGCCGGCTGACACGACGCGACCGGGACGGACCACGCCACTCGGTGGCGTCGACAGGGCCAGGGCCCTCGCCCTCAGCGGGGTCGTCTCCAGGAACGATGGCCGCTGGGCCGGGACAACGTTACTATGGATATGCACTGGTATTCGGAGCAGTGTCGTAACCATGGTCGGCCGCGAGCCGATGAATCAGAGTGAGAACAGTCGCCCATGTCTGTGACAGGGAACGAGGAAGTCTGGCCTCGCCCACACGGCGCGCCGACCACCGCCTCACGTGACTTCCTAGCCGCCGCCCGGCTGAGTCTGAGCCAGGTCAAAAGACTCACAGCGCAGGTCGGGCTGGCCTATGTCGAACTCGATGAGAACCCGGCCGGGGTCGGCATCGCCGTCGAGTTCGGTCAACAGTGCGTGATCCTGAGCATCATCGCTGGGGGTAGCGAGGGACAGCTGTATATCACCACTGGCGTCCTTCGCGATGTGAAGAGGGATCGGACAGCGATCCTCGATCTCTGTAACGACATGGTGAGGGACAATCCGGCCTATCCCATCTATCTTCACGACGATGAGGCGGGTTGGGACGTCATCCTCGGCAATGCCTTTCCGGTCCGCGCACTGGCCGCGTCGCCCGATTTCTTTCAGGACCTGGTCCAGGCTCTGCCCGAGGTGGCGACGGCCGCCCGAAACCGATTCGTCGAGGTCGGTCTCGGGGGCGAGCCGTTCGGCTCCGACCGCAGGGACCTGAGCCGCCTGCTCGCCGAGAGCATCCTCTAGACCTTCCAGCCCGTTCGCCCTGTGCCGCGCGTTGCCTCGATGACGGCGGGAACGTGAACACCGCGAGCTCCCCGGCCCCTGTCGATCATTTGCGGACGAGCATCACTTCGGTATCACCAGGCCAGTCCCAGAAGACGCCGTCGGGAGATCGCTCCCCCAGCAGCTCTCGCATCTCGCCGGCGAATTCTTCGACACGGTCGCCGAATAGGTGGGGCGCGGCAAACGACATGGAGAAGTAGTTGGACAACACGGTCTCGACGTCCCGCACGAGGTCGGGGATGCCGGGGGCGAAGATCACCTGTGGCGCGCCGAACCGGGTGCTGGCAAGGGCGTCCACGAGGCTCAGGGCCAGCACCGGCGCGGTGCTCTGGCCCGCTCGCCTCGTCGATCCGAGATACTTCCGCACCAGTTCCCGGATCTCATCGTGCGGAATCCGTGGCGGACCGGGGCTCGGCGGGATGGCCCGCCCCTCGGCCTGATGCCCGAGAAGGACCAGAGCGCCGCCCAGCTCCACCATGTCGTACACCGCCTCTGCCACCCGAACCTCGTCGGTCCAGTAGAACGATTGGCCGAACGTGACCAGCCGATAGGACCCGGGCGCCACCGCGGGAAGCTCCTCGGCCCGGCCCTGAATCCAGGTGATGATCGCGATGTCCCGCTCCTGGCCGGCTCGGCGGCCCTCGGCGATCATCGCCGGATCGGGGTCAAGACCGACGGCGCCCTCGAACAGGTGGGCCAGTCGCACGGTGAGGATCCCGGGACCGCAGCCGACGTCCAGGAGCCTTCCGCTGCCATCCAGGCCGAGTTCCTCAGCAAGCAGAGCCTCGAGCCGGGGCGAGTAAGACGAGCTTGGGCCTCCGAGTTCCTGTGGCAAAAGCTCCCAGCGGCTGCGTTCGTCACCCTCGGCTGCGCAATCATCCGCTGGCGACGACTCAACAACCACTCACTTGTCGGGAGTCCTAAGTCACGAGGCGGCGTCAGGCACCGGGCGGCTGGCGGCGCTGACCGCGACCGCGCCCAGCGTCCCCGGTACGCCGGTTCGCGTGGACGGCCGCAGGCCGGCCTCTAGGAACATCCGGTCCAGCTCGTCGCGGGAGTGGAACCGCCCGTGCATGCCGACCGCCATGAAGAGGGGACGGGCCCACCACGTGGTTATGGCATCGACCAGGAGGAGGTGGCCGCCGGGGGAGAGGACCCGCCGGACCTCGGCCAGGCCCGAGGCCTGGTCGCCCCAGTGATGGAACGACATCGTCGTGACCGCCAGGTCGAAGGACCCGTCGGGCAGCGGCAGCGCCTCGGCGCTGCCCACCGCCGCCTCCAGGCCCTGGCGTCGCGCCATCCGGACCATTCCCGGGGCCGGATCGATGCCCATGGTCGAGGCGTGCGGGTATGCCTGCCTCAGCCGCAGCAGCAACCGGCCGGTCCCGCAGCCGACGTCGAGCACCGAGTTGATCGGCGTCGTGATCCGAGCGGCGACGGCGAGGGTCTGGTTCTGGACCGAGTCGAAGAGAACGCGCTGCAGCCAGCTCTGGTCGTAGTGCTCCGCCCAGTTGTCGAAGCGTTCGACATCACGATGCTGGCCGTGGTGGTCGTGGTCGTGGTCGTGGGGCCTGGTCATGGGCTGAATGGTAGGCGCCGATGCGACGCCGCCCAATCACGGAGGGGAGAAGACTCCCTCCAGGTACATCCGGCTGACCAGCTCGGGGAGCGGGAAGCCGGCGGTCTCGGCGTCGCTCACGGCGGCGGCGTAGTCGTAGGCGACGCGACGGACCTGCGGAATCCCGTCGTCGACGAGGAGATAGGCGGCGCGCGGGTCGCCATCCCAGGGCGCGCCGGCGCTGCCGCTGTTGGCGACGACGGGGCCGGGGGTGGCGCGCACGAAGGCGCGGTGGATGTGTCCATAGACGGCGACGTCGCCGCCCAGCGGACCGTACTGCGCGGCCAGCTCGGCCGGGCTGGCATCCGGCATCGGTGCCCGCCAGAGGTTGCCGGGCGTGGCGTGGACCAGTCGCAGATCGCCCTGATTGCGGCGCTCGGGAAGCCCGCGCAGCCAGGAGATGCGCTCCTCGCCGAGGCGCTCAGCCGCCCATGGTGCCAGCGTGCCGAACATCGTGTTCAGCCAGCCGGTCAGGGCGGGCGCCGCCGCGGCGACCGCCGCGTGACGGTCGGGCCGCCAGAGCATCTCGTCGGTGTTGCCGACCACGCCCTCCCAGCCCAGCTCGCGGACGCGGTCGACGACCTCGGCCGGACGGGGGCCGGTGACGGCGAGGTCGCCGCCGTGGAGGACGAGATCGGGGGCCTGGCCGTGGAGGTCGGCGAGCACCGCCTCCGGGGCGACCAGGTTGCCGTGCACGTCGGAGACGATGGCGATGCGCATCCCCCTATCTTCCGGCGGACCGGGTGTGGGGACCACCGGCCGGATCGGGCACTCCCCGTCCGGCCGGTGATTCGGAGCCGGCGTCCGGCTACTTGCCCTGGATCTTGCGGCCCAGCCAGCGGACCGGGTCGAAGTACAGGTCCGCGGTCCGCTCCTTGAGCGGGATGATCGCGTTGTCCGTGATGTGGATGTGCTCGGGGCACACCTCGGTGCAGCACTTGGTGATGTTGCACATGTTCACCCCGGCCTCCCCCTTGAGCAGGGGCCGGCGGTCGGCGGTGTCCTTGGGGTGCATCTCCAGGCTCGCCACCCGGGCCATGAAGCGCGGCCCGAAGAAGGCGTCCTTGCGGCCGTGGTTGCGGAGCACGTGGCACACGTCCTGGCAGAGGAAGCACTCGATGCACTTGCGGAACTCGATCGAGCGCTCCACGTCCTCCTGCTGGATGTTCCAGGGCTCGGGGTCCTGGAGATCCTTCTCGCTGGGCGTGAACTTGGGGATCCGCTTGTTGACCTCGTAGTTCCAGCTGACGTCCGTGACCAGGTCCTTCACCACCGGGAAGGTGTGCATCGGCCGGACCGAGATCTCGCTCTCGGCGTAGCCGCTGAGCCGGGTCTTGCACATCAGCCGCGGAAAGCCGTTGATCTCGGCCGAGCACGAGCCGCACTTGGCCGCCTTGCAGTTCCAGCGGACGGCGAGGTCGCCGTCCACGTGCTGCTGCACCCAGAGCACGGCGTCGAGGACGACCATGCCCTCCTGGACGGGCACGTCGTACCCGACCATCTCGCCGCCCTTCTCGTCACCGCGCCAGATGTTGAGTCTGACCGTGCCCGTCGACTCGACCGGCCGGGCGTGTACCGGTGTCGTGTCCTTGTCTGTCTCGACGCTCGTTGCCACCGGCTAATCCTCCCGGACGAAGTCCTTCGTGTACTCGGCGTTGATGATCTCGAGGTACTCGGGCGGGATCGGCTCCTTGGCCACCGAGTCGACCTTCATGTCGTCCTCCTCGCGGCGGACGACGAAGTTGACCTTGCCCAGCTCCTCGTCGAGCTCGGGGTAGTCGAGGCGGGTGTGGGCGCCCCGGCTCTCCCGCCGCTCGAGGGCGCAGAGGAACACTCCCTCGGCGTTGTCGACCATCGACTCCACGTCGAGTGCGGCATGCCATCCGGGGTTGAAGGCCCGGCCGCTGCCGCCGCCGGTGCCGACCTTGCGGACGCGCTCCTGGAGCTCCTTGACCTTGCCCAGGCCG
The DNA here is from genome assembly GCA_036272915.1 of Candidatus Dormiibacterota bacterium. Lineage (GTDB taxonomy): Bacteria > Chloroflexota > Dormibacteria > Dormibacterales > Dormibacteraceae > DATAXV01. The sequence goes on from DATAXV010000138.1 coordinate 10,454, forward strand.
GTGCGCAGCCCCGACTCCTCGCGGATGATCGGGGCGAACCGGGTCAGGGTGTCCTGGAGCTCGGCATGGATCGTGTAGGGGTTCTCGCCGTCCTCGCGGCCGAGCGGGGCGAGCGTGTGCTCGATCGCCCGGTCGACCTCGCCGTCGGAGCCGGACAGCGCCTTCCTGCCGTCCGAGGCGTAGGCGACGGCGCCGTCGCCGGCCCGCTTGCCGAAGACGAGCAGGTCGGATAGCGAGTTGCCGCCCAGCCGGTTGGCCCCGTGCAGGCCGCAGGCCACCTCGCCGGCGGCGAAGAGCCCCTCGATCGTGGTGGCGCCGTTCTCCGGCTCGACCCTGACCCCGCTCATCGCGTAGTGGATGGTCGGGGCGACCTCCATCGGCTCCTTGGTGATGTCGATGTCGGCGAGCGTGTGGAACTGCTCGTACATCGAGGGGAGACGCCGGAGGATGTAGTCGGCGGGCTTGTGGGAGATGTCCAGGAAGGCGCCGCCGTGCGGCGAGCCGCGGCCCTCGAGGACCTCCTGGTTGATCGCCCTGGCGACCACGTCGCGGGTGGACAGCTCCATCCGCTCCGGGTCGTAGCGCTCCATGAAGCGCTCGCCCTCGGCGTTGCGAAGGAACCCGCCCTCGCCCCGGACGCCCTCGGTGACGAGGATGCCGCGGACGCCGGCGGGCCAGACCATCCCGGTCGGATGGAACTGCACCATCTCGCAGTCCTGGACGGTGGCGCCAGCCTGGTAGGCGATGGCGGTGCCGTCGCCGGTCGACTCCCAGGAGTTGGAGGTGACCCGGTAGATCTTGCCCAGGCCGCCACTGGCGAGCAGGACCGACTTGGCCTTGAAGACGACCAGGCCGCCGTCCTGGCGGCGGTAGGCGAGCGCCCCCCAGACCCTGCCCTCGGAGACCAGCAGCCGGGTCACCGTCGTCTCCATGTGGACGTCGACGTTGGGCTGGTGGACGAGGTGGTCCTGGAGGCTGCGGATCAGCTCCAGGCCGGTCCGGTCGCCGATGTGGGCGAGGCGCGGATAGGTGTGGCCGCCGAAGGACCGCTGGTGGATCAGGCCCTTGGTGGTGCGGTCGAAGACCGCGCCCCAGCGCTCCAGCTCGAGGACCCGCTCCGGGGCCTCCTTGGCGTGGATCTCGGCCATCCGCCAGTTGTTGAGCAGCTTGCCGCCCTTCATCGTGTCGGAGAAGTGCGTCTTCCAGCTGTCGGGCTTGGCGACGTTGGCCAGCGCGGCGGCCATGCCGCCCTCGGCCATCACCGTGTGGGCCTTGCCGAGCAGGGACTTGCAGACGACGGCGACCTTGAGGCCGGCGTCGGAGGCGGCGATCGCCCCTCGCATCCCGGCGCCGCCGGCGCCGATCACGAGGATGTCGCTGGTGACCTCGTCGTGGTTGACGATCGGGGTCGCCATCAGCTCCACCACCCGTGCGGCAGCCAGCCGTGGGCCAGCAGCCGGATGTAGAGGTCGGTCGACCAGACCGTGAACATGCTCACCCAGGCCCAGGTCGAGTGGTTGACGTTGAGCACGGACACGCCCTTCCAGAGCTGGTAGCGCGTCTTGATGCAGCTGAGGCAGTCCTTGCCGCCGCCGACCAGGTGGCGGATGGCGTGGCAGCCGAAGGTCCAGCCGGCCAGGCAGACGACGTTGACCAGCATCAGCGCCGACCCGAAGCCGAAGTGGACGTGGCCCTGGTAGGCGAGGGAGCGGAAGGCGTCGTAGATGTCGATGAGGAGGATGACGACACCGAGGTACATGGCGAAGCGGTGGAGCTGGTTGTAGATGAAGAACCGGGTCTCACCGTAGTAGGTGCCGCGGTCGGGCTCGGTCCTCGCGCAGGAGCGGGGATGGGAGAGGAAGCCGCGGAAGATCGCCTTGCGGTAGTAGTAGCAGGTGCCCCGGAAGATCAGCGGCACCCACGCCACCCAGAGCGCCGGGGGCAGGATGCGACCGGCCACGTCGGGCGAGTCGAAGGGGCTCAGGTAGGGCCCCCACGTGGCCACCTTGAAGTCCCCCACCGTCACGACGAGACCGTAGAGGGCGAAGAGCCCGAGCCAGAACGCGGTCATGGTCGGGTAGAACCAGTCGGGCAGCCGGCTGTACGGGTTCTGGAGTCGTTGGCTGGGCTGCCCCGCAGCCGATGTGGTTATCGACACGACTGTGAGTTTAGATCTGCGGCCTGAGCCGGGGCGGGGAGGCCCCGGAGTCGCTGATAGACCTCGGCCACGACGTCGTCGATGGGGGCGCGGTGGGTCTCGACGTCGACCAGCGTGGTCTGGGCCGCGGCCTGGGCCAGGAGCCCGGGGATGGGGGAGGCGGTGGCGTCGAAGAGGTACTCGTGGCGCGATCCCTCGCTGCCGATCAGAGAGGCGCCCTCCAGCTCCGGCGGCCGCGTGTCAGCGGTCTCCAGGAACAGCCGGCGGCGGTCGCCGATGGTGCTCCGGAGCTCGTCGAAGCTGCCGTCGAAGGCGATGTCTCCCCGGTGGAGCATCACCACGCGGGCCCGGAGCTGCTCCAGGTCGGGCATGTCGTGGCTGGTGATCATGACGGTGACGCCGCGCTCGGCGTTGAGGTCCCGGATCGCTCCCAGCATCCGCTGCTTGGCGAGGACGTCGAGGCCCAGCGTGGGCTCGTCGAGGAGCAGGAGCTCGGGGTCGTGGACCAGGGCCAGGCCGAGGTCGGCGCGCATCCGCTGGCCCAGGCTGAGCTCCCGGGCCAGGGTCTGCCAGATCAGGTCGAGCTCGAGCAGCTCGCGGACGAAGGCCAGGCTCCGCTCGTAGCGGTCTCCGGGCACGTTCCAGACGACGCGCTTCCAGGCGAAGCTGGCCGCCACCGGGTGGTCCCACCAGAGCTCGGTGCGCTGGCCGAAGACGGCGGCGATGCGGCCGACGCAGGCGACGCGCTGGCGGACCGGGTCGAGGCCGAGCACGCGCACCTCCCCCTGGTCGGCGGCGAGGAGGCCGCAGAGGAGCTTGATGGTCGTGCTCTTGCCGGCGCCGTTGGGCCCGGCGTAGGCGAGGATCTCGCCGCGGGCGACGCGCAGGTCGACGCCGCGGAGCGCCTCGAGCGAGATGACGCGCGGGCGCAGAAGCGAGCGGAGGACGTCGCCGAGGCGCTCGGAGCGCTGTCGCTGCCGGTAGCGCTTCCAGACCCCTCGCAGCTCAACGGCGGTGCCCGAAGGTCGAGTAGCGGCTGGAGCCGGTGCGGACATAGTGGTCGAGTCCTTTTCTGAAGACGAGGATGGCGATGGCGGCGAAGACGGCCGCCGCCGCCGGGGTCAGGATCAGGGCCGCCGGGTAGGCGGGCTCGATGCCGAGCAGCGCCCGGCAGGGGAGCCAGGCGACGAAGCCGGTGGGAATGGCGGTGAGAAGGCCGACGCGGAGCCAGCCGTAGACGCCGTCGAGGGGGAGGTTGGCGACCGACCAGGTCATGGAGCTGGTCCGCGTGTTGATCTCCTCGGCGGCCCGCGGCGTCCAGAAGGCGACGCTGCCCCAGGCGTACTGGTAGGCGATCAGTATCAGCAACGAGGAGAGCACCTGCAGCACCAGCAGGGCGACCCACGCCGGCGAGGCGTGGACCCCCGCGCCCCGGGCGGCGATCGCGATCAGTCCGGCGCCGATGGTGATGGCGCCGAGCTCCTCCAGCGGGGCGAAACCCTCGGTCATGAGTGACAGCCACAGCGGTTGGGGCTGGAGCAGGGTGTGGTCCATCTGGCCGCGGCCGATGCGGCGGCTGACCATGCCCACGTTGAAGCCGGCCAGCGCGTTCAGGAGCGCGTTGACGAGGACCGCGAAGCCGAGCATGAAGAGGATCTCGGAGCGGCTCCAGCGGCCGATGCCGTCGAAGCGCTGGGCGATCAGGAAGGTGCCGGTGATGGAGCCGACGTTGCCGATCACGCTGGTCACCGACCAGGCCAGAAGCTCGCCCCGGCTGCGCAGGAGCTGGGAGGCGTTCATCGTCGCCCGCATCGCCCAGAGCCGGAGCAGGCGCTCAACCCCCATAGCCGGCCACCTTCTCCCGGTTCCGGGTCCAGAGCAGCCAGACCGCGGGCCACAGCACCAGGGCCCAGAGCAGCTGGCCGGCGAGGAGCGGGAGGATCGGGCCGGTCCCGGTGTAGATGCGGAGCGGGGCGGAGGCGGTGGCGGCAAAGGGGAGCCAGCCGAAGACGCCGCCCAGGCCCCAGGGCATCAGCGCCAGCGGGATGATCCCGCCGGAGAGCAGCGCGGTGGTGGCGTTGCGGATCTGCTCGATCAGCCAGATCGTCGTCCGGAGGCTGACGGTGAGGGCGGTGAAGGCGAAGTCGATGGCGAGGCCGACGGTGATGGCGAGGCCCAGGCTGAGCAGGAACGCGGCCAGCGCGATCGGGCTGGCCGGCGCCACGCTGACGTGGAGGAGCGAGGCGCCGAGGAGCATCGGCGCGGTGCCGAGGGCGAGGTCGGGCACCCACCTGCCGGCCGTGGTGGCGAGAACCTGGGCGACCAGACCCTGGGGCCAGAGGAAGCGGCCGAGGATGCTCCCGTCCCAGAGGTGCTCGCCGAGGTCCGAGGTGAAGTTGAGCTGGGGCGCGAGGGCCTGGGCCAGGAGCGTGTAGGCGAGGACCGCGCCCAGGGGCATGCCGGCGGCCCCGGGGTGCGCGCCGAGGACGTCGCGCCAGATCGCGAGCATGACCAGCACGGCGACGAACCTGATCCCGATCGGGATCAGGAAGAGGGGGCCGTCGTTGAGCGGCTCGACGGCGCTGATGAGGGCGGTCGCCCCGTAGCCGCGGAGGCGGGCCAGGGACGTGACGATGGGGGACGGCACGGCATACATCTCCAGGGATCGGTGGGGATGCAGCGAGAATGCGCGAACCGACGCCGCCCCTCAGGGCGGGTCCGGGATCGCGTCATGTCCTCGCTGCTCGCGTCGACGCGAAGGTCGCGAGCAGCGGGCTAGCCTCTTTGGGCGAGGGCCCTCATGCGCCAGCGGCGCACATCTTCGTCCATGACCGTGAAGCCCATCGAAGCACAGGCAGCCCGTTCGCCGCAACTGCGGTTACCATCGTGGGCCATGGCTCGGCTCCTACCGGGCGTCGTGCTGGCGGCGCTGACGCTCGTGATCGCCGGCTGCGGCCCTCTCGGCGGCGGGAGCCCCAAGGCCGCGCCGATCCCCAACACCTCGCCGGTGTCCACGCCGCAGGCGGGCCCGCCCGCAGCGGCTCAGGATCTGACCTTCTCCGGCGACCTCAGCGGCACCCTCACCACCCTGGTCGCCAACGACGCCGGCGAGCAGAGCTCCTGCACCGGTGTCGGGTCCCGGGCCCAGAACGAGTGGACCTCGACTCTCGACGGCTATCTGGGGTCGGCGGTGTACAGCGTGGTCGTGGTCGCCAAGCCCTATCGCGGGCCTGGTAGCTACGACTCGAGCGCGGTCACGGTCGAGGTCAACAGCGTCGACGACAAGCAGGTCTGGCAGTCGAGCACCGGCGATCCGGTGACCTTCAGCGTGGCCCGCAACGAGCTCACCGGCACGCTGCAGGCCACCCTCCACAGCGCCGATACCAACCAGCCCTCGCTCAAGGTCACCGGATCGTGGAGCTGCGAGCCCTGAGCTGAGCCGTCAGACCGCGCCACCCTCGGCGGGGGCGCGGAGGTCGACCCGGTCGAGCGGGCTCCAGTAGTCGCGGATGGAGAGGATCCGTCCCTCCCTGGCTCGCAGCACGATGACGTCGGAGAAGGTGAAGGGCCCCTCGCCGCCGGCCTGCTCACCGTGAACCTCGAACTCGGCCACCACCACCTCGGGATCGGTGGTCTCGTGCATCTCGCGGTAGTCGATGCCGGTCAGCCTGGCCTGACGGCCGGCCCGCTCGGCCCCGGCCCGGAAGAGGGCTCGGATCGCGTCACCGCCCTCGATGCGGCGGGGCACGCCCGGAGGGGCGAAGGGGATCTCGAAGACGGCGTCGTCGGCGAAGAGGTCGGCGTAGGCGTCGAACCGGCCCTCGAGGATCAGCGTGTGCGTCTGCTCCAGCAGCTGCCGTGGCGTCGCGATCGTGTCGGACATCGTGGACCTCCGTATCTATCCGGAACGGTGACTCCGAATATGATAGCGGCACACGCCAGCGGCGACCTGGTGGCAATCGCGGGGTGGTGGTTGACGCCGGCCGGGCACGGCTGATCATGGAGGCGTGGCACTCTCAGGCAGCGGCGCTACCGCCGGGTTCCGGCTCGCGGAGCTGCTCGCCACGGTCTCGCTGGCCAGCGATCTCGCCCACGACGTGCCCGCCGAGAGCGCGCTCCGTGACGCCCTGCTCGCGATCCGGCTGGGGCGGCTGGCGGGGTGGCCGGCCCAGGACCTCGCCGACGTCTACTACCTGGCGCTGCTCTACCACATCGGGTGCACCGCCGCCGTCGATGCCCAGAGCCGGCTGGGCGCCGGCGACGACGTGGCCGTGCGCCGCTGGCTGTCCGAGGCCGACTTCTCCGACCGCCCCGAGCTGCTGCGCATCGCGATCGGCCGGCTCGGCCGGCAGTGGGGCCCGGTGGAGTGGGCGCGCGGCCTGGCCGCGCTGGCGACCGCGGGCCCGGGCATCCCGGTTGCGTTCGCGGGCATGGCCGAGGTCGCGGCCCGGCTGTCGTCGCGGCTCGGCGCCACCCCTCCGGTCAGCGCGGCCCTGGGCCACGCGTACGCGCGCTGGGACGGGAAGGTGTTCCCTGACGTCGCCAGCGGTCAGGGTCAGTCGGTAATCGCCCGGCTCGTCCACCTGGTCCACGTCGCCCAGACCTACGACCGGGCGGGCGGTGTGGAGTCGGCCGACACCGTGGTCCGGGAACGCACCGGGGGCGAGTTCGACCCCGAGCTCGCGCGCCTCTGGCTCGGCCACAGCCGCGAGGTGCTCGGCTCTCTGACCAGCGAGTCGGTGTGGGACGAGGTGCTCGCCGCCGAGCCCGAGCCTCATCGACTGGTGCCGGCATCGCACCTGGACACGGTCTTCGCCGCGTTCGCCGACTTCGTCGATCTGAAGTCGCCCTACACCCATGGCCACTCCACCCGGTTGGCCCGGCTGGTGGAGGATGCGGCCGGGGAGCTGGGCATGGCCCGGGCCGACGTGGTCACGCTGCGGCGCGCGGCCCAGGCCCACGACCTGGGGAATCTGAGCGTGCCCAACGTGGTCTGGTCGAAGCGGGGGTCGCTGAACCCGGCCCAGTGGGCACGGGTCCGCCTCCACGCGTACCACACCGAGCGGATCCTGGGGGTCAGCGACGCGCTCCGCGGTGCCGGGCAGGTGGCGGGGCTGCATCACGAACGGCTCGACGGGACCGGCTATCACCGCGAGTTGCCGGCCGTCGCGATCCCGCTCGCCGCGCGCGTCCTGATGGTGGCCGAGGCGTACCAGTCGATGACCGAGGAGCGCTCCTGGCGGCCGGCGATGACCCCGCGCGACGCGGCCGCCGAGGTCCGCCGCGAGGTGTCGGCGAGGCGGCT
>DATAXV010000139.1:0-9439 GCA_036272915.1 Candidatus Dormiibacterota bacterium
CCTGAGCCATCTTCCTCCGGACCCGCGCGGTGCCGGTCGCCGCCGCGCCGCGCAGCCAGCGCTCGGCGCCCTCGCCGAGGGCCAGGAAGGCACGCTCGGCCTCCCCCTGTGGCCGTATCCGCGGGCGCATCGCCTCCCTGCAGGCGATCCTCGGCGCCGCTCGGCGGGCGCGACGGTTCTGGGAGTAGTCAGACCCGGTTGGGAGGCGGATCCTTACCTGCGTGTTCCCCTTCTTCCGCGCGCCTTCTGAGCCCCATCATCCGGAGCCGTCCCCGCGCCGGCCGTGGATGTTCCCGGATTTCGACGAAGCGGCCGCCGTCGTCCCGCTCGAGCTGCTGCTGGCACGGAGCTCGGTTGCCGCCGTCACGGTCGGCTCGGCCACGGTCCACCGGGATGGCTTTGCGCTCGACGTGGTCGTCCGTGTTCGGGAGGAGGTCCGACCGGTGAGCGAGCGGATCGATGATCGCGACTGGTTCGCGACCGATCGACGGGCCGGCGTCCCCGAGGGCCGTCTGTTCCGCTTCGGCGTCCGCTTCCCGGATGGGACGACCGTGACCAGCCTTGACGGTGTGCAGGGGTGGGAGCGTCGATCGGATGATGTGCCGATGCTGGTCCTCACCGTGAGTCGTGGTTTCGAGGAGGCGGGTAGGGGGCGCCTCTTCCGCCTTGACTATCGCGTCCTCCCGCTCCCTCCGGAAGGTGAGCTCACGCTGGCATGTGAGTGGCCCGAGATGGGATCCCGCTGAGCGCGGAGGCGATCGATGCCAGGGCGATCGCCTCCGCCGTCAGGCGCGTGCGGCGCGTCTGGCCGGGAGAGCCGGTGAGCTCGGTCTGAGACCCACCACGGGCGGATCGGCGCGGCCGCAGGCGCGGTGATGGATAAGGTAGGAGACGTCGGCCGGCGTGGAAGCCGTCGGAACCGCAGACAGAACCACAGGGAGGGAAACACGTCCGTGGAGGAGAACGTCAACCGCAACTCGACTGCCAGCAGTCTGAAGATCACTGATCTCCGCATCGCGACCCTGGTCGGGGTGCCCTTCCGGTCGACCATCATCCGGATCGACACCAATCAGGGCATCAGCGGCTACGGTGAGGTCCGCGATGGGGCGAGCAAGACCTACGCCCTGCTGCTGAAGAGTCGGTTGATCGGAGAGAACCCCCGCGACGTCGACCGGCTGTTTCGCAAGATCCGCCAGTTCGGCCACCACGCCCGCCAGGCAGGCGGGGTCTGCGGGGTCGAGATGGCGCTGATGGACCTCGCCGGCAAGGTCTACGGCGCACCCGCCCATGCCCTCGCCGGTGGCAGCTTCCGGGACCACATCCTCTGCTACACCGACACGCCGGCCGCGGAGGATCCACGGGAGATGGGCCGCCGCCTGGTCGAGCGCCGCGCCCGTGGATTCAAGTTCCTCAAGATGGACGTAGGCATCGGCCTGTTGAAGGACATCCCGGGCGCCGTGATCGCGCCGCCGGGAGCGCTGGACACGAGAACCACGATGCATCCCTTCACGGGGATCCAGGTCACTCAGAAGGGTGTTGAGTGCCTGGTCGAGTACGTGGCCGGCGTCCGGTCCACCGTCGGCTACGACATTCCCCTCGCCGCCGACCACTTCGGCCACATCGCTCTCGACTCCTGCATCCGCATCGGCCGGGCACTGGAGCCGTACACGCTGGCCTGGCTCGAGGACATGATCCCCTGGCAGTTGACCGACCAGTGGCGCCAGCTGACGGAGGCGATCGCCACGCCGACCTGCACGGGGGAGGACATCTACCTGCATGACAACTTCCGTCCCCTGCTCGAGGCCGGGGCGGTGCGGGTCATCCATCCCGATCCGGCGACGTCGGGTGGGATCCTCGAGACCAAGCGGATCGGGGATCTCGCCCAGGAGCACGGGGTCGCGATGGCCCTGCACATGGCCGCGTCTCCCATCGCGACCCTTGCCGCCGTCCACATCGCTGCGGCGACCGAGAACTTCCTCGCCCTCGAGCACCATGCGGCCGACGTTCCCTGGTGGGGCGACCTCGTCACTGGTCTACCCCGGCCCCTCATCGAGGACGGGATGATCGCAGTCCCGGAGGCCCCAGGCCTCGGCTTCGAGGACATCAACGAAGAGGTGTTCAGAGAGCACCTGGATCCTCAGTCCCCGGTCTACTTCGAGAGCACCCACGGCTGGGACGGTGAGTCCAGCCAAGACCGCCTCTGGAGCTGATCCCCCAAGCCGATCATCGTCCGACGGATGTCCGCATAGACCGCCTAGGGTCGGCTTGTGGCCGCGCAGCGCCGACATCAGGTGGATGGGGAGTCAGGGGCAAGCTCAGAGCGTGTGCGCAGCGCTTGCCCCGGATCCGCTGCGGGGCGGCCCTACCATCGTCCTGTCATGACCAGGGACGAGGCAAGAGAGCTGTGGAACCGGACGATGGAGCAGATGAAGTCCGGAATGCTCACCAAGCCCGGATATCATGCGGCGCTCGCGCAGATCAGGGAGGCCGTTGACGCCGCCGCCCCACCGGTTCAACAGGGGGTGATGCGCATGATGATCAGTTCGCTCGAGAGCGCGTGGTCGGGCCTTCAGAACCCTCTGCCCTCCGCATCACCGGCCGTGGTCGAGGCGAGACAGGCGCTGGCCAGGGGATATCGGGCCCAGGGGTCGTTTTCGGAGCAACTGACGCAGGTCAAGGAAGCCTGGGCAGAGCTGGGTCGAATCCTCGAAGAAGCCTCCCCGGAGGATCGCCGCATCATCGGGCGCGAGGCGGGGTCTCTGGCTACGCTCATGCGCGAGCTGGAAGCCCGTTCCCGCGCCGGGGAGTGACTCGACGGCTCCGCCATGCCACGGATCACCTTTCGGGAGGCCCTGCGCCGCGACCACGCCGCGCACTCCCTTGAGTCATTTGCGCAGCGGACGTTCCTCCCCGCCGCGGAGCACGTCAAGGATCTGATCGGCGCTCGGCGGCCGTGCTGGACCGGCGAGCTGGCACTGGTGAGCCCTGACGAGCAGGCGAGGGGCGTGTGCGGCTCGGCCGACTGGAACGGGCGTGAGCTATTCGCGCCGTCGGTGATCATCGATTGGGAGTCGATGATGGATCGCGCCCCTCTCGACGCCACCGAGGCGCAGGAGTGGGCGGATTCGGCCCTGACCGTGCTCCATGAACTGCTGCACCATACAGTTCCCGAGGGCGAGACCTTCGAGCTGGCAACGACCGGGGGCGAGGACTGCGTCGGACGGGCGCGGGAGGACGGCTATGTGGAGCTGGCGGCGGGGATGCTGGCTCCAGACGTCATCGGACGGATGGGCGTCTCTCCTGAGGTCGCCGCGGCCGTGCCCTCAAGGCTCACGTATCAGTTCCTGCTGGAAGCCGCTCGCCGCGAGGCGCTCGATCTCGCCGTGATGTCGGGAAGGCCCTACCGCGACGTGGTCGTTCAGATAGCGGCACACGGCCCGGCTCGGAAGTCCCAGGAGATCGCAGCCATCGCGCTCAGCGGCATGGGGGACATCGCTCGGCGGCTGCCGACCGGGGCCGATCGAGATCATTGCGTGCGGCGGATCGCGGCGGTCCTGGATGAGGGATGGTCCCGCGTCGAGGCCGGCGCCGGCGTGAATGACGGACAGGAGGAACTCCTCCTTGACATCGGCCAACGCCGATGCGCGGGACTGGACCAGCTCTGGCAGGAGCTGGACCGACAGGTCCCTCGACCATCAGCCGTCGCGATCTTCCAGACCCCGCCGCTGATCCTCGGCGATGGGAACGAGCGCGCGGCGCATCCGATCCACGCCAGGATCGCGGGGACGCTGGTCGGCCATGTGGCTCTGCTCTCTGCCCACCCGGAGGACCAGATGGCGGTCGAGTTGAAGATGATGGCGCCGGAGAGGCGCGTGGCCTGGTTGACCGACGTGCTCGTTCGGAGTCGGCTCGAGTGCTACATGAAGGATGTGCCGAGGGTGTTCCTCAACCACCACCGGTCACAGATCAACGACACCATCGAACAGGCGCTCAGGCAGGCGGTCGACCTGCCCTATCGCCTCGATGGGGGCAGCGCCCCTGCCGTGGTCAGGGTCGAGGAAGATCTGCGCAACGGCCTCGACGCGGCCGCAGGGGCGCTGCACGGTTACTGGTCTCTTCGCTCGCGGCGAGGGGCGGGCATGCTCAGGAGGCAGCCGTCCCGGCATGCGGATTCGCAGGGAGAGGCGCTTGCCCGGTGACCCGGCGTCGGCCGGCGAGAGGGCAAGATCACTACCGTGTACAGCCATGCCTTGAGCCTGGGACGGACCTTCGGCGTTGTTCTCGAGCCGGGGGAGGACTTTTTCCCGGCCCTTCACGCCTTCTGCGCCGGCAATGATGTGCGGCAGGGCTACGTCCCGATGTTCCTGGCCGCCTTCTCCGATGTCGAGATCGTCGGGACCTGCGAGGAGGTGGAGGATCCACAGGCACCGGTCTGGCGCAGCGTCCACCTGACCAATGTGGAGGCGCTGGGCTGCGGCACCCTCGCATTCGATCCTGCCGCCAGATCTGTGCTTCCCCACTTCCACGTCGCCACCGGCGAGAAGACCCGGTCGGCGGCCGGCTATATGAGCCACCTGCTCCAGGCCAGGGTGCAGTTCCTGGTCGAGATGGTGGTGGTCGAGGTCACGTCGCCGCCACTGGGCCGGCGGCCGCGACCAGACCTCTACCACGTTCCCTTCCTGACCTTCGACTGACTGTGATCGGCGCCGTCCATGGACGGCGCCGCCGGCCAGCCGGACACGCCTGAATCGGGTCGGTCCCCGACCGCGCCGTGAAGCCGTTGCCCCGTGTCGGCCCGGCATGCTCATCGTCTCGGTTGCGTTCGGCGGGCGGGGCGACGGCAGAATCCCGTCAACCGGTTGGTGTGTGGTGGCAACATCGGGGCATGGCGGTAGTGTCGGAGGCCATCCGGAAGCGTCTGCGGGCGGTGCCCGACTCCCCGGGCGTCTACCTGTTCCGGGACCAGGGCGGCCAGGTCATCTACGTGGGCAAGGCGATCCGCCTCCGCGACCGCCTGCGCAGCTACTTCACCCCGGGATATGCGCAGACGCCGCGGCTGATCGACCTGCTCCGCCATGTCTTCGACTTCGAGTTCGTACGGGCGGCCAACGAGGTCGAGGCGCTGGTGCTCGAGTGCAACCTCATCAAGCACTACCGGCCGCGGTACAACATCCGCCTCAAGGACGACAAGAACTACCTCTATCTCAAGCTGCCGGTTAAGGACGAGTTCCCTCGGGTTCACTACACCCGCCGCATTCAGAAGGACGGCTCGCTCTACTTCGGCCCCTACACGAGCGCGCTCTCACTGCGGGGAACCGTGAAGAGTCTCCGCCGGCTGCTCCCCTTCCGCACCTGTTCCGACGACATCTTCAAGCAGGGCAAGGTGTGCCTCGACTACCACATCAAGCGCTGCCCCGGACCCTGCGAGGGCCGGATCAACGCCGAGGAGTATCAGGCCCGGATCCAGCAGGTGGCGCTCTTCATGGAGGGCCGCTCCGACACCCTGGTCAAGGCGCTCGAGGGGCGGATGGAGCGGGCGGCTGAGTCGCTCGACTTCGAGAACGCCGCGCGCTACCGCGATCAGCTGCAGGCGATCGAGAAGATCGCCGACCGGCAGAAGGTGCTGACCCATAGCCGGGACGACCAGGACATCGTCGCCTACGCGCGCAACGGGCGGGACGTCTTCGTCGAGGTCGCATACATCCGCCAGGGCAAGATGGTCGGGCACGACGGCCACGCGCTGGAGGGCGCCGCCGAGGCCGACGAGGGTGAGCTGCTCCGCGGCTTCCTTCTCCAGTACTACGGGAGCGCAACCCACATACCCCGCTCGGTCCTCCTCCCCGGGGAGGTGGACGAGCCCGAGCTGGTCACGAACTGGCTGGTCGAGAAGCGGGGCGGCGCGATCAGCCTCGACGTCCCCCAGCGCGGACGCAAGCGGGCACTGGTCGACCAGCTCAAGGAGACGGCGGAGCAGGAGCTGACGCAGCTCCGGATCCGGACCGACTACGACCGCAGCCGCACCGAGCCGATGCTCACCGCGCTGGCGGAGGCGCTGGACCTGTCGGAGCCTCCCCGCCGCATCGAGTGCTACGACATCTCCAACACCCAGGGCTCCTCGGCGGTCGGCTCGATGGTCGTCTTCGAGGACGGCAGGCCCAAGAACGAGCACTACCGGATCTTCCGCATCCGCTACACGCCGGGGCCCAACGACTTCGCCATGCTGCAGGAGGTCCTGCGGCGGCGCTTCGAGCGTCTGGAGGCGGCGCAGCGAAGGGAGGACGCCACCGAGGTCGGCGACGCCTCCTTCTCGAGCACGCCCGACCTGATCATCATCGACGGCGGCAAGGGGCAGCTTTCGGCCGCGGTCGAGGTGCTGGAGGCGCTGGGCTTCGCCGACATCCCCACCTTCGGGCTGGCCAAGCAGCATGAGGAGCTGTTCGCGCCAGGGGAGTCGGAGCCGATCGTCCAGGAGCACAACTCGCCGGGCATGTTCCTGGTCCAGCGAATCCGTGACGAGGCCCACCGCTTCGCCATCACCAACCACCGCAAGGCTCGCAACCGCAAGGCGCTGTCCTCGCCGCTGGATTCGGTCGAGGGCATCGGTCCGGCGCGCAAGCGTTTGCTGCTGCGCGCGTTCGGCGGCCTGCAGGGCATCCGCGAGGCCCCTGTCGAGGAGATCGTTCGCGCCGGGATACCGGAGGGAGTGGCAATGCGTCTCAAGGAACTTCTCTGATGCCGCGACAGGTGATGCTGGGCGGCGAGGGTGCCGCGGGTGCGGCCGGGGCCTTCCAGGCCGTCGGCTGCGAGGTCACCGTCCTCGGCTCGCCCAGCGCGGTGGCGCTGCGCGAGCTGGACCGGGCGGGTCGGCGCTATGTGCTCGTCCACGTGGGCGACGACGACGGCGAGTCCGAGGGCAGCTACGAGCGGGCGCACCATCGGATCCAGGAGGCCGAGGCGGCGGCGCTGGCCGAGCGGCTCAGGCCACGGGATCGGAAGCTGGTCCGCTGCCTCGCCTTCGGCTACAAGCAGGGGATGCCGGAGGAGGCGAGCGTGGTCGTCGACACCCGCTTCCTCGACAACCCGTACTGGGTCGAGGAGCTGCGGCCGCTGGACGGGCGTGACGCTCCGGTGAGCGACTACGTCCTCGCCCAGGAGCAGGCGGTGGAGCTGCTCGACCGGCTGGAGTCGGACCTGTCGTGGCTGCTGCCGCGGTACCAGCGCGACGAGATCACGGTCGCCCTCGGCTGCACCGGCGGGCGGCACCGGTCGGTGGCGATGGCCGCCGAGCTGGCGCGCCGGCTCGGGGTCCATGACGGCCTGGACGTCCGCTTCGAGGCCAGGGACCTGGATTGAGGATCTCGTCGCTCGACCACCTGGTGCTGACCGTCCGGAGCGTCGAGGCGGCGGTCGACTTCTACACCTCCGTCCTGGGCATGAACGTGAGATCGTCGCCGGCTCCGGACGGGAGGTCTCGGATGGCGCTCAGGTTCGGTTCGCAGATGATCAACCTCCACCCCGCGGGCGCGGAGTTCGAGCCCAAGGCTCGGCGGCCGACGCCGGGCGGCGGGGACGTCTGCCTGCTCACCGACGACCCGCTCGACGACTGGCTGCAGCATCTGGAGGAGGCGGGCGTCCCCATCATCGAGGGACCCGTACCGCGGCGTGGCGCGTTGGGCCCGATGATGTCGTTGTACTTTCGAGACCCCGACGGGAATCTCCTCGAGGTGTCCAGGTACGGAGAGGGCTGACCCATGGCCGGGGTCGCCGCGTGGGTCGAATCCGTCTGGCAACGGTTGCTTGCGGTCGGCCCTCCGCCGGCTCCCTCCATCGTCCTCTTCGCAGCGGCCCTGGCCCTGTTCGCGGTCCTCTACCTCCCGGTCTGGCGGGTCGTCCGCCACGTCTCGACCATGGCCCACGAGGGCGGCCATGGCGCCGTCGCCGCGCTGGTCGGCCGGCGCTTTCTGGGCATCGAGCTGCGGCGCGACACCTCGGGCGCTTCCTACAGCAGCGGAGCCCACGGCATCGGCCGCGTCGCCGAGCTCATGGCCGGCTATGTCGCCCCACCGGTCCTCGGCCTCGGCCTGATCCAGCTGATCATGGGCGGCCACGTGGCCGGCGCCCTCTGGGGCTCGCTGCTGCTCCTGGCGCTCGGGTTCCTGGTCACCCGCAACCCCTTCGGCAGCCTGCTCATGGTCGTCACCGCGATCGTCGTCGGCGCCTTCATCCGCTATGGCTCGCCGACCGTGCAGGGCGCCTTCCTCGCCGCGCTCTGCTGGTTCCTCCTCATCTCCGCGGTCAGGAACGTTATCGACCTGCAGCGGATGCGCCGGTCGGGGCGGGCGGTCCTCTCCGACGCCGACCAGCTGGCCGACCTCACCGGCGTCCCCGGCATCGGCTGGGTCGGCCTGTTCGCGGCCGCCGACGCGGCGATGCTCTGCGTCGGCGCCTACTGGCTGCTGCGCTGAGGAGGCCGGCGGCCCGTCACTCGATCTGGAACAGCCGGCGTCGCTGCGCGCGGCCCTGGACGTACATCGCGTCCAGCGTGCTCGGGCTGGGCGGGGCCAGGTTGCCCGAGCCGGGATGGGCCAGGCAGGCCTCCTCGTCGAGCTCGATGCCGAGGCCGGGCGCGGTGGGGACGGCGATGTGGCTCTCGACCACCGGCAGCTCGGTCGCCACCTGGTAGCGCCAGGGGACGTCGTCGGCGAGGTGCTCCAGGATCAGGCAGTTGGGGATGGCGGCGAGGAGGTGGACGGCGGCGGCCTCGGCCACCGGCCCGTTGGACCCGTCGTGGGGGGCGACGGCGATGTGATGGGCCTCGGCCATGGCCGCGATCTTCTTCATCTGGGTGAAGCCGCCGGCCCGGCCCATGTCGGGCTGGATCACGTCGGGGATGTCCCGCTCGATCAGCTCCCGGAAGCCGTAGATCGTCGCCGAGCGCTCACCGCAGCCGAGGGGCAGGCTGATCTTGCCGGCGACCTTGGCGATGGCGTCGATGTTCTCCGGCGGCACCGGGTCCTCGTAGAAGAGGAGGTCGTAGGGCTCCAGCGCCTGGCCGACCTTGATCGCGTCGGGGACGCTGAACCAGGGTGGCCCGTGGACGTCGATGCAGAGGTCGATATCGTCGTCGAGGGCGTTGCGGAGGGTGTCGATGACCTCGACCGGGCGGGTCAGCGAGCCGGCCTTGAGGGCGGTGTAGCCACGGCCGACCAGCTCCTCCGCGCGGTCGACGGTGCTGGCGTGGCCATAGACGCGGACCCGGTCCCGGCATCTGCCGCCGAGGAGGTCGCAGACGGGCACGCCGAGGCGCTTGCCGAGGATGTCCCAGAGGGCGATCTCGATCCCGGTCATGGCCCCGGCGCCGACCACGCCGGTCATGCCGTGGCCCATGATCGCGAGCAGCATCTTCTGCCAGAGCCGCTCGATCCGGCCCGGGTCCTCG
>DATAXV010000140.1:0-4421 GCA_036272915.1 Candidatus Dormiibacterota bacterium
GATGGGCGCCTTCGGTGGCGCCCGGCGCGGACCGAGCCTGGTCGGGTCCGAGTCGCTGTCCATGGTCGGCGGCGGTCCCGGGGCCGGGGAACCCAGTCCCTCACGCTTCTGCTTCTGCCCGCAGGTGCTGCTCGAGCCGGCGCTCGCCGGTCTGGCCCGGGAGCGGGGCTGCGACCTGCGCACCGGGGTGGAGCTGACCGGCCTCGAACGCCGGCCCCGAGGGCGTCACCGCCTGGCTGCGGCGGCCGGAGGGCGAGGTCACGGTGCGGGCCGACTACCTGATCGCCGCCGATGGCGGCGGCAGCATGGTCAGGGAGGCGCTCGGCCTCGGCGGATGGACGCTGCCGCCGACGCACCACTATCTGAACCTCTTCGTCCAGACCGACCTGACCAAGCTCGTCGCGGGCCGCACCTTCAGCCAGTGCGAGGTCGCCAACGACCGCGTCCGGGCCTTGATCGCGTCCAAGAACAACACCGACGAGTGGTCCTTCCACATCGAGTACGACCCCAGCTCGGAGACTCCCGAGGACTACCCGGAGGAGCGCTGCGCGGATCTGGTCAGGGCCGCCGTCGGCGCTGAGGTCGAGGCCAGGGTGGTGGCGCGAAGCGCCTGGGACACCCGCGTCCACGTCGTCGACGCCTATCGCGACGGGCGCGTCCTCATCGCCGGCGACGCCGCCCACCAGCACGCGCCCTGGGGCGGGTTCGGCGCCAACACCGGCATCGCCGACGTCCACAACCTGGCCTGGAAGCTGGCCTCCGTGCTGCGCGGCGAGGCCTCCCCGACCCTGCTCGACAGCTACGGCGCCGAGCGGCGCCCCCGCGCCGTCCTCGCCGCCAGCCAGGCCCGGCTCCGAACCGACTTCCTGGCCAGGTACGGGGTCGCCACCGAGGAGAACGCCGCGGCCGTCGCCGAGCAGGTCGACTCCGGCGCGATCATGACCCGCTATCGCTACCGGTCGGCGGCGGTGCTGGGCGGCGGCGGCGACGACGGCTGGGTCGAACAGCTGGCCGAACAGACCGGCACCCGCGTCCCCCACCTGTGGCTCGGGTCCGGGGACGGCCGCGTCTCCACCCTCGACCTCTGCGGACCCCGGTTCGCGCTGCTCGTCGCCGGCCCCGCCGGACCCTGGGCGGCCGCCGGCGAAGAGGCCGGTGTCGCCGTCCACGGCATCGGTCCCGGCACCCTCCTCGGCGATCCTGACGGCGCCTGGCCGGCGACGGTCCGGCTGGCGCCGGGCCGGGCGCTGCTGGTCCGTCCCGATGGTCACGTCGCCGCCCGCTCCGACGAGCGGCTCAG
The DNA here is from genome assembly GCA_036272915.1 of Candidatus Dormiibacterota bacterium. GTDB lineage: Bacteria > Chloroflexota > Dormibacteria > Dormibacterales > Dormibacteraceae > DATAXV01. Next base: position 1,301 of record DATAXV010000140.1, read on the forward strand.
CCCGGAATCGCTGACGGCGGCGCTGGCCACCCTCACCGGGCGGAGGTGAGCGGTCAGGAGCGGCCGAAGCGGTGCTCGAGCAGCTGTCCGGAGCGCCGGAATCCGGCTCGCCCGTACAGCGGTGCGCTGCGCTCGGAGGGCCAGACCGCGATCGCCTCGACCCCGCGCCGCTGGGCCCAGGCGACGGCCGCGTCGAGCAGCGCCGGCGCCGCGGCCGCGCCAGGCGGGACGCACGTAGAAGCTGGTCAGGTAGCCGAGCGGCCCCGCCTCGCCGCCCTCGATGGGTGGAAAGCGCTCGACCACCTGCAGGAAGACCTGGCCGGCCGCCTCCTCGCCGGCCTCGACCAGCCAGGCCCGCCAGCGTCCCGAGCCGAGACCGTCCCGGATCCAGGGCCCGGTCCGGTCGACGTAGCCCTCGCGACCACCGCCGTCGGGCCGCTCATCCTCTTCGATTCGGAAGTCCCAGCGCATAGAGGCGAGCGCGGCGGCGTCCGCCGCGGTCGCCTCACGGACCGAGAACGGGCTCAGCCGGTCGTGTCCCCGACCAGGCGCTCGACCTCGTCGACCATGCCCGAGACGATGTCCAGGCCGGAGCTCCAGAAGCCGGGGTCGGTGATGTCCAGGTCGACCGTGCGGACCGCCTCCTCCGGCGTTCTCGACCCACCCAGGGAGAGGAATTCCAGGTACTTCTCGACGAAGGCCGGGCTCTGCAGCTCCAGGTGGCGCCGGTAGACGGAGAGGGCGAGCAGGTTGCCGAACGCGTAGGCGTAGACGTAGCCGGGGACCCGGATGAAGTGGTGCACGTAGCTCCACCAGACCTTGTGCTCTTCGGTCAGGGTCAGGGAGTCCCCGAACATGGCCTGGATCTTCTCCTGCCAGATCTCGCTGATCTGCTCCTGGGAGAGCTCGCCGGACTCGCGCCGGGCCCGGTGCAGCCCGTCCTCGAAGCGGTTCATGGCGACCTGCCGGAAGATCGTGGCGAAGGCGTCCTCGACCTGGGCGCAGAGCATGGAGAGCCGGACCTTGGGGTCCTTCTCCTCGCTGAGGATGGCGTCGAAGGTCATCGCCTCGCCGAAGACGGATGCGGTCTCGGCCAGGGTCAGCGGCGGGTGGTAGTCGAAGATGTGGTTGCGGCCGGACGAGAGCACGTCGTGCATGCCGTGGCCGAGCTCGTGGGCGACGACGGTGGCGTCGCGCAGGCGCCCGGTGAAGTTGAGCAGCACGAAGGGGTGCAGCTCGGGCAGGCCGGCCGAGCAGTAGGCGCCGCCGGACTTGTCGGGGACCACCGGGGCGTCGATCCAGCCCTTGGTGAAGAAGTCGTCGATGATCGCGCCCGCCCTCGGCGAGAAGCGGTGATAGGAGGTCCGGACGATCTCCTTGGCCTCGTCCCAGGAGACGTGGCGGGTGGTCTCCTCGATCGGCGCGTAACGATCCCATTCGTGGAGGCCGTCGAGCCCGAGCAGGCCGCGCTTGACCCGGTAGTAGCGGGCGACGATGTCGTACCGGCCGGTGACCGCCTCGACCAGAGCCTCGACCGACGCGTCGGAGGTCTCGTTGGCCAGGTTGCGCGAGCTGATCCAGCTCGGGTACTTGCGCAGCCGGTCGTCGATCGCCTTGTCCTGGAGGACGACGTTGAAGACGTAGGTGCGGGTCCGGGCGTCGCGGCGGAGGGCCTCGGTGGTGGCGTGGGTGGCGCGCTCGCGCACCTCTCGGTCGCCGTCGTAGAGGTTGGACAGGGCCAGCTCCAGCGGAACCTCCCGCCCCTCCCAGCCGACCCGGATGGCCGAGGTCAGCTCGTCGAAGAGGCGGGTCCAGGCACCGGTGCCGACCGGGCTGATGTCGGTCAGCAGCCGCTCCTCGACGTGGCTCAGCTGGTGCGGGCGGTTCTTCCGCTCGTGCTCGACCGCGTGGCGGTAGCGGGCGGCCCGCTCGTCCGCGTAGAGGACCTTGACCTGCTCGTCGGTGAGGTCGGCCACCTCGAGGTCGAAGAAGACGAGGTGCGCGCCCTGCTCGGCCGAGGCCTCGCGGACCCGGCCCAGCAGCCGGGCACCGGCGTGGTCGGCGGTGTTCAGGTCGTGCAGGAGGTGGGCGTAGAGGCCGACGCGGGTGACCTGGCTGTAGTAGCGCGCGAAGGTCTCCATGAGCTCCACGAACTCCTGGGGGGACAGCTCGGCGACGTGACCCTCGTAGCGCTCCTGGAGGGATCGGGCCGTGGCCAGCGACTCCGCCAGATCGCGCTCGATGGCCGGGTCATCCGGTCCCGCGTAGAGGTCGCTGAGGTCCCAACGGACCCCCTCGGCCCCGGTCGTCTCGGCTGCGGTTGTCACCTGGCCGTCCTCCTCATGCTCGGTTAGGCCTGACCCGCGACGCGGGAGATGATCTCGGTCAGGTTCGGCGCCCCACGTCCGAAGGGCGCCGTGCGCAGGCGGTGAGCGTAGACCATCTCGGCCACGTCGGCGATGTGGCTGATACCGATCTCGCCGTCCCGGTCGTAGGCGGCCTTGGCCTGGGCGGCCCGGGCGCAGACCAGGTCGGAGCGGTGGCCGTCGACCTCGAGGGCGATGCTCAGCTGGGCGATCAGGCGGAGGATCGAGCGCGGCACGGTCACCTCGGGATAGGTGGCGATGCCCTCACCGATACGGTCGCGGACCTCGTCCTCGGCGCCGCTGTGGCGCTCGGCGAACGCGGCCTGGTCGTCCTCCCAGGCGGCGCGGTACTCGACGATGGAGACGCGCTGGTCGAGATCGCGGATGCCCTCGACGTCGACGCAGAGGCCGAAGCGGTCGAGCAGCTGCGGGCGCAGCTCACCCTCCTCGGGGTTCATCGTCCCGACCAGGATGAAGCGCGACGGGTGCGCCACCGACACCCCCTCACGCTCGACCACGTTCACCCCCATCGCCGCCGCGTCCAGCAGCACGTCGACGATGTGGTCGTCCAGCAGGTTCACCTCGTCCACGTAGAGGATGTTCCGGTTCGCCTCCGCCAGCACTCCCGGCTCGAACCGCTTCTCTCCCGCCTTCAGCGCCGCCTCCAGGTCGATCGTCCCGACCACACGGTCCTCCGACGCGTTGATCGGCAGCTCCACCACCCGCATCCGCCGCCGCGCCACCGGCAGCGGGTC
>DATAXV010000141.1:0-40127 GCA_036272915.1 Candidatus Dormiibacterota bacterium
GACAGGGACGTCGATGAAGCCGATGATCCCGACCACCGCCGAGAGGCGGGCGGCGGCGTGCCCCTGGGGCGCGAACTTCCGGATCAGCAGGTAGCCGGCGTAGATCGCCCACAGGGCGACGGTCGAGGTGAAGCGGGCGTCCCAGCTCTCGGCCGGGTTCCAGTTCCAGACCGGCTGGGCCCAGATGATGCCCATCACGATGCAGGTGGTGGTCAGGGGGAGGCCGACGATGGCCCCGGCCCGGGCCAGCCGGTCCGCCCACTGGCTCCCCTTCCAGAGGTAGGCCGCCCCGCCCACCACGACCAGCGCGAAGCAGCCGTAGGCGGCGACCACCGAGCTGACGTGAACGTAGAAGATCCGCTGCACGTTGCCCTGGAGGGCGTCGGGGGGCGGGTACACGAAGATGACGACCGCGGCAACCGCCAGCAGCGCCGTGGCGATGCCCGCCAGCAGGTAGAGTCGGCGGTTGGCCTCCGTCTCCTGCGCCGAGAGCCGGCTGTCGAGATCGCTCACGTCACCAAATCCCCCTGAGCGCCGGACTCAGTCGTCCAGCACGAACTTCGCGGCCACGGCGGCCACGAGCAGGAACAGTATGTCCATATAGCAGAGCGCCACCGTGCCCTGGAGCTCGAACACTCCGTCCAGGGAGGCGCGCACGATCCCCGACCCCATGACCACGAATGGGATCCACAAAGGCAGGGCGAGGACCGGCAGCAGCAGCTCCCGCGCCCTCGTCTGCGAGGCCAGGGCGGCGAACAGCGCGCCCAGGGCCGACATGCCGATGATCGCCAGGAAGACGGTCAGGAACGCGATCGGCGTCAGCGGGGCTCCCAGGAACACGGCCAGGGCGGGCAGCAGGACCAGCTCGCAGACGGTCAGGACCAGGGCCGAGGCCAGCGTCTTCCCGGCCAGGATCGCCGAGTGGGAGGCCGGTGTCAGCAGCATCGCCTCCAGGGACCCGCGCTCGCGCTCTCCGGCGAAGGCGCGCGAGAAGGCGACCAGGCCGACGAAGACGAGCACCATCCAGAGCACGCCGGGGCCGAGGTCTCGGGCCCGGCTCAGGTCGGGAGCGAAGGCGAAGTTGGCGATGACCAGGGCGAGGACGATGAACTGGCCGAGGGACGGCACCAGCTCCCGCCCCCGCAGCTCGCCGCGGATCTCCCGCCAGGCCACCGCCCAGGTGACCGTCGGCCACCTCATCCCTGGGCTCCCGCCATCACCTCGAGCCCGAACGGATCGCCGGCGTCGCGGCCGGCCCGCAGCAGCAGGGCGCGGTCGCAGAGGCGGCGCGACAGCGGCCAGTCGTGGCTGGCGACGATCACCGTCCGGCCCCTGAGGATCCGGCCGATCAGGGCTCGGCCCGGCGCGTCGAGCCCGGCCTCGGGCTCGTCCAGGACCAGCAGCTCGGGATCGGGCAGCAGCGCTCTGCCCAGGGCGAGGCGCTGGCGCATGCCCCGGGAGAGGTCGGCGGCCCGGCGCCGGGCGGCGGCCTCGAGGCCGACCAGCTCCAGGATCTCCATCGCCCGCTCCCGCTCCAGCCCGTGCAGCGTGCAGAAGAACTCCAGGTTCTCGAGGGCGGTGAGCAGCGGGGCATGGCCGGGCTCGTGGCCGACGTAGCCGAGCCGGGTGCGCAGGCGCTCCCGCTGGCGGACAGCGTCAAGGCCCCACAGTTCGAGCTTGCCCATGGCCGGCCGGGCCAGGGTGCCGAGCATGCGCAGGAGCGTCGTCTTGCCGGCGCCGTTGTCGCCGAGCACGGCCAGGTGCTCGCCGACGCGGACCTCCAGGTCGAGAGGGCCCAGACCGACGTGCGCGCCGAAGCGCTGCACCAGCTGGACGGCGCGGACGGCGACCATCAGCCCCTGCCGCCGCGCTCGCCGTCCCGGGGGCGGATCAGCGGCCACAGCACGAAGGGCAGGCTCATCAGCACCAGGCAGCCGGAGAGGATCAGCGTGGTCACGGGTCGATCACCATACGCAGCGAGGCCTCGCCGTCGAGGGCCGGCTGGGTGTGAAGGCGCGCCGAGTTGCCGAATACGACGCCGAGGATGAGCAGGACACCGCCGAACCAGATCCAGGGGACGAGCGGGTTGACGAAGACGCTGAAGGAGGCGCCGCGGGCGCCGGTGCCGCCGACCAGCACGATGTAGAGGTCCTCGAGCGGCGTGCTCCTGATCACGACCTGGCTGACGTTCTCGCCACTGCTGGCGGGATAGGTGAGCACGGCCGGCTCGACCACCTCCCCGCTGTTCAGGCGGAGGCGGCCGATCAGGGCCTCGTGGTCGCCCTGTGGCTCCCTGAAGCGCCCCAGGTAGGTCATCGAGTAGCCGCCGATGTGGCCGGTCTGCCCCGGCTGCAGGGTGAAGCTCTGGTGGACCTGGCCGAAGTGGGAGCCGACGATCCCGATGACGATGGCGAGGAAACCGACGTGGGCGAGGTAGGCGCCGTACCGGCTGCGGTCGCGGGCGATCAGGCGGACGACGGCGGCCGGCCAGGCCCCGCGCAGGCGCCGCGCCCGGCTGGCGCCGCTGACGTACTCGCGGAGGCAGGTGGCGAGGCCGCCGCCGGCCAGGGTCACGCCGGCGATCAGGCCGACCGAGCGGATCCCCAGCAAGAGGCAGGCGACGAGCGCGACCAGCGCCCCGGCGGCGGGCCAGGATAGGCGTCGCATCCAGCGGCCGCCGCCCGGCTGCCAGGGCAGCAGCGGGCCGACCGCGATCAGCGCCAGCAGGGCGACCACGGGGATGGCGATGGTGCGGTCGTAGTAGGCGCTGCCCACCTCCAGCTCCTGGCCGACGGCGCCGCTCAGGAGGGGCAGCAGCGTGCCCCAGAGGATGGCGGCGACGAGGATCACGAAGAGCACGTTCTGGAAGAGGAACGCCCCCTCCCGGGAGACCGTCTGCGCCATCGGCCGGGAGGTCGGGATGGTGTGGCCGCGGAGCAGGGCCAGGCCCAGGCTGAAGACCACGCAGACGACCAGGAAGCCGAAGAACCAGGGTCCGATCGGGCTGATGGCGAAGGTGTGGACCGAGGGCAGGATGCCGCTGCGGACGATGTACGTGCCGAGCATGGAGAGCAGGAACGAGAGCATGGCCAGGAAGAGGTTCCAGCTCTGCAGCCGGCCCCGGTGTTCCTGCACCTGGATCGAATGCAGGTAGGCGGTCGCCGCCAGCCATGGCATCAGCGCCGCGTTCTCGACCGGGTCCCAGCTGTAGTAGCCGCCCCAGCCGAGCACGTGATAGGACCACCACATGCCGAGCAGGAGCCCGGTGCTCTGCAGGCCCCACGAGACCAGGGCGACGCGGCGGCTGAGCATGATCCAGCTCCCTCCCTGGCGCCCGGCGATGAGCGAGGCGACGGCGAAGCTGAAGGGGATGGCGAAGGAGCTGTAGCCGGCCAGCTCGAAGGGCGGGTGGATCAGCATCCCCGAGTTCTGGAGCACCGGGTCCAGCCCGAGGCCGTTGCGGGGGACGATGGCGAGCAGGCTGAAGGGCGTCGCGACGAAGACCAGCACGACCAGCAGGAAGACGGCGATCGCCGACAGCGTGGACTGCGCGTAGGCGGTGAGCTGGGGGTCGGTCCTGGCGGCGACGCCGACCGACACCGAGCCGATCAGGAGCAGGATCAGCGTCCAGTAGAGGAGCGACCCCTCCTGGCCGCCCCAGAAGCCGGAGACCTTGAGCGCCAGCGGCAGCTGCCGGTCGGAGTGGGAGGTGACGTAGGCGAGCTGGAAGTCGTTGGTGACCAGGCCCAGGATCAGCATCGCCGAGGCGCCGACCACCATCAGACCGGTGGCGTAGAGAGCCCGGCGTCCGGAGCGAGCCAGGGCGGCGTCGCCGCGGCGGGCCCCCCAGATGCCGAGGAACATGGCGAGCACGGCCAGGGCCAGCGCGGCGACCAGGAAGGAGGCCCCGACGAAGGGGATCAGGATCGCCATGGCGTCAGTGGCTCTGCGCCGGCTCGGCGCTGAAGTGCGAGGGGCACTTGGCCTGCAGCTGGGTGGCGTGGAAGGTGCCGTCCTGGTCGACCTTGCCCTGGACCACGACCTGCACTCCGGGCCGGAAGATCTCGGGCAGCGTCCCCTGGTAGCTCACCGGCATCCGGTCCTTGCCGTCGGCCATGACGAAGCGGACGTCGAAGCCGCCGTCGCCGCGCTGCACGCCCTTCTGGACGACGCCCTCGACGCTGGCCTGGCTGGTCGTCGGCGGGTGCGCCCGCATCTGCTGGATGGTCTGGTAGTAGTCGGCGCTCCCGTGCATCGAGCTGACCATGAAGTAACCGACCCCGACCGCGACCACCAGCGCGAGCAGCACCACCTTGATCATTGCCGTACTCCCGTCAGTTCCAGGTACCTGGCGATGGTCGACGCGTCGAGGGGCCCGGCGTAGAGCCCGACCACGGTGCCTGCGCTGTCGATGAAGAACGTCTCCGGCGGCGCCGTCACCCCGTAGGTGGCGGCGACGTCCGTGGTGGGCATGCCCACCGGATAGGGATAGCGTGCCGACGCGGCGTAGCTTCGCGCGGCCCTGGCCGAGTCCTGGATGTCGACACCGATGAACTGGACCTTGCCCTGCCACCGGTTCGAGGCCTGGACCAGTGGCACCTGCTCCTGGCGGCAGGACACGCACCAGGAGGCCCAGAAGTTCAGCACCACCGCCTTGCCCCGGAACTGGGAGAGCCGGACGGTCGAGCCATCGAAGGCGCGCAGCGTCATCGCCGGCGCCTGCGAGCCGATCGCCGAGGAGGTCGGCGTGGTGGCGGGATGGAGCAGGCCCCAGCCGAGGCCGACCAGGAGCAGCGTCAGGACGCCGACCAGGACCACCCAGGCGACGCGCCAGTTGGCGCGCGGCGGCGACACGGCCGGCACCCCGGCGCTCATGCCGCCGTCCCCGCCGGCGCCAGCTCCTGCAGCGCCGAGCGCATGGCCTCGATGTCGTCGCCGGGGACCTGGAGAATCATCGCCACCTCCCCCACGCCGCTCTCGGCGAGCGCCTGGAGGCGGCGGCGGCACTCGGCGGAGGGACCGGCGATCGTGACCAGGTCGACCATCTCGTCGCTGATGGCGGCGGCCGCGTCGCGATGCCGGCCGTCCAGGTAGAGGTCCTGGATGCGGGTCGCCTCGCCGCCCAGCCCATAGGCGTGGAAGAGGCGGTTGTAGTAGTTCTTCTGGCGCGAGCCCATGCCGCCGACATAGAGGGCGAGATGAGGCCGGACCGCGTCGCGGGCGGCGGCGATGTCGTCGCTCACGACGACCTGCTGGAAGACGCAGATGGAGAGGTCCTCGAGGCTTCGGCCGGCCCGCTGCGCCCCGCGCTCCAGCTGCGGCCGGAAGACGGTGTCGAAGTGGGCCGGGGAGTAGAAGATCGGGATCCAGCCGTCGGCGATCTCGCCCGCCAGCTCGACCCCGGCCGGGGTCAGCGTGGCCAGGTAGATCGGGATCCGGTCCCGGATCGGGTGCGTCATCAGCTTCAGACGCCCCGACAGCTGGAAGACCTCGCCCTGGTGGTCGAGGCGGTCGCGGCGGAGCACGCTGCGCACGACCTCCACCGTCTCCCGGAGCCGCTGGATCGGCTTCTCGTAGCGGACCCCGTGCCAGCCCTCGACGACCTGGTGCCCGGAGGTGCCGAGGCCGAGCCGGAAGCGCCCGCCGGAGATGGCGTCGAGGGAGGCCGCGGTCTGCCCGATCAGGGCCGGCGAGCGGCTGAAGACGTTGATGATGCCGGTGCCGAGCTGGATCCGCTCGGTGGCGCAGGCGAACTCGGTCAGAGCGGTGAAGGCGTCCCACCCATAGACCTCAGGCAGCCAGAGGCTGTCGTACCCGAGCTGGTCCGCGGCCTTGACCATGGCCAGGATCAGCTCACGAGGGACGCGGTCCGAGTAGGGGAGCGCCAGTCCGAGCTTCACGCTGCGCAAGTTTAGGAGTTTCGCTCCGACCTCTGGTCCGCCGCAGTTCAGCGACGGGCGCGAACGGCGGGGACGGTTCCGGTCGGTCCGCCCCCGGGCAGACGCCGGGGCGATCAGGGGACGGGCAGCGCGTTGGTCCTGGCGATCTCCGCGAAGAGGCGGCCGCTGGGCTTGATCGTTCGCCGCTGGGTCTCCAGGTCGAGCCCGATCAGGCCGAACTGCATCGCGTAGCCCCGCGCCCACTCGAAGTTGTCGACCGAGGTCCAGTGGAAGTACCCACGGACGTCGCAGCCCTCGGCGATGGCCAGCCAGACCTCCTCCAGCGTCGCCTCCAGGAAGGCCTCGCGGCGGCGATCGTCGCGCACCGCGGTGCCGCTCTCGGTGATGTAGAGGGGCAGGTCCGGCCGGAGCCGGTGCATCTCCTGAAGGCAGGTCCGCATCCAGCGCGGGTTCTGGGCCCAGCCGAAGTCGTTCTCCTCCATCCCGGGCGGATTGGTCCGCCGGATGAAGCCCTCGGCCGGGAGCATCGCCGGAGAGCAGAGCGAGCCCGTGTAGTGGTTGAGGCCAATGAAGTCGCCGGGGGCGTCGACCACACGGGCGAGCCTGCCCCCCACCGGCCACCTCTCCATGGCCAGCCGGGCGACGCCGACGGCGGCCCGGTCGGATCGGCGCGGTCTGGCCGGCAGCATCAGCCACTTGTGATGGGCAAGGCCGACCGGCACCCCCGGCGTCCGCCGGCCGAGCAGGCGGTAGGCGGCGATGTGAGCGCGGCGCATGTTGGCCAGGACCTTGAAGAGACCAGGGACGTCGCCCTTGTGCCCGGGCGGGAACTCGCCTGACATCCATCCCTGGTAGGCGTAGATGTTGGGCTCGTTGATCGTGCACCACAGAGCGACCAGCTCCCCCAGCTCCTCGGCCACGCGATCGACGAAGGGCAGCCAGGCGGAGGGGGCCCCGCGCGCCGCCCAGCCGCCGCGGGCGGTGAACCAGCTCGGCGAGGAGAAGTGGTGCAGCGTGACCATCGGCGCCTGGCCGAGCCGGCGGAGCTCGGTCAGCACCTGCCGGTAGTGCTCGATCGCCTCCTCGTCGAACTGCCCCTCGCTCGGCTCCACCCGCGACCACTCGATCGAGAGGCGGTGGGCGTTGTTGGCCAGCTCGGCCTGCAGCTGGAAGTCGGCCGCGAAGCGGTCCCACTGCTCGCAGCTGGGGTCGGAGTTGTCACCGGTCAGGATGTGCCCCGAGCGCTCCCACTCCCACCAGTCGTTGTTGTGGTTGCCGCCCTCGACCTGATGGGCCGCCGTCGAGCATCCCCAGAGGAAGCCATCGGGGAAGCGGCGGACGCCGGGCTCCTCCATCAGTCGATGGTGACCTTGGGCGGTTCCACGTAGCGGATCGAGAGCAGGCGCGTCCCCTCCATGTCGACCTCCAGCCGCCCGCCCTTGGCGACGGCGTGGCGGAGCATCTCCGACTCCTTCTGAGGTGCCCCGTCGAGCAGGATCCAGGCCGCCTGGATGGGGTCGGCGTGGCTGACCAGGGCGACCGGCTCGCCGGGGTGCTCTCGGGTCTGCTGGTAGATCACGTCCAGCACCCGGCCGCCGAGCTCGCCGAACGACTCGTCGCCGGGGAGCGTCCCCCGCCGCGTCTTGTGCACCACCCAGAGCGGGCGACGGAACGGGACCTGCCAGTAGGGCACGCCCTGCAGGTACCGGCTGAACTCGGCCTCGCGGAGGTCGGCGGCGGGCACCAGCTCCGGCTGCGGCTCGAGCTGGTCGCGGATCAGCCGCGCCGTCTCCCGGGCCCGTCGAAGCGGGCTGTGGACGATGCGGACGATGCCGGCATCGCGCAGGGTGCGCCCCACCTCGCGGGCCTGGGCTCGCCCCAGCGCGCTGAGTCGGAAGGTGGGGAGATAGCCGTAGAGGATGTGGTCGGGGTTCTCCACGTCGGCGTGGCGGGTGAGGTAGATGCGTGTCGTCGGCATGCCCAAGCGACAAGGGTAGGCGACCCCGGCGTCCGGGCGTTGGTGGTCCGCCACGGCACCGGCGGACGCGACGGCGGCGAGATCGGCCCGGGAGCGCCCCCGCGCTGCCGTAAAGTCTCGGCATGAACGACCAGACCGATCTCTTCGCGTCGGCGGGGGGCGGGGAGCGAACGCCGGAGGGGCGAGCATCGGAGCAGGCGGCGGCAACGGCGGATCCGGGCAGGCAGCCGGACGCGCCGCTGGCGAGCCGGCTCCGGCCGCGGCGCTTCAGCGAGCTGGTCGGCCAGAGCCGCGTGGCCAAGGTGCTCGAGCAGCTGTGCCGCTCCGGACGACTGCCCAGCGTCGTCCTCTGGGGACCGCCCGGATCGGGCAAGACCACGCTGGCCCGGATCATCGCCGAGGAGACCGAGAACCGCTTCGCCAGCCTCTCCGCCGTCACCTCCGGGGTCGCCGACCTCCGCCGCGTCATCGGCGAGGCGAAGATCGCCCGCCAGCGGGGACGGCGCACCGTCCTCTTCATCGACGAGATCCACCGCTTCAACAAGGCCCAGCAGGACGCTGTGCTCCCCCACGTCGAGGACGGGACGGTGACGCTGATCGGCGCCACCACCGAGAACCCCAGCTTCGAGGTGAACTCGGCCCTCCTCTCCCGAAGTCGTGTCTTCCGGCTCGAGGCCCTGACCGAGGAGGAGCTCGACGAGGTCGTCGGGCGCGGACTGGGCGAGCTCGGCGTCGAGATCGAGGAGGACGCCCGGCAGGGGCTCCTGGCGGCGGCCCGCGGCGACGCCCGGATCGCGCTGAACGCGCTGGAGACGGCGGTGGCGCTGGTCGACGGCCCGATCACGACGGCCGCGGTCGAGCAGGCGATGCAGCAGCCGCACCTTCTCTACGACCGCGCCGGCGACCAGCACTACGACCTGATCTCGGCCCTGATCAAGAGCATCAGGGGGAGTGACGCGGACGCCGCCGTCTACTGGCTGGCGCGGATGCTGGAGGCCGGCGAGGACCCCATGTTCATCGCCCGCCGGCTGGTCATATCCGCCTCCGAGGACGTCGGCCTCGCCGACCCCGCCGCGCTGCCCCTGGCCGTGGCCGCCCAACAGGCGTCGCACTTCGTGGGCATGCCCGAGGCCCTGTACGCGCTCAGCGAGACGACCATCTACCTCGCCCGGGCGCCGAAGTCGAACTCAGGGCTCCAGGCGTACACGGCGGCAGTGCAGGCGGTCAACGAGCGCGGCAACCTCCCCGTCCCCCTCCACCTGCGCAACGCGACCACCCGGCTGATGCGGAACATGGGCTACGGCAAGGGCTACCGGTACGCCCACGATTACGAGGGCGGGACCGTGGAGCAGCAGCACCTCCCCGACGAGCTCGCCGGCACCCGCTTCTACGAGCCCAACCCTCGCGACCGGCCCACGCCCTGACGGTTCAGGGCCGGTTCGGCGTCACACCGACGTCGACCGCCGTCCGTCCCTCGCTGGAGCCGGGTCCCGTCGCCTCGATTCGGTGGCAGCCGGCGCTGGATGGCGACGCGGAGCAGGAGACGGCGGTCTGCGACGTCGTGGCGATGGTCGGGAACGCCGGCGGCACGATCCTCACAGCGGGTCTCCGCACCCCGTGTCCCCCTCCCCGGCGACCTCCGCCACCGTTGACTCTCGTCCCCCAGGGCAGGAGGGCGGCGGACGAGGATGGGGTTCTCGGCGTCAACGCGGGAAGCCGCCGCCACCCTGCTTCGGACGCCCTTCGCCAACTCGGCGCGATCTCGCGGCCAGACCGCCCGCGGTCGCGGAAGGCACGTCCGCCAAACCGCTAGGATTGCGCGCGATGGCAGATGCTCTCGTGATTTTCAAACCCGATGCCGCTCACCGCCAGGCGGTCCGCGCCGGCATGTGGAGCTGGCTCTCCTCGGAGCAGGACTGGAAGCTCAAGGGCCTCACCTGGTTCCAGCCCGACACCTCGCTGATCGAGGAGCACTACGCGTTCCTCAAGGGGCGTCCCTTCTTCCCGTGGCTGGTCGACTTCATGAGCGCCCTGCCGCTGGTCGTCGGCCGCCTGGAGACGACGTCCGAGGCCCTGGAGGGAATGCGCTACGCGCTCGGCGAGACGCAGATCGCCAAGTCCCGCCCGGGTTCGCTCCGGGAGCGCTTCGGGATCGGCGGCGGGGTCAACGTCCTCCACCTCTCCGACTCCGCCGAGACCGGAGAGCAGGAGGTCGGCCTCTGGGCACGCCACCTCGATCTGGACAAGATCGACGCCGGCCTGACGCCGACCAGCGACGCCCCCGACCACACCTACCGGCTCCGCTCCCTGGCCACCCAGTACGAGCAGGACATCCACACTGACCTCGCCGCCCAGGAGATCCAGCGGCTGCTGGCGGAGGAGTCCGAGCTCGAGGGCGACGACTTCGACGCCCTGACGCGCATCACCCTCAGCGCCTTCAAGAGCTGAGGCAGCCCGCCGCCGGTGCCGGGCGGCACCGGCGGCGGGTTCATCGCCGACCCTGGACGATGTCGGCCACCTGACCGGCTGGGCGGTGCCGACCCGGATCGCGCGGCGCGGTCCGGTCGGCGGGCCCTGAGGCTCAGGCCTCGGTCGAATCCTCGGCGCCCTCGGCGGGAGCCTCGCCCTCGCCGGCACCCTCAGCCTCCTCTCCGGCCTCGGAGACGCGGTGCGGCTGCAGCTTGACCAGCGGCGTGTCCCCGTCCTCGACCGCGGTCACGCCCTCGGGCAGGACCACATCGGAGACGTGGATGGTGGCGTCGGCCTCCTCCAGCCCGGAGACGTCGATCTCGATCGACTCGGGGATGGTGGTGGGCAGAGTCTCCACCCGGAGCGACTGGGACAGCGGGAGCAGATCGCCGTTGCCGAGGCGGACGCCGACCGCCTCGCCGACGAAGGTCAGCGGGACCTCGATCTGCATCTTCTCCCGCAGGCTGAGCTGGTGGAAGTCGACGTGGATGGGGCTGTTCTTCCGGGGCGAGATCTGGACCGCCTTGATCAGGACCTTCTGCGGCCTGCCGCTCTCGACCACGAGGTCGACCAGCTGGGTGTGGCCGGCGCGGGCGAACACGCGACCGAACTCACGCTCGTCGAGCTCGAGGTTCTTGGGCTTGTGGCCCTGCCCGTAGACGACGGCGGGCAGCAGGCCCTCGTGGCGGAGGCGGCGAGCCGCCTTGCCGGTGAGCTCACGATTCTTGGCTTTCAGCTTCATGGCACTTCTCTTTGCTTGGTGGGGATACGCGGGACGGTGCGGGGCCTCACGCAGGTGGCCCGGCCCCGACCACGGCTCGGACACGACCGTACAGCCCGCCGAGCCCTACAACGATACCAAGCCGGGCGCCATCCCGGCCAGTGGTCAGGCCCCGGAGGGGAAGCGCTGACGTAGCCAGTCGACGATCTCCTGGAGCGGAGTGCCCGGCGTGAAGATGGCCTCGACACCCAGCTCCTTGAGGGCGGCGATGTCGTCGTCGGGGATGATGCCGCCGCCGAAGACGATGATGTCGGTCACCTCGCGGCGGCGCAGCTCGTCGAGGACGGCGGGGAACAGCGTCATGTGCGCGCCGGAGTGAAGGGAGAGCCCGATGACCTGGGCGTCCTCCTGAACCGCTGCCGTGACGACCATCTCCGGCGTCTGTCGCAGGCCGGTGTAGATGACCTCGTAGCCGGCGTCGCGGAGCGCCCGGGCGACGATCTTGACGCCGCGGTCGTGCCCGTCGAGGCCGACCTTGGCGAGGACGATCCGGATCGGGGCCGCAGCCGGGGACGTCATCAGCTCGCCACCTCCATGTCGGGACACATTATCCGGCCGAGTCCTCGGGCTCGGCGAAGATCTCGGCGGCGACCGCGTAGGGGCTGCGGTCCCGGAGCATCCGGCCGAGCAGGTCGGGATCCTCGCCCAGGCGCCGGCGCGCGCGCTGGCGGGACCACTCCCCCACCATGTCGGCGGCCTCGTCGAGCAGTCGGGCCTGCTCCCGCCTCTGGCCGGCGCCGGACTCCCGGAGGTGGGCGCGATGACCGTCGAGCTCCTCGATCAGGCGGTCCAGACCCTCACCCCGAACGGCGACGGTGGAGACGATGGGCGGCTTCCAATCGCGGGCCGGACCGACGCTGAGCATGGCCCGGACGTCGGAAACGGCCCGCTGGGCACTCGCCAGGTCGGCCTTGTTGACGACGAAGATGTCGGCCACCTCCATGATCCCCGCCTTCATCATCTGCACGCCGTCGCCCGAATCGGGGGTGAGGACGACCACCGTCGTGTCCGCCACCCCGACCACCTCGAGCTCGGCCTGACCGACGCCCACCGTCTCCACCAGCACCACGTCGAAACCCTGGGCACCGAGCAGGCGGACGGTCTCTCGGGCGGCGAGAGGAAGCCCGCCGAGGTGGCCACGCACGCCCATCGACCGGATGAAGACCCCGCCGTCGGCGGCGTGGCGCTGCATCCGGATCCGGTCGCCGAGCACCGCGCCGCCCGTGTACGGGGAGTTGGGGTCGGCCGCGATCACGGCCACCCGCTGGTCGCGCTGGCGAAGGCGGGCGATGAGGGCGTCGACCAGCGTCGACTTGCCCGTACCCGGCGACCCGGTCAGCCCGATCACCACCGGCCGGCGCAGCTCCGAGGCGAGCGACTCCAGAATCGGCCGGAGCGCCGGATCACCCCGCTCGGCGAGCGAGATCGCGCGGGCCAGGGCCCTGGGGCTGCCCGACCGGAACTGTTCGACCAGATCCTCGGTCGCCGGCCGGCCGCCGGGGTCAGGCGCCGGGGCTATGGATGACCCTCACGATCACGTAGATCAGGATCAGCAGCAGCTCGATCGTCCCGATCACGCCGAAGATGATCCCCGCCAGGGCGACACCGCCGCCCTTCAGCTGCATCGTCTTCACGCGCTCCCGCGAGGAGAAGCCGAGGAACACCGCAACCGGTCCCAGGATGCCGAAGCAGAGGACGATGCCGACGACACCGCACACCAGCGACCAGACCGCCATGGCGTCCATCCCACCAGGCGCGCTGAGCCCGGTCGTGGTCGTCGACTGCTGGGGCGCGTATCGGGGATCCTGGTATCCGGGCTGGCCTGGGCCCCCCTGCGGCGCGTTCCAGCCGCCGGCGGATGGCGGTTGCTGCTGCGAGGGAGGTGGATTCCACTGCGGCTGCCCTCCACCGGACGGCTGGCCCCACGGCGGAGCCTGCTGACCGCCGAACGGCCCCGGACCCACGGGCGGTGGGCCTGGCGGAGGCGTCGGCCCCTGCTGCTGCCAGGCCGACGGTGACGAGGGATTCCACTGCGGCTGCCCACCCTGCGGCTGCT
Source organism: Candidatus Dormiibacterota bacterium (assembly GCA_036272915.1). Taxonomy (GTDB): domain Bacteria; phylum Chloroflexota; class Dormibacteria; order Dormibacterales; family Dormibacteraceae; genus DATAXV01. The sequence goes on from DATAXV010000141.1 coordinate 13,185, forward strand.
GGCCCTGGTCCTGGGGCGAGGGATTCCACTGCGGCTGCCCACCCTGTGGCTGCTGGCCCTGGTCCTGGGGCGAGGGATTCCACTGCGGCTGCCCACCCTGTGGCTGCTGGCCCTGGTCCTGCCAGGGGGGCGGCGGCGACGGGGTCCACTGCGGCTGACCGCCCTGCGGCGGCTGCTGGCTCTGCTCCTGCCATGAGGGCGGCGGTGGCGGAGTCCACTGCGGCTGGCCACCCTGCGGAGGCTGCTGCTCGTCCTGCCACGAGGGGGGCGGCGGCGACGGAGTCCACTGCGGCTGGCCACCCTGCGGAGGCTGCTGCTCGTCCTGCCACGAGGGGGGCGGCGGCGAGGGACTCCACTGTGGCGGCCCACCCTGTGGCGGCCCACCCTGTGGCGGCTCACCCTGCCGCGGACCGGGCGGCGGCGGGCCACCTCTCCCCGAACTCGGAGGCGGCGGCGGTGAGGGTGGTCCGGGAGGAGGGGCGGGCGGCTGCCAGGGACCGCCAGGGGGCGACGGCGGCTGATTGCCCGGCGGATTCTGATCGTCGCTCACCTGATCCCTCTCCTGCTGCGTGCGGTCATCATCTCGGCCTCTGGCGTCGGCGACAGCGGGGCGGAAATGGACCCCACCGCCCCGAAATGGGTTCGTTCACTATATCCGGGCCGATCGCCGCCGTCCTGAGCCGTTGGATCAGCCGGAGATCGAGCGCACGCCGACCAGCGACCCGACCTGGACGCCGAGGAGAGCCCAGTAGGCGAGAGCCTGGTCGTTCTTGAAGTACGGCACGTCGACCATGCCATGGATGAGGAAGGCGACCAGCACCCCGATCACGCCGACGGCGACGATCCTGGGCCAGCTCTGCTCCAGGCGGAGACCGCGGATGGCCGTCCGCAGCATCTGGACCATCATCCAGACGAAGGCGGCCAGGCCGAGGATGCCGGTCTCCGACCAGAAGTTGAGGAAGAGGTTGTGGGGGTAGATCAGGTTCTCGTTGTAGCCGTCCGTGATGTACGGCTGCAGCGACTGCTTGAAGCCGTCCAGCCCTCCCCCGAAGATCGGATGGTGGCGGAGCATGTTGAGGGCCGACGCCCAGACCCGGCGTCTGGTGTCGACGGTGTTGTCCTTGCTGCTCAGGTTGAACTCCACCATCACCCGGTGCCGGATCGTGCCCGAGCCGGCGAAGAGGAGCCCGCAGATCACCGCCACCCCGGCCGTGACCAGCCAGCGATAGCGGGTGAAGAAGGCGATCAGGACGACCAGGACCAGGAAGGTCGGGATCCCGGCCCGGGAGAGGCTCTCCAGAATCGCCAGACCGGAGACGACCACGAAGATGCCGGCCAGCCACCTCTCGAGCCGGTCCTCGCTGAGGAAGAAGATGGCCAGGGCGAAGGCGTCCAGGGGCTCCAGATAGAGGGGGATCGCGTTGGCGGTGTCGTAGATGACCACCGGAGGCGTGACGATGAGGCGATGGTCGCGGATCCCGTGGATCAGCCACTGGTTGGTGTCGCCGACCAGGTTGGCCCCGGACACGATCATTCCGGCCACGCCGAGGCCGAGCAGCAGGATCCGCGCCCGATCCCTCCGCCGGGCGATGGCGGCGATGACCAGACCGGCCGCCGCCGGCTCCAGGAAATACGCCTTCCAGGTGTCGGCGGCGGCCAGCCGGTCGGGAGACATCACCACGTTTATGAGGGCGGCCAGCAGCAGCACCGCACCGGGGATGGTGTAGGAATTACGCCAGGGCAGGTCCCGCCAGAACGCGATCAGGCCGACCAGGATCGCGACCAGAAGAACCGCCTCGAGCAGCGTGAACCCCTTTCGCAGGTGGACGATATAGGCCGGGCTCATGGCCAGCGCCAGAGCCATCAGCCAGGTCGCGACGAACTGCAGGCGGGAGGACGCGGCAGGCGCGTGCTCGGAGCCGGCGGTCGCCATCGAAGTGCTGGGGTCGCTCACGGGATCGCCCGCTATTCTCGACCACCGGCCGGTGGCGCTGTCGGGCCTGACCTTGCTTTTTCCCTCAGGACCCGGATTTGGTCCATCGCGGCCCTACAATACTTTTTCGCAGCATGACTGGAGGCCCTCGCTACCTCGAAGGAACGACCGTCGGCAGTGGACGCGACATCATTGGGGTACGGAGGGACAGGATCGCGGCCATCATCGAGCAGGGCCGTGAGCTGATCAGCCGGGCCAAGCACGACAAGACGCTGCCCGAGACGATCACCGGCGCCACCGCCGCCCTTCTCGTCACCATCGCCGGTTATGGCGAGCCCCTGAGCGAGGGGCAGTGGCGGGAGCTGTCGGGCGTGGTCGGCGGGATCATGCGAGACCCCGACTACGCCGACCTGTCGCGGCTGCGCGCCCTGATCACGTCCGACCAGTTCCAGATGGTGGCCAGGAATCAGGGATACAGCCGGTTCATCCGCCGGCTGGACGACGGGCGCTGGGTATGCGCCATCACCCCGCGCCTGGAGGACGTACCGGACGAGTGAGTCCGGCGGCGCCCACCTCTCAACCACCCGCGTCGCCCGGGCCGGCTTCGGCGGGCGGCGGGCAGCTGAGCGGTGACACCCTGGCTCGCCTCTCCCTGGTCTGCGGCCTGCTCAGCATCGGGTTCTTCGTCATCGGGATTCCCCTGGGCCTTGCCGGGATCGTCCTCTCCATCGTCTCCCGCGCGGGCGGCGAGCCCGCCTCGACGGCCCGGCCCCCGGCCGACTGGTGCGCGTCGGCGGCGATCATCACCAGCGGTGCCGGCAGCGCCCTGTGCGTCCTTCTCTGGTCCTTCTTCCATCAGGACCTGGTCGCGCCTCTGGGCGCGTTCTGGCCGGTGATCAGCAGCCCAGCGCACGGGCGATGAGCAGGCGCTGGACCTCCGAGGTCCCCTCTCCGATCTCGTTGATCTTGACGTCGCGCCAGTAGCGCGCGACCGGATAGTCCTCGATGAAGCCGTATCCGCCGTGGACCTGCAGCGCCTGGTCGGCGGCGCGCTTGGAGGCCTCGGCGGCGTAGAGCTTGGCCATGGAGGCGAGCTTGGCCACCTCGCCGGTGGTGCTGCCCGCCCGCTCGTAGGTGACCGCCGCCTTGTAGGTGATCAGCCGGGACAGCTCGACCTCGGTGGCCATGTCGGCGAGCTTGAACTGGATCGCCTGCAGCCGCGAGATCGGGGCTCCGAAGGCCTGCCGCTCCCGGGCGTGGTCGAGGGCGGCGTCGAGACAGGCCTGGGCCAGGCCGACGGAGAGGGCCGCGATCGCGATCCGGCCGCCGGTCAGGGTGTGCAGGAACTGCCGGTAGCCGCCGCCCCTGGCCCCGAGCAGGTGGTCCTCCGGCACGCGGCATTCGTCGAAGGCGAGAGGATGCGTGTCGGACGAGTGCCAGCCGAGCTTGTTGTAGGCGGGCAGCACCTCGTACCCGGGCGCATCCCTGGGCACGAGGAGGGCGGAGATCTCGCCCCGTTCGCCGCGCTCGAGGGGCCGGGTCAGGGCGGTGATGGTGACCCCCGCCGAGATGTCGGTGCCGGTGTTGGTGATGAACTGCTTGGCGCCGTCGATCACCCACTCGCCGTCCTCGAGCCGGGCGCGCGTCCGGATGGCCCCGGCGTCGGAGCCGGAGCCGGGCTCGGTCAGCCCGAACGACCAGAGGCGCTCGCCGCTGACCAGCGCCGGCAGCCACCGCTCCTGCTGCTCGCGGCTGCCATAGGCGGCGATCGGGGCGGCTCCCAGCGAGACCGCGGCCTCGAGCGTGATGGCGACGCCGGCGTCGGCCCGGGCGATCTCCTCGATAGCGATGCAGTAGGAGAGGAAGTCCGCCCCGACCCCGCCCCACTCCTCGTCGAAGATCAGCCCGAAGAAGCCAAGCTCCCCCATCTGCTTGACGATCGCGTAGGGGAACTCGTGCTTGCGGTCGAGCTCGGGCGCGGCCGGTGCGACCACCTCCCGCGCGAACTCCCGGCAGACATCGCGCAGCTCGCGCTGCTCCTCGCTGAGTTCGAAGTCCATCGGCGCGTCAGTTGGGAAGGACGGTCAGCTTCAGGGACCAGTTCACGGCCAGCGCCACCAGCGCCACCGCCACCACGGCCCTCGCCGCCTGCGGCGGCAGGCTGATCTGCCGTCGGGTGATCACGGCGAAGAGGAGGGCGGGGATGGCGAGGACGGTGAGCACGAACAGCAGCGGGCCCAGCGGGTACATCCGGACCGCCCGCAGCCACTCCCCCTGCCAGGCGTAGGCGAAGGCGCGGGTCCCGCCGCAGAACGGGCAGGGATGCCCGGTGACGAGCAGGAACGGGCACTCGGGGAGCGTTGCGTGGGCACGGACCAGGGGCGCGAACAGCCTCGTGTACCCCATCCAGCCGGCGAGGCTGGCCGCCGCGACCAGGCCCTGCACGCGGTTCTCCGAGGGGAGGAGCACGACCGGGGTCGCGGTGCCGGTGACCACGTGCGAAGTCTAAGCCAGCCGCGCCGGCCCATCGCCGCTCACTCCCCCTGACGCTTCTCCCCGTCCCCCCGGTCGGTCAGGCTGTCCGCGGCGCGGCGGAGGTCGCGCGCGATCCAGACCACGACCACGATCAGCGCCACCGCCAGCCCGGCGATCGGACCGAAGACGAGGAAGGCGCCCACGTCGTCCAGCATCTGTGGTGCCCAGCCTACGGTGGCGCCGTCCGGTCTGGGGAAGGGAACCGAGCCGGTCAGTCCCCGGCGGAGAGGGCCAGGCCGAACCGGCGGGCGATCCCGTCGAGCAGCCCCTCGAGACCGAGTTCGAACCAGCCGTCGGTGTCGAGCAGACCGGAGGTGGCCTCCGAGTCGTGCATCAGCGCCTGCGTCTGCGGATAGCTCCCGCTCTCGATCTCGGCCGTGGCGTAGGCGGTGATCGCCTCCACCACCTCGGGCGGCGTCGTCCGCCGCTCCACCAGCTCCCTGGCCCGGAGAACGTTGCCGAAGACGAAGTCGTCGACCACGGCCAGGATCCCGAACTTGGACCGGGCGTCGAGGTCGGTTCCCGACAGCGCCTGCAGCGACTGCTCGAAATGGCGCAGGGCATTGGGCCCCATCTGCGCCGACCTCAGGGCCTCCAGCGCCCAGGGGTGGCGCATCAGGCTCGCCCGGGTCCGCCGCGCGATCAGGCCCATTGCCTCGCGCCAGCCCTCCGGCATCTCTCCCTTCGGCACCAGCTCCTCGGCCATGTGGGCATCGTCCATCAGCGCCACCAGCTCGTCCTTGTTGCGGACGTAGTGGTAGAGGGTCATGGTGCCGGCGTCGAGCTCGCTCGCCAGCCGGCGCATGGAAACCGCCGCGAAGCCCTCGGCGTCGGCGATGGCCAGGGCCGTCTCGGCGATCTGCCTGCGGCTCAGGCGCGGCCGGCGGGCGCCCGGCTCCGGTCTCGACCAGATCAGGTCGGTGGCCTTCCCGCTCGGCATGACGTACATCGTACTGCCAGGGCTCGAAGCTCCCTCCACTGAGCCGGAGTCACCCGCCGGCTGGCCGGCCTCGACCAGAACGGCGTCCATCAAGCCGCGGGCCGCGGCTTGCCTGCCAACGCCGGCTACAGCGCCGCCACCCTGGTCCGCGCGGTGCTGCTGGTCTCCGCGCTCGTGGCCAGCGGCCCGCTCGCGATGGGCGCGGAGCGGACCCGGTGATCGGCGGCGCCGGCGTCACAGCGGGATGTTGCCGTGCCTCCGGGGCGACCGCGGCCGCTCCTTGCGCTTGGCCAGGGTCAGCGCCCGGATCAGCACCTCCCGGGTCCGGCCCGGCTCGATGATGTCGTCCAGGTAGCCGCGCTCGGCGGCGACGAAGGGATTGGCGAAGCGCTCGGCGTAGTCCCGCACCAGCTCGGCCCGCCTCGCCTTGGGTTCCTCGGCCGCCGCCAGCTCGCGCCGGAAGATGACGTTGACCGCACCCTCCGGCCCCATCACCGCGACCTCGGCCGAGGGCCAGGCCACGTTGTAGTCGGCGCGGATGTGCTTGGAGCACATCACGCAGTAGGCGCCGCCATAGGCCTTGCGGGTGATCACGGTCAGCTTGGGCACGGTCGCCTCGCAGAAGGCGTAGAGCAGCTTCGCCCCGTGCCGGATGATCCCGCGGTACTCCTGCTCGGTGCCGGGCAGGAATCCGGGGACGTCCTCGAAGACGACCAGGGGGATGTTGAAGGCGTCGCAGAAGCGGACGAAGCGCGCGCCCTTGACCGAGGCGTCGATGTCCAGCGCCCCGGCCATGACCTTGGGCTGGTTGGCGACGACGCCGACGGCGTGGCCGTCGAGGCGGGCGAAGCCGATGACCAGGTTCATGGCGTGGTAGGGCTGGACCTCGAGGAAGGAGCCGCCGTCGACGATCCGGCGGATGACCTCCTTCATGTCGTAGGCCTGACTGGGGCTGTCCGGCACCAGATCGACCAGATCCGGCGCCTGCCGGTTCGGGTCGTCGCCGGTGAGGACGCGGGGCGGCTCCTCGGTGAAGCTCTGGGGCAGGTAGGGGAGCAGCTCGCGGACCTGCGCGAAGCACTCGTCCTCGCTCTGGGCGAGGAAGTGGGCGACGCCGGAGGTGACGTTGTGGACCTCGGCCCCGCCGAGGCTGTCGAAGGTGACGTCCTCGCCGGTCGTCACCCGGATCACCTCGGGGCCGGTGATGAACATGTAGCCGAGGCCGTGGACCATGAAGGTGAAGTCGGTCATCGCCGGCGAATAGACGGCGCCGCCGGTGCAGGGCCCGAGGACCAGGCTGATCTGGGGCACGATGCCGCTCGACTCCACGTTCCGCCAGAAGATCTCGGCGTAGCCGGCGAGGGAGACGACCCCTTCCTGGATGCGGGCGCCGCCGGAGTCGTTGATGCCGATGATCGGGACCCGGTTCTGGTGGGCCAGATCCATCGCCTTGCAGACCTTCTCCGCGAAGACCTCGCCCAGCGAGCCGCCGAAGACGGCGGCGTCGTGGGCGAAGAGCATCACGTCGCGGCCCCCGATCCGGCCCATCCCGCAGACGACGCCGTCACCGGCCGGGCGCCGGCGCTCCATCCCCATGACCCGGCTGCGGTGGCGGGCGAAGAGGTCGAGCTCCTCGAAGGAGTTGCGGTCGCAGAGACGCTGGATGCGCTCGCGGGCTGTGAGCCGACCCTTCGCGTGCTGGCGCCTCGCCCCCTCGGCGTCGCCGTGCGCGGCCTCGAACTTGCGCTGCCGGAGGTCGTTGAGCGGATCCACCCTGGCCATCAGCCGCGGCCCTCCTCACTCGTGCCGCGCGGCGGGAGCGCCCGCTCAGCCGGCATCTGGTGCCTGGTACTCGCCGAAGACGCCGCGGAGCACGTCGCAGCACTCGCCGATGGTGGCGTAGGCGGCGAGCGCCGACTTGAGCGGCCAGAGCAGGTTGCCCGACCCCCTGGCCACGTCCTCGAGAGCCTTGAGCCGCGTCGCCACCGCGTCGTTGTCGCGGTCCCCGCGGAGCCGGGTCAGCGCCTCCATCTGATCGGTCTGGTGGCGGGGTTCCGCCCTCGCCACCTCGACCGGCGCCTGCGTCGACTCCCGGTACCGGTTGACGCCGACGACGACGCGCTCACCGCTCTCGATCCGGCGTTGCACCCGGTAGGCGGAATCCGAGATCTGGCCCTGGATCCAGCCCGCCTCGATCGCGGCCACGGCGCCGCCGCGCTCGTCGATCTCGGCCATGATCGCCAGGGCCGCCTCCTCCACCTGGTCGGTCAGCGCCTCGACGTAGTACGAGCCGCCGAGGGGGTCGGCGACCTGGGCCACCGCGGTCTCGTCGGAGATGATCTGCTGGGTGCGGAGGGCCAGCTCGGCGGCCTGTTCGGTGGGCAGCGCGAGCGCCTCGTCATAGCCGTTGGCATGGAGCGACTGGGTGCCGCCGAGGACGGCGCTGAGCGCCTCCAGGCTGGTCCGGACGACATTGTTCAGCGGCTGCTGGGCGGTGAGCGTGGCCCCGCCCGTCTGCGTGTGGAAGCGCATGGCCAGCGAGCGGCGATCGCGGGCGCCGAACCGGTCGCGCATGATCCTGGCCCAGAGCCGGCGCGCCGCCCGGAACTTGGCGACCTCCTCGAAGAAGTCCTGGTGACAGGCGAAGAAGAAGCTCAGGCGGGGGGCGAAGTCGTCGATGGCCAGTCCCGCCGCCAGCGCCGCCTCGACGTAGGCGATGGCGTCGGCGAGGGTGAACGCGATCTCCTGCGGGGCCGTGGCCCCCGCCTCCCGCATGTGGTACCCGCTGATCGAGATCGTGTTCCAGCTGGGAAGCTCCTGCCGGCAGTAGGCGAAGATGTCGGTGATCAGGCGCATCGAGGGGCGGGGCGGGAAGATGTAGGTGCCCCTGGCCGCGTACTCCTTGAGGATGTCGTTCTGGACCGTCCCCCGGATCGCCTCGCGGGGACAGCCCTGGCCCTCCGCCACCAGCTGGTAGAGCAGGAGCAGCATCGCCGCCGTGGCGTTGATCGTCATCGACGTCGAGATCCGCTCGATGGGCAGGCCGGAGAGCAGCACCTCCATGTCGCGCAGCGAGTCGATGGCGACGCCGACCTTCCCCACCTCGCCGTTGGCGATCGGGTGGTCCGAGTCATACCCGATCTGGGTGGGCAGGTCGAAGGCCACGGAGAGGCCGGTCTGGCCCTGCTCGAGCAGGAAGCGGTAGCGCCCGTTGGACTCGGCGGCGGTGCCGAAGCCGGCGTACTGGCGCATCGTCCAGCGCCGTCCCCTGTACATGTCGGGGCGGATCCCCCTGGTGTAGGGGAAGGTGCCCGGCGCGGGCTGCGGCTCGCCCCCGTCGCCCGCCTCGTAGACCGGCCGGAGGGCGAGGCCGCTGTCGTTCAGGACCCGGTCAGGACCCGGGTCGCGGCTCGACATCCTGCTCCAGCTCGATCAGCACGCCGAAGGTCCCCCTGGGGTGGAGGAAGCCGATCTCGGTGTCGCCGGTCCCGCCCCGGCGGGGCGCCTCGCCGGCGAGATCCAGCCCGGCCTCGCGGGCGGCCGACAGCGACCGCCTGATGTCGGCGACCTGGAAGGCGATGTGATGGATCCCCTCCCCCCTCCTGGTCACGAACCGCCCCACCGGGGAGTCCTCGCTCATCGGCTCCATGAGCTCGATCTGGATGTCGCCGAGGCGAAGCGCCGCGGCCCGGATCTGCTCGCCCTCCGACTCCCAGCGGCGCTCGACCTCAAGGCCGAAGACATCGCGGTAGAGGCTGATGGCGGCGTCGAGGTCGCGCACGGCGAGGCCCAGATGGGAGAGGCGCTGGGGGGAGGCGGTGTCCGGCATCCTCCCAAGCCTACTGACCGTGGACGCTGAAGATCCTCGTCAGCTGGGTGAGCGCGGTCAGGTTGCCGGAGACGCCCTCCACGCGGAGGCGCCCCTGGACCATGCGCCATACCAGCTCGCGGCCGGCTCCGGTCAGCAGGTTCGGCGTCCGGGCGAACCCGATCTCGACGTTGCCCAGCATGAGCACGGTCTCGGAGTCGCCGTGGATGGTCAGGGCGCGGTCGGGCGCCAGGCCGCCCTGGATGAAGAGGTGGCCGCCCTGGAAGGACATGGTCACCGACTCGCCGAGGTCGGTCACGTGCACGCCGACCCGGGTCAGCAGGCGGTCGAAGTCGCGGCGGCGCTCCTCACCGGTGACGTTGGCCTCGATCAGCTCGCCCAGCATCTTCGCCAGCTGGCTGCGGTGCGCCGCGGCGTCGTAGGCGATCAGGGGCCGTATCGAGGGGGAGCCCATCAGTCGTCGGGCCAGGCCACCGGCACCCGGGTGGTGCAGTTGGTCAGCTCCTGGGAGGCCTTCGTGTAGCGAACGATGGTGGGCAGGTTGCCCCTGACCTTGAGCTTGCCCGAGAGCATGCCGCGGACCGCGTCCAGCTGCTTGGTCGCGACCTGCTTCCAGCGCGAGTAGCTGGCGCTGATCGTGAAGTCGCAGGCGCGGGCGGCGTCGGCGCTACCCGGCTCGACGCGGCGCGCCTCGCCGTCGAAGAGGTCGAGGACCAGGCCCCTGGTCTCGGGGAAGCCGTGGTCGGGCTCGGCCTCGACGACCAGGCCGACCGTCCACTTCCAGCCCTTGGCCGCCTTGCGGTAGCCGTCGCTGCGATTGATCTCGTCCTTGAAGGCGTCCGCCCACTCGGCCGAGAACGCCGGGTAGCTCATGGCACGTACCGTAGCAGCAACCTGCTGATGTAGCGTGGCGGTCATGGCCACCAGAGACTCGGCGCAGGCGGCGCGTCTGCTGCAGCGCATGGACCAGAAGATGGGCTCCTTCGCCACCGCCCTCGGACTCTACATCAGCGAGTTCGAGCCGACCCGGGTCACCGCCTGGATCGAGATCGGCTCGGATCACCACACGCCCTGGGGCATCGTCCACGGTGGCGTCTACACCACCGCCTTCGAGACGCTGGCCAGCATGGGCGCCTGCCTCGCCGTCGCCGACCGGGGCCAGCTGGCGGTCGGCGTCAACAACTCCACCGACTTCATCCGCAGCCACGTCCAGGGTCGGGTGACGATGGTCGCGGAGCCCCTCCACCAGGGTCGGGTCCAGCAGCTCTGGGAGGTCAGGGCGACGCGCGACGACGATGGCCGGCTGCTGGCGAGGGGACAGGTCAGGCTCCAGAACATCGTCGCCGAGCGGTGAGCGGCGCCGCCGGCGCCCTCCCCCACCGGTGACCCCGGATCAGCTCGTCCTCGCCGCGATCAGGGTGGCCGAGGAGGGCCTGGAGGCCGGCGAGCTGCCGATCGGGGCGGTGGTGGCGCTCGGCGACGACATCGTCGCCAGTGCCTTCACCCAGGAGCGCCGCCAGGGACGGCGCCTGGTCCACGCCGACCTCCTGGCCATGGAGCAGGCGGACCGGGCGCTGGGCCGGGGCCGGCGGGGAGGGCTCCGGCTGGCGGTCAACCTGGAGCCGTGCCTGATGTGCATAGGCGCGGCCATGTCGCTGGGCGTCGAGGAGGTCCTCTTCGCCCTCGAGGCACCGGCCGACGGCGCCGCCGCGATCGCCGCCGCCTGGGGCCCGGCCAGCCCCTCCACCTGGTACCGCCCACCCACCCTGACCGGCGGCATCCGGCACCGGGAGAGCCGTGAGCTCTTCCGCCGCTACGCCGCCGGGGCCGGCGAGAGCGCCCTCCGCGCCTTCGCCGCCGAGCTGGCGGCGCTGCCCGACTGAGCGATCAGCCGCGACCCAGGTGCCGCTCGAACCAGCCGGCGATCCGACGCAGCCGCTCCACCCGCCGGTCCGGCCGGCCGCTCCGGCTCAGGTCGTGCGACTCGCCGGGGAAGCGGACCATCTGCACCTCGCGGCCGAGCATGTGCAGCGCGCCGAAGAGCTGGTCGGCCTGGGAGATCGGGCAGCGGAGGTCCATCTCGTTGTGGAGCAGGAGCAGTGGCGTCCTGATCGCCTCGACATACCGAAGCGGCGAGCGCCGCCAGAGCTCGTCCGGGTCGGGCCAGTTCAGCCGCCCCATCTCCTCCTGGTTCCAGGTCGGGATGTCGTCCTCGGTGTACTGGGTGACCAGGTTGCAGATCGAGCGCATGGCGACGGCCGCGGCGAAGCGGTCGGTCTGCCCGATCGCCCAGTTGGTCATGTAGCCGCCGTAGGAGCCGCCGGCGATGCCGAGCCGGGTGGTGTCGACGCAGCCCAGCCGCTCGATCGTCTGGTCCAGCGCCAGCATCAGGTCCCGGTAGTCGCCGGCGCCCCAGTCGCGGACCACGGCCCGGCAGAACGCCTCCCCGTAGCCGCTCGAGCCGCGGGGGTTGCAATAGAGGACCAGGTGGCCCATGCCGGCCAGCACCTGCAGCTCATGGAAGTGGGCCCAGCCGTAGTGGCCGTGGGGTCCGCCGTGGATCTCGAGCACCAGCGGGTGCCGCCGCTCCGGGTCGAAGCCGGGCGGTCGCAGCAGCCAGCCCTGGACCGCCCAGCCCTCGTCGCCCGTGAACCAGTGGGCCTCGGGCTCGGCCAGCCAGCGCTCGGTCAGCCAGGGGTTGGCGTCGGTGATGCGCGAATCCCGACCCTCGGCGGCGACCCAGATCTCGCCGGGCGAGGCGGCGTCGGTGACGCAGGTGGCCACGGCGTCAGCGCGGACGTCGAACCCGACCACCGCTCCGCGCGGATGAACCGTCAGCATCTCGATGCGCCCCTCGAGATCCACCGAGCACACGTCCGAGGTCCCCTGCTCGCCGGCGCTGAAGTGGATCCGGTGCGAATCCTCGCTCCAGACCAGGCGCGGGCCCGGGTTGACGCGCATGTCGCTGACCGGAGCGCCGCCGACGGAGCGGTCGAGCGCCGGGGTCAGGCACCGCGCGCGTCCGCCCTCAGGCGATATGACCCAGACCCGCTCGGAGAAGCCCGACGCCGGCTGGTTCGGCGCCGCGTAGGCGAGGAGAGCGCCGTCCGGGGACCAGGCGAGGCCGGCCGGCTGGCCGCCGGTGAGCAGCGGGCGGAGTTCGCCGCCTCGCGCGTCGGTCAGATACAGGTTCCAGGTCCGGCGCAGGTCGGCGCCCGGCTCCGGATCGCCGGTCAGCGCCAGGGTCGCGCCGTCGGGGGACCAGGCGAGGCCGGTCACGTCCCAGTCGCCGCGGGTCAGCTGGCGGGGCTCGCCGCCATCGATGGACACGAAGAAGGCGTGGGTGCGGCGACCGTCGCGGTAGCCGCTCCCGTCGTGCCGGGAGTCGAGGCCGCGGGTGACGCGGGCCACCGGCGGCCGGCGCCGCTGGCCCTCGCCCTCCGCCTCGCGCGGATCCTCGACAACATCGTCGGGGACCGCGAGATGGGCGCCGAGCAGGGCCAGGGAGCGGCCGTCGGGAGCCCACTCGAATCCCCTGACCCCGTCGGGGAGGTCGGTCAGGCGCCGCTCCTCGCCGCCGGCGGCGGGCACCACCAGCAGCTGGTCGGACCCGCCACGCCGGCCCAGGCACGCGATCAGCGAGCCGTCGGGGGACCATTCCGGCGCCCTCGACGTCTGCTCCGGGTCGGTCAGGCGGCGGGGCTCGCGCCCATCCCTCTTCGCCACCCACACCGCGGCCCGGTTCTCTCTGGCCTCGGGGTCGGCCCAGCGCTCCTGCCAGGCGACCCACCGGCCGTCGGCGCTCAGCCGCGGATGCTCGACCCAACGGTAGCGGTGGAGATCTTCCGGAGTGAGTGGTTGCGAGCCCATATTCGCCGAGGATAGCCATTCGGCCGGAGTGCCCGGCCGCCGGCGGTGGAGCCTCCGGGGACTCGGCGATCAAACGAGTAACGGTCCCCGGTACCAGTTAGTGATGATCATCGACGCCGGCTCGCATGCCGGCCGTGGCGGCATGGCCGGCGGCGTCCGCCTCCGCGACTCGGGACGGCGGCCCGGCACCGCGTGGGATCGCCTGCTCCCGAACCGGATTCCCGGAGGTAGCGTGTAGCCGTGAACAGCACCGCCCGCCGCGGGCTGCTGGCCGGCGCCGCAGCCGGCCTGGCCCTGATGGGGGGCATGGAGCTCGGGGCCGGCCTCGGCCTGACCACGCTGATCGACGCTCTCCAGCAGCCGATCCTGGCCACCGTCCCCGGTGCCGTCTTCGGCTTCCTCATCGACCGCCTCCAGCACTGGGGCAAGGTGATCGAGGAGATCAGCCAGCTGATCGGCATGCTGGTCGCGCTCGCGCTCCTCGGCTGGGCCGCGGCCTCAGCCTCCGCCCGGGGGCTGCAGCACGCGGGCTGGGCCGCCGCCGTTCCCATCTGGGTGGTGGCCTGCCTGGTCCTCTTCCCCCTCGCCGGCCAGGGCCTCCTCGGCCTCCACGAGGGCCCGGGCACGCCGGTCGAGTGGCTGCTGCTCGCCGGCCTCTACGGCGCCATCCTCGACCGGAACCTGACCGCCTCCGTCCACGATCCCGGCCGGCGTGCGGCGCTCACCTCCCTCTCCCGCTGGGCGGCCGTGGTCGGGATCGCCGCCATCGGCGTGACCAGGGTTCCGGGCTGGGTGCAGATCCTGGCCGCGCCGCCCGAGGACGAGGCCGGCCGGACCCTGGAGATCACCCCGGTCCAGCACTTCTACGTCGTCTCCAAGAACTTTCAGGACCCGACCGTGAACGCCGCCAGCTGGTCGCTCGAGGTCAACGGCATGGTCCACGCCCCCTACCAGCTCCGCTACGGTCAGCTGAAGAAGCTTCCCTCGGTCAGCGAGTACGTGACCATGGAATGCATCTCCAACCCGCTCGGCGGCAACCTGATGAGCACCGGCAAGTTCACGGGGACGCCACTGCGCGAGCTGGTGATGCGGGCCAGGCCGAAGACCGAGGCAGGTGCCGTCGGCTTCCACTCGGTCGACGACTACACCGAGAGCATCTCGCTGGATCAGGTCATGGCCTCGCCCGAGATCCTCATCGTCTGGATGCTGGATGGGCAGCCGCTTCCCGAGCAGCACGGCTATCCGGCCCGCGTGCTGGTGCCCGGCTACTACGGCATGCGGAGCCCCAAATGGCTCAACCGGATCACCCTGACCGCCGCGAGCCAGGGCGGCTACTGGGAGGACGAGGGCTGGGACGCGAGCCGTCCGATCGAGATCACCTCCCGCATCGACGTCCCCGGCGATGGCGCCGTCCTACCTCCCGGCCAGACGGTCGAGATCTCCGGCGTGGCCCTGGCCGGAGGCGGCAAGGGGATCGCGTCGGTCGAGGTCAGCACGGACAACGGCGAGACCTGGAAGGAGGCCACCCTGGAGCCCACGCTCTCCCACCTGACGTGGCGGCTCTGGTCGCTGGACTGGCGCCCGGAGAAACAGAACAGCTACACGCTCGTCGTCCGGGCGCGGGACATGACCGGGCAGCTGCAGACCGAGCAGGCGGCGGGAACCTTCCCCAAGGGCTCCACCGGCTGGCAGCGGATCCAGATCTCGGTCGAGCATTGACAGCCGGCCACCGGCGGCCGAGCCGCGTTGACGGTGGAAGATGGAGCCGAAGGGGCGACCGGTACGGCACCGCTTGCTTCTTCATGCCACGGGGCAGTGCCTCTCCCGTCCGCCGGAGATTGCCGCACGATCCGACCCGTCCGGCCCCTTTCTTACTACGCGCTTACGTTACGCACGGAGCATCGGGCGGCATCGACGGAGGCTCCGGGGACATCAGGCGCCGGCGCGGCTCCGGCTCGCCCTCCGTCCCAGCCAGTGGCGGATGGTTCCGACCGCGCCGACCACAAAGCCGACGACGAAGAAGCAGCCGAAGCCGAGCGGGATGATCCAGTCCGGGGCGGTGGCCATGCCCTCCGGCCAGGCGTCTCCGGCGAGGAGGTGCACGGGGATGCGGTGTCCGGAGCTGATCTGATCTGGGGAGTAGGCGCCCTGGACCGACACCCTGGTCGGCAGGGCCACGCCTCGGGACGGCGTGAAGATCCCGTAGCAGCTCACGGAGCGGCCGGAGGACTGGCACGACGTGACGACGACGTAGCCCGGCTCTCCGATGGCTCCGAAGGTGGCCAGTGCGCCACCGATCCCGGCGCGGAGCAACAGCGCCGCGAAGATCACGGTGATCGGAATGAGGATCGCGTAGAAGATGACGCGGCCCACCGGCGTCCGCCCCGAGGTGGCTGGACGCGCCTTCCCCACTCGTAATCGTGTTCCCGTCGCCCCGTGGTGGGCATGCCCGGACCGGCGGCTCCCCCTACCTGTCGCCGGCGCCGACGCCGACGCGCCGCCGACCGGGAGATGCCGCCACTCGGCCGATGTCCGCCAGCCGTCGTCCTGGCCGAGGTAGCTGAGGAACGCCGCGGTGACCTGATCCAGCGTCACTGGCGCCGAGGCCTGGTAGTGCTGGTCGACCGAGCCCTCCTGATACTCCAGCAGGTAGTCGTCCTCCCCCTCCGCCGCCACCTGGATGTAGGACAGGGGCCCGCTGTCGAGGATCGCGAACGAGCTGTCGGTAAGGCTCAGGCGACGGAGACCGTCGGTCACCTGATCCGGCGTCGGATCCTCGACCGCCGGCCCCGCCTCGAATTGAAGTCGCACGTCCACCTCCTCCGGCCTCGGTCCCCCGGCAACCACCGCCATGGTAATTCCAGGCAAGTTACCCCCGAGCCAGCGAGGAGGCACAGGAATTCCAGCTCGACGCCCCCTGGACCACGCCCCGGCTGGACTCCGAGGAGGCCGGGCAGCGCGTGGACATCGTCGAGGATCCCGACGAGGTGGTCGCGAAGGAGAACCTCGATGAGGCGACCCTGAACTGGCGGAGGATCTTCGCCGGTCACGGCCGAATCCCCCGATGACGCCCCCGGTCGAGGTGGACCGGCATCGGACGTCGACCTCGGCTACCTGGAGGACGAGGATCGGGAGACGGCGGTGGGATGGCGAGTCGCTGATGACGCTGGCCGCGGCCCAGCCAAAGGATCCTCTGGAGCAGGAGCGCGAGATAGCGCCTGTCCGGGCGAGCCGACCGAGCAGCTGCCGGACCAGGTCGGCAACCGGCCGCCAGAGAGACGTCGCGACCCGGAGGAATCCGGCGCCTGACGCGCCGACGCCCTCAGGACGCGACCCTGGGTTCCTCCTCCAGGGCCACGTCCCAGAGCAGACGCCCATCGTCGTCGCTCCTGCCGAAGGTACGTGCCACGACCAGGACGCCGGCGCGCTCGAGCAGGGCTTCGGATCGCTCCGGCGCCAGGCCGCTCGAAACGACCAGCTCGCCTCCCTCGACCCGCACCGCCCAGCCCATTCCTCGGACCTTGTTGACGAACAGGCCCAGGGCGCTCAGCCGCTCTCTGAGCTCCATGCCGAGGGCGTGCACGACCCGCTCCAGGGGCGCCTCGTCGGGCGGATACCCGAAGGCGCCGTAGAAGCGGCGCGCCCAGCGAGGTGCCCGCTCACCGCTGAGGGCCTCGAGCTCAGCCTCCGGGGACTCGTATATCGACATCCGCAGGGTAGCCACGGCACACCTCCAGGCCCGATCGACTGCGCGGGGATCTGGCCATGATGCCGCGGCCGATTCCTACCCGGTGTGAGCACAACAACCTCCAGACCGGTAGACGGACCTCAGCGGTCGGGCACTCCTCAGGGCCGATCCGACCGGTGCGCAGCCGGCCTCGCCGGCGGCGCGTCTCCGACCGCACTCTCGACCGGTTGTGGTCAGTCGACCTCGCGGTACTCCGCGTCGACGACGTCGTCGTCCCCTGGGGACTGGTCTCCTGGCTCGGAGCCCCCTTCCGGCGGCCCTTGCTGCGGGCCGCCTCCCGACGGCTGGTCGCCGTAGATGTGCTGGCCCACCTTCTGCAGCGACTGATTGAGCTCATCCATGGCGGCGCGCATGCCGGCGGCGTCGCCCTTGGTGGCGTCGCGCAGCGCCTGCGCCTTGGACTCCACCTCGGTGCGGAGGTCGGCGGGGACGCGATCACCGTTGTCGGTGAGGGTCTTCTCCGCCTGGTAGACCATCTGGTCCGCCTGGTTGTGGAGCTCGACCTCCTCGCGGCGGGTCCGATCCTCGGAGGCGTGCGCCTCAGCCTCCTTCACCATCCGATCGACGTCGCTCTTGTCGAGTGTCGAGGAGGCCGTGATGGTGACCGACTGCTCGCGCCCGGTGCCCTTGTCCTGGGCCTTGACGCTGAGGATGCCGTTGGCGTCGATGTCGAAGGTGACCTCGACCTGGGGGATCCCCCTCGCCGCTGGCGGGATGCCGTCGAGATGGAAGCGGCCGAGCGTGCGGTTGTCTCCCGCCATCTCGCGCTCCCCCTGGAGCACGTGGACGTCGACGGACGACTGGCTGTCGCTGGCCGTGGTGTAGGTCTTCGACCGCGAGGTGGGGATGGTCGTGTTCCGCTCGATGACCTTGTCCATCACACCGCCGAGGGTCTCCACGCCCAGCGACAGCGGCGTCACGTCGAGCAGGACCACGTCCTTGACCTCGCCCCGCAGAACACCGGCCTGGATGGCGGCGCCGACGGCGACCACCTCGTCCGGGTTGACGCCCTTGTGGGGGTCCTTGCCGGTCAGGTCCTTGACCAGCTGCTGGATCACCGGCATCCGCGTCGAGCCGCCCACCAGCACCACCTCGGCGATCTGCTGCGGCGTCAGGTCGGCGTCCTTCAGGGCGTCCATGAAGGGTCCGCGGCAGCGCTCCGTCAGGTCCTGGGTCAGGGTCTCGAAGCGGGCCCGCGTGAGCGTCATTTCCAGGTGCTTGGGGCCGGTCTGGTCGGCGGTGATGAAGGGCAGGTTGATCGTCGTCTCGAGTCGTGACGACAGCTCCACCTTCGCCCGCTCCGCCGCCTCCGTCAGCCGCTGCAGGGCCTGCGGGTCAGCCTTCAGGTCGATCCCGTTCTGCTTGCGGAACTCCTCCACGATCCAATCCACGATCCGACGGTCGTAGTCGTCCCCGCCGAGATGGGTATCGCCGTTCGTCGCCTTGACGGCGAAGACGCCCTCCCCCACCTCGAGGACGGAGACGTCGAACGTCCCGCCGCCGAGGTCGAAGACGAGGATGGTCTCGTTCTCCTTCTTCTCCAGCCCGTAGGCCAGCGACGCCGCCGTCGGCTCGTTGATGATCCGGAGCACGTTCAGCCCCGCAATCTGACCAGCGTTCTTCGTGGCCTGCCGCTGTGAGTCGTTGAAGTAGGCCGGCACCGTTATGACCGCGTCGGTCACCTTCTCGCCCAGATACGACTCGGCGTCCGCCTTCAGCTTCTGCAGGATCGCCGCCGAGATCTCCTCGGGGGTGAAGTCCTTGCCCACGTTGGGCACCTCGATCATGCAGCGATCGTCCTGACCCGCCTTGACCTTGTAGGGGACGATCGTGCGCTCCGCCTCCACCTCCGAGAAGCGGCGGCCCATGAAGCGCTTGACCGAGAAGATGGTGTTGGTCGGGTTCACCGCTGCCTGACGCCGTGCCAGGTTGCCGACCAGCCGCTCGCCGCCCTTGGTGAAGGCCACCACCGACGGTGTCGTCCGCGAGCCCTCAGCGTTGGCGATGACGGTAGGCTCACCGCCCTCCATCACCGCGATCACCGAGTTCGTCGTTCCGAGGTCGATACCAACCGTCTTGGGCATGGCTTTTCTCCGTATCGGAGTGGTATTCGAGACGCAGGGTGCTTTCCTCGCGGCCCGCCCTTTCAAACCTACACACCCGTGCCCGACCGTGCCCCTCCGACCTACCGCTGCTTCCAACGCCACCCGCCCTGAGCGCGATGTGCCAGCAGCAGCTTCTGACCTCCGCCGAGGGTGGGAGAATGCCGGCCGGGAAGGAGAGCTCACCGGCGACAGCTACCCGAGCGGGTTCATCTCCTTCCCGGATGGACCGATCAGCTACGCGGGTACTCCCGCTCGAGTTCGAACCGATCGAGGAGCGCGGCGAGCTGACGGCTGAGCTCCTCGTTGTTGGCAACGACCACGTCGGCGACGGCCCCGGCGATGGCACCGCTCGCCTCCTGTGTCGCCGCGTTCTCTCGTAGCGCGTCGTCGATCGCGGCCACCAGCACGGTCCGGGTCAGGCCCAGCGTGCGGGTCCTCGGCATTGATCGATGGTCACTCATCTCTGCACCTCCTCGTGGTGGTCAGGCACGGGTGCGATCCCACGCGACTGCCTGGTGCTCCCCATCCCGCCGCCGGACGCCGCAACGAGACCTTCCTTGGACCACCAGCCTCTCGGACACCCCGTAATGATATCGATACTATAAGATTATATTGGCTAGATGATATCAGAGATGGTGGAGGAGACGATCGATGGACTACCTGGGAGGCGATGCCGAGAGCGGGAAGGAGCCCTGGAGACCCGGTGGCCGGGGACAACGGCCGGCGCGCCGTGGCA
Organism: Candidatus Dormiibacterota bacterium; assembly: GCA_036272915.1. GTDB lineage: Bacteria > Chloroflexota > Dormibacteria > Dormibacterales > Dormibacteraceae > DATAXV01. The sequence continues at coordinate 32,881 of DATAXV010000141.1, forward strand.
TCGCCTGCTGCGGCGTCTCCTACTGCGGCAGGCACTGCGCCAACCTGGTGCCGGGCCTCTATCTCGGCTGACGTGGGCCTAGCGCTCCCGCCGGAGCGGATCCGGCGGCGATGAGGGGCGGCCGGCGGTCCCCGTCGCCACCCTCAACCTGCGGGACGTGAGGGCCGAGTGCCTCCGGAGGCATCGGCGTCGTGTCGCCGCACCTTCGACCAGGCGACACGGTCGTCAGCGATCACTACGACCTGCTCGTCGAACATCACCGTGCCCGGATAGGATGCAGCTGGCGGTGAGGATGGAGGCGCGGCCGCGACGCACCGGCCTCCAGTTCCCTCATCCTCCGTGGAATATCAGGAGGAGGGCGATGACGATCACGACGACCAGACCGATCGCGGCATAGAGCATCCAGCCGATGGCGGCAAGGCCCCTGGGCGCCGGCTGGCTCGGGGGGTTCCCCTCCTCCTCCCATCGCTGCTGTGCGTCCGGCATTCTGGTGCCGCCGCGCTTTTCAGGATCGCGATCCGACATGGTGCACCTCCTTTCGTGTGGTCCGCGCTTGTCCGCCCCGTGGGGCGGTGGGCCCTACTTCTTCCCGTTCCGTTTCCGCTGGCGCTGCTCCGGTGCCCGCGCCGTGCAGTCGACCTGCAGCATCGCCTCGGAGTGGATCAACTCGGTGACACCGACCACGGTCGCCGCCGGACGGTGCTCCCCGAAAACCTGCTCGAACCGGCGGCCGATCACGGTTCCCGCGGACCGGTAGGCGCCGATGTCGGTCACGTAGTAGGTCATCCGGATCACGTCGGACGGGTCGCACCCGACACTCTCGAGTGCCGCGGCAAGGTTGCGGAATACCGCCCCCGCCTGGGCCGCGATGTCCCCCGGACTCTCGATCTCACCCTGGGCGTCCGTCGCCAACTGTCCCGAGATCCACGCCGTGTCCGCCGCCAGAGCCACGTGCGAGAAGCCGACCGCCGCTCGTAATCCCTCGGTGTTGACCAATTCGACCCGGCCCATGCTGATCACCTCCTCCAGTACGTTCCGAAAACCCGCGTAAATACGACCGCCCGGGGGGCCTTGGGCCCGCCCGGGCGGCTGTCGCGCTGGGTCGTTACCAGCGGTACCAGCGGCCGCCGCCGCCAGCGCTCCGGAGCAGGAAGCCCAGGGCCCAGATGACCAGGGCCGCGATCAGCAGGATCCACAGAATGTGGACCGCGAACCCGAGCCCGCCGAAGATGGCGAGCAGGATCAATAACGCGATCAGGGCTACAACCATGTCGTCCATTCCTCCCAGCCGCCTACAGCGGCCATGTCTTTGATTCCGATCATTATACTAATACTATAACATCTTAAGCAAGCAACGACGCACCATCTCACGCCATCAAAGGAGTCCGTCCTGTTGATGTCGGAGTCCCGCCGGAGCGAGCTCCACCTGCCCGCCTCGCTTTGTCGGGCGCGAGAGAAGCGAACGCTGACGGCGATGTCGCCCGGGCGGGCCTCTCGTTCACTCCGGCCAGCGATCCGTGCCCGCGAGCTCGCCGAGCGCAGGTCCGCCGGGTAGTCGATGGGAGCGAGCCCCAAATGAATCCGTGCCATGCCAGAAGGCGTCCATCGCGATCCCGTGGTGCCGCTCCGCGCTCTCCTGGTATCCACTTCGAGGCGCCAGCCGCGCTAAATTGTTGGATAATACGATATTGATGCTATCAAATGATGACGGCCGGTCTGGCCCGAACGCGCGTCGGGTCAGGCCACCGGTGATGTGAACGATGGCGCGGGTCCTGGTCGTCGAAGACGAACCGAGCATCGCCGCCATCGTCGCCCACAAGCTGCGCCGGGAGGGGCACGAGGTCCGATGCGAGGAGCGCATCGACGGCGACGATCTGAAGGTGTGGCGACCGGATTTGGTGCTGTTGGACCTCGATCTCGACGGCGGCATCGAGTGTCTGCAGCGCTTCTCGTCGGGATGGCGGTTCCTCGCGCTAACCGGCTTCCGTGACGACGTGGCTCCGGTCCGCGCTCAGGAGGCCGGCGCCGCCGCCATTTTGGCCAAGCCGTTCAAGCCGACGGTGCTGGCCCGCCTCGTGGCTGAACTGACATCGCGCTGACGTAGGCATACCGTCGGGCTCACGGCAGCCTGGCGCTTTCGACCTCTTCAGGAATGCACCGCTCGATGGCGGAAGGGGAGGCCCGCCCACTTGTGGGTGTGCGACCGCGCGCGGGTGGACCTCCCGAGCCGGGAAGCGTCTGTAGGAGGCGCGACTGACGTATATCGCCGCTATGCAACTATATCACCCTCGTAGGCCAATAACTCCCAGACGACGTTGTGCCCTTAGGGGGAGACCGCATCCCGCGGTTGACACCCCGCATGGCCGGTCTCGTGCTTCACGGCGGCCACGACATGCTCTCCTTGTCACCCGATCAGGGCATTCGCGGACGGAAACGGCGAGTCAGGCCCGGCGGACCGATGCTGGGCTGGTCCTCAATTCGTGCGCGAGACAAGATCGGCGGCACCCGCCAGATCCGGCTGAGATGCTGCAGGTGATCCCGGTTCAGAGGTGCGACGAACTCCGGCGAGATTCTGCGGCCGGTGAGGATAGCGCGGCAAGGAACTGGCATGCTTGGTCGATGGGCGACGGCGGTCCGAGCCGCGAAATCATCGTGATCGGCGGGTCGGCAGGTGCGGCCGACGTCCTGGTCCGCTTTCTGTCCGACCTTCCAAGCACCCTTCCCGCAGCCGTGTTCATCGTCGTTCATGTGCTGCCGGCAAGCGAGAACTATCTCCCCGCCCTGCTGCGCCGGGTCAGTGCTCTGCCCGTACGCGCGGCACACGACGGTGATCGCATCGAGCCCGGACGAATCCTGATCGCTCCCCCCGACCGCCACATGATCCTGCATGTCGACCACGTCGAGCTCACCAGGGGGCCAACGGAGAACTCGAGCCGGCCGGCGATCGATCCCCTGTTTCGATCCGCCGCGGAGAGCTTCGGGCCGGGGGTGTGCGCCCTACTGCTGTCAGGCCACCTGAGCGACGGGACCATCGGACTGCGCAGAGTCGCCACCTGCGGCGGAGTCGCGATGGCCCAGGACCCCTCGGAGGCCCTCTATCCGGAGATGCCCAGAAACGGCATCGCGGCCGTGCAGTCCTGCCTGGTCATACCCCCGGAACGGCTCGCCGCCAGCATCGTCGCCGCCGCCACAGGGAAGTTGGAGTCGACACCGATCCGGGATCCCGTACCAGCCCCGGCCCTTCCCTCCACGGAGGGGATCCTGTGGGCCAGCGACGTTCCCGGGACTCCAAGCGGCCTGACCTGCCCCGAGTGCCACGGCGCCCTGTGGTCAGACGAGGAGCCGGGGAGTCAGAGCCTCCGCTGCCGGATTGGTCACCGGTTCAGCTACGAGACGCTCGAACATCTCCAACGGGTTGAGGTTGAGAGGGCCATGCTGGCGGCCGTGCGCGCGCTGCGAGAGGAAGCCGTGGTTGCCGGGCGAATCGCCGCAACGGCCGAGAGCGGCGCTCTCAGCGAGATGGCTGAGCGGTTCCGCGAGCGGGAGCAGGCGGCGAGCCACCACGCCGACGTGGTTCTGAGCGTCCTCCAGGAGCCCTTCTCACCGTAGAGGAGCTGTCAAACCGCGCGGTGATCGCTACGAGGTGGAATGAATCCGATGGCGCGGTCCGGTGCGGCGCCCGCCTTCGGAACCCGCCCCCCAAACCCCCGCGGCTTCGTGGGCGTGTGGCCCGTCAGCGAACCCGCCGGTTGCGAGCGCGGAGCCTCCGGGACTGTTCGGCGGCCTCCCTGATGCGTCGACTCTCCTCGACACGCTGGCGCATCCGCTCCCTCAGCGTTCGCCCCGTGGAGAGAAGCTCAGCCTGCCTGCGCACCAGCCCGGCGGTGTCGGTCTCGACCTCACGACCCCGGTTGACGAGCTGCTGCGCGCGGGCGCGACTCAGACCGATCTTCTCCGCGATCATCGCGTACGACGCACCACCCTCGTGCAGTCGAAGCGTTGACGCGGCGCGGACGTCCGTCAGCCAATCGGCGGCGCGGAGGAGAAAGGCCTCGGCGCGAGCCGCCTGCTTGTACCTGCTCAGCGGATCGGTGATGCCCTCGATGGGCAGGAGCGCGCCCTCGAGGTCTCTCTCGACCGTGTCCGCGAAGAATTCCTCGATCCTGTCAGCGCTGTCAGCCATGAGTGGACACCGCGCTCAGGGGTGGGTACGGCCCGTATCGGATCGGACGGCGGCCTGGACGCAGCATGCTCTCAGCTCTCCCTCCCCGAAACCGGCGCGGGGTCACCGAAGTGGTGCAGAAGGTCACGCAGGGTGTCGGCGTGGCGGAGGGTGCTGTCGTGACGCCGGCCGAACCGCATGGCCAGCCCGAGGCGACCGTTGCTCTCGGCTCGGGTTGCGATCTGGCGGCAGAGGCTGGCCTCCTCCTCCAGAGCGCGGACAGCCGCCCACATCGATCGCTCGACCTCGGTGCGCTGGAGGTGACGCAGGGTTTCGAAGGTGAACCGATGCCCGACGCGGCACCGAAAGTGGGGTTCACCAGCACCGTCGCTCGTCCACAGGACACCACGACACTCGGGGCAGGTGAGTCCCGTGGGGCGCAGCGATTCGCCCACCAGCGAGATGCCGTCGCCGGGTTCATCCGCCACGACGTCTGACCGACCCTTTGCCAGCGCGCCGCCACCGGTGGGGCCATCGTCAGCCCATTCGTTGATGGCAGCGGCGATCATATCTCCGGGAAGGACTCGAGAGGTCGGGCAGCTCGCGATCGCGTTGACCGGCATATCACGCTGCTGGGCATCCTCGGGATCCTGCACGATGGCGACCCCGCCGGCGTCCACCATCCGCCGCAGGCCGTCCGCTCCGTCGTCGAGCGTTCCGGAGAGGATGACGCCGCATAGCGCCACGCCGGACGTCTGCGCCGCGGATCGGAACAGGACGTCGATGGAAGGCCGGGACGAATTCTCCATCGGCCCGTGGCTGAGTGCCACATCGTCCCCGTTGACAAGCAGATGGTGGTCGGGAGGCGCGACCAGGACCGTCCCCTCTGCGATCGGCTCACCGTTGGCCGCGTGGCGGACGGGAAGCCGGCTGCGCCCGGCGAGAAGCTTGGGTAGACGACTCTCCGAGGACGGGAGGATGTGGACGACGACGAGAACCGCCGCCGGGAGCTCCGCCTTGAGCCCCGCCACGATAGTCTTGAGGACCTCAATAGAGCCCGCCGAGCCGCCGATCGTAACTATCCGACGTGGCCCACCGGGCATGGGACAAGGATCGCACACAACACCGGCTCTCACCGTTGTCACGCGATGTGCTCATAGGTGTAATCTCGTGCTGGGAATGCCTACGCGCGGAAATTGGGTGTGAGCCCAGATTCGAGCGGCTCGGACACGGATTTCGAAGAGCTTCTCCTGTTCCTCCGAGAATCGCGTGCCTTCGACCTAACCGGATACAAGCGGCCAACCCTGATCCGGCGGGTCCATAAGCGTATGCACACCGTGGGTGTGACGCAGATCTCAGACTACCTCGACCATCTCCAGGTGCACCCGGAAGAGTTTGAGCAGCTCTTCAACACGATTCTCATCAACGTGACCAGCTTCTTCCGGGACAAGGAGGCGTGGGACCTCGTCGCGAGCGAAGTCGTACCGCAGGTGCTGCAGGCCAAATCCGACCCGGAGGAACCAATCCGGTGCTGGTGTGCCGGCGTCGCCAGCGGCGAGGAGGCGTACTCGCTGGCGATGGTCCTGAGCGAGGCGATGGGGGCGGATGCGTTCCGGCGACGCGTGAAGATCTACGCGACGGACATAGACGACGAGGCCCTGGCCCACGCCCGGAGCGCCACCTATGCCGCCCGCGAGCTGGAGCCGATCGCGCCAGAGCTCGTGGCCAGGTACTTCGAGGCGGCGGGCTCGCAGTACGTCTTCAGGAGCGAGTTGCGGCGATCCCTGATCTTCGGACGCCACGATCTCGTGCAGGACGCGCCGATCTCGCGGCTCGACATGCTGCTCTGCCGCAACACGCTGATGTACTTCACCGCCGAGACGCAGGCGAAGGTCCTGTCGCGGCTGCACTACGCGCTGAGGGACGGCGGATTCATCTTCGTCGGCAAGGCCGAGATGCTGCTGCCCCACACGGGGCTGTTCATCCCCGTCGACCTCCGTCACCGGATCTTCTCCAAGGTCACCACGTCGGGGCCGCGCGACCGGATCCTGGGACTGCCGGCACCAGACGACGGAATGGACCGAGAGACCCTCGGCAGGCACCTGCGACTCCTCGAGCTCGCCCACGAATCCATACAGGAGGCCCAGCTCGTGATCGACGCCTCCGGACGGATCGTGCTCGTCAACGAGAGGGCAAGGGAGTGGTTCCGACTCGATTCGCGAGACCTGCGGCGCCCGCTTCAGGACCTTGAGATCTCCTATCGGCCGGCCGAGCTCCGGTCGCTCATGGAGCAGGCCTTCGCGGACCGCCGCGCCGTCTCGGTTCACAACGTGCAGCGAAACGTCGGCGATGGCGCCGTCCAGTACCTCGACGTCTCGGTCGCCCCGCTGCTGGGTGACCCGGAAATCCTGGGCGCGAGCATCACCTTCACCGACGTCACCGACTATCACAGCCTGCAGGAGGACCTGCAACGCTCGCGCCAGGAGCTGGAAGCGGCGTACGAGGAGCTCCAGTCCACGAACGAGGAGCTGGAGACGACCAACGAGGAGCTCCAGTCCACGGTTGAGGAGTTGGAGACGACGAACGAGGAACTCCAGTCCAGCAACGAGGAGCTGGAGACGATGAACGAGGAGCTCGAGTCGACCAACAGCGAGCTCCAGGCCATCAACGGCGAGCTCCGTCAACGCAGCGACGAGTTCGAGGACATCAACGCCTTCATGGAGTCGGTGCTGACCAGCCTCAGGCTCGGCGTGGCCGTCGTCAACAACGATCTGAGGGTGAAGATGTGGCACGGGAAGGCGGAGGACCTCTGGGGCCTGCGGCCGGGGGAGGTCTATGACGAGCCGCTGATGAATCTCGACGTGGGGCTACCCCTCGATCAGGTGAAGCGCCTCGTTCAGAACACGATCGGCCGGCCAGACGAGGTTCATGAGCTGCTCGCTGACGCCGTCAATCGCCGGGGCCGTCGCATCCGATGCCGCATCGTCGGGAGCACGCTCACCATCGAGGGCAAGACGGGGGCTGTCCTCCTGATGGAGGAGGTCAAGGACGACGGCGCGGAACGCTGAGCGCGTTCCGTGACGAA